>NZ_PHQT01000003.1:0-435062 GCF_004332415.1 Synechococcus sp. BS55D
AGCCATTGGCGCCGGAGCGCTGCTGAATGGTGGTGGTCATGAGAACGGGAAACGATGCTCCGAAGAGCGGTTACGGAAGGGCAGGGATGCCCTGCCAGGAACGACTGTAACAGAAGATTGCGCTGTGTGTCGACGGCTTTGTGAAGCTGTTGTGAAGAAGCTTGAAGGGGCGTTGCGGCCCCGGTGGTTGTTAGCGTCCTGCCGATGGGCCGATCCATGTCGCTGTCACCCTTTGCGCTTCAGGCCCCCGCTGCGGGTGAGCGCGTGCTGCTGGTGCGATTGCCCTGCAACCCCATCTTCCCGATCGGGCCGATCTATTTGGCCGATCACCTCCACAAGTGTTTTCCTGGGCTGCCTCAGCGGATCCTCGATCTAGCCGCTTTGCCGGTGCTGGATGTGGAGCGCGTCTTGCTGGCTGTCATCGACCAGTTCCAGCCGACGTTGCTGGTGTTCTCGTGGCGCGATATTCAGATCTACGCCCCCGTCGATGGACGCGGAGGTAACCCTCTTCAGAACTCCTTCGAGGTTTTCTACGCGCGCAATCCGCTGAAGCGTCTGCGAGGTGCCCTTGGTGGCGTCCGGCTGATGGCGAGTCACTACGGGGAGCTTTGGCGTAACCAGCGCCTTGTGCGTCGGGGACTAGCGCGGGCTCAGCGCCACCGATCGACGGCCCGGGCCGTGCTTGGTGGTGGCGCCGTCAGTGTTTTCTATGAGCAGCTTGGCCGTTCCCTCCCTAAGGGCACGATCGTTTCCCTCGGCGAGGGTGAACCCTTGCTGGAGAAGCTTCTGCTCGGCCACTCGCTGCAAAGCGAACGCTGCTACGTCGTTGGTGAGCCCCCCCGGCCAGGACTGATCCATGAACAGCCTGAAAGTCGCCCGAAGACGGCTTGCGATTACACCTACATCGCGTCGATTTGGCCCCAGCTCGACTGGTATCTCGACGGAGGCGACTTCTACGTCGGCGTTCAAACCAAGCGGGGCTGCCCCCACAACTGCTGCTACTGCGTTTACACGGTGGTCGAGGGCAAGCAGGTGCGCCTCAACCCTGTGAAGGAGGTTGTGGCAGAAATGCGTCAGCTCTACGACCGAGGTGTGCGCGGTTTCTGGTTCACCGATGCCCAGTTCATTCCAGCCCGGCGTTACATCGACGATGCCAAGGAGCTGCTTCGGGCCGTGAAGGCCGAGGGGCTCACCGGCATCCGCTGGGCGGCTTACATCCGAGCCGACAACCTGGATGCCGAGCTCGCTGAGCTGATGGTGGCCACCGGGATGAGCTACTTCGAAATCGGCATCACCTCTGGCTCCCAGGAACTCGTTCGCAAGATGCGCATGGGCTACAACCTGCGCACCGTGCTCGAGAGCTGTCGGATGTTGGCAGCAGCCGGTTTCCGCGATCACGTGTCGGTGAACTACTCCTTCAACGTGATCGACGAACGCCCGGAGACGATTCGTCAGACCGTGGCGTATCACCGCGAGTTGGAGCGGATCTTCGGGGCTGACAGGGTGGAGCCCGCGATCTTCTTCATCGGCCTGCAGCCCCACACCCACTTAGAGCAGTACGGCTTTGATCAGGGGCTGCTGAAACCTGGCTACAACCCAATGAGCATGATGCCCTGGACGGCGCGCAAGCTGCTCTGGAATCCGGAGCCGATGGGCAGCACCTTCGGGAGGATCTGTCTTGAAGCGTTTGACCGCAATCCAGGAGATTTCGGTCGCACGGTGATGGATCTGTTGGAGCGTGATTACGGCGTTGCGCCGTTGGATCAAGCGCTGCGCGCGCCGGTAGAGGGACGGGCCGCCTTGGCTAAAGCCGTGAGCTGACGCACCAGGAGGGCGCTGAGGGCCAGGATTCCGACGACTCCGCCGAGGGGATTGCCACCAGGTCCTGTCAGCCATTGCGGTGAAAGGGGAGACCACTGAATCAGTCCCGACTGCAGGGCAAACCAGCCACCCACCAGTCCGCCGTGGAGGCCGACGCACCCCCAGAGAGATCCCTGATCGAGCCGCCGGCGGGTTGCCAGGGCTATCCCCAGTAGAAACAGCCCGATCAGCAAGCCCAGCATCGGCCAGAAGCCAAGGTTGAAGCGGGTATGCACCAGGCTGAAGATCAGCGCCTGACCCGGAAGGGCCAAGCGCGGGCCAATGAGGTGGTTGAGCTCTCCCCAGAGCCAGCCTCGGAAGAGAAGTTCTTCCGCCAGGCCGACCCCAATGCAGAGCAATACGGCATTCAGGAGCTCCGCGAGGCTTAGATCCCCCAGCCACTGACCCCAGCCACCCGCCAGGCTGAGCCCTGTGATCAACAGCAGCAGAGCGAAGGCCCAGCCGAGGCCGCCGCGGAGTCGTGCACCTGGACCTTCGCTGCGCTGAGACGACCTAACGCCCAGGGTTTGCCAGGGATGGGCGCTGTTCCAACGGATGCGCACCCAACTCGGCAGAACCAGCAGAAACAGCAGTTCGCTGACGAGGGTGCCCATCAGGTTTCTGGAGGCCAGCGGGATGCTCGGGAAGAGCCAGCTCATCGGTTGGATCAGCAGCCAGCCCAGGCCATAGAGGGCTGGAATCAACAGCACGGTCGGTAGCCAGCGACGGTGCTGCCGCAGCCAGTCCTGCCAGAGGGCAGCGACAGACCGGCGGGCTGGAGTGCTCAGCTCTCTGGCTCCAGAGTGCTGGTCAGCCCTTTGGCCTTGAGGGTTTCGCAGTAAAACTCGGCCGGTTCGAGATCGCAGACGATCACCAGGCCAACCCCGGTGTTGTGCGCTTCGAGCATCACAGCCATGGCGTCCTGCTCGCTCAGCTGCGGCACCACCTGCTGCAGGGTCGTTACCACGTATTCCATGGTGTTGACCGGGTCATTGTGGAGAAGCACTTTGTAGCGGGGCGAGCGCTTGCGCACCCGCTCGCTCTGCTTCTCGATCACGGCGGCGCCGCCGGGGCTGGGGCTGGAGGTGTTCACCACCATGACCAAGGATCTCGGCTCTGGGCAATGTAAAACCGACACGGTCACAGACGACGAATGCGCGCCATGGCTTCGTCCACATTGGCGCGGCTGTTGAAGGCGGAGAGTCGGAAGTAACCCTCACCGGCGGCGCCGAAGCCGCTGCCAGGGGTGCCCACCACATGAGCTTTGTTGAGCAGGTGGTCGAAGAAGCCCCAGGAGTCTGTGCCAGCAGGGGTTTTCAGCCAGACGTAGGGAGCATGCTCACCGCCATGCACCTCGATGCCTGCAGCACTCAGTTCCCGGCGAATGATGGCGGCGTTCTCCATGTAGAAGCCCACCAGCGCCTTGATCTCTTGTTGGCCCTGGTCGGAGTACACCGCTTCAGCACCACGCTGGATGATGTAGCTGACGCCGTTGAACTTGGTGCTCTGACGGCGGTTCCAAAGGCCCCAAAGCTCCACTTCGGAGCCGTCATCGGCCTTGCCTTTCAATCCCTTCGGCACCACGGTGAAGGCGCAGCGGGTTCCGGTGAAGCCGGCGTTCTTCGAGAAGGAGCGGAATTCGATGGCGCAGTCACGGGCGCCTTCGATCTCGTAGATCGAATGGGGGAGTTCAGGGTCCTGGATGAAGGCCTCATAGGCCGCATCGAACAGGATCAGGGAACCATGGGCGCGGGCATAGTCGACCCAGGCCTTGAGCTGAGCCCTGGTGGCCACCGCCCCAGTGGGGTTGTTGGGGAAGCACAGATAGATCAGATCCACTGGCTCGCTAGGGATCTGAGCTGTAAAGCCATTGTCGGCACTGATCGGCAGGTAGGTCAGTCCGCCGTAGCGGCCGTTGTCACCGGCCTCTCCGGTGCGGCCCGCCATCACGTTGCTGTCGACATAGACGGGATACACCGGGTCGGTGACGGCGATGTGATTGCCGCTGCCGAGGATGTCGAGGATGTTGCTGCTGTCGCACTTGGAGCCATCGGAGACAAAGATTTCCTCAGCGCTGATCGCACAGCCGCGCGCTTGGAAATCGTGCTTGGCAATCGCTTCGCGCAGCCAGCCATAGCCCTGCTCCGGGCCATAGCCATGGAATCCCGCGTTGGTTCCCATTTCATCGATGGCGGCCTTCATTGCCTCACGGCAAGCCAGGGGCAGAGGCTCGGTCACATCGCCGATCCCCAGGCGGATCAGGGCCGCCTCAGGGTTTGCCTCGCTGAAGGCCTTCACCCGACGAGCGATTTCCGGAAACAGGTAGCCGGCCTTGAGTTTGAGGTAATTGCTGTTGACCAGAACCACGGGAAAACGAAGCACGTTGCTGGGGGGCATCCTGCTACGCGGCCGGGAGCTTTGGAGGGATCCCTCCATACGATGCGAGAAGTGCCCCGGTGGCCATGACCGTTGCGACGCCATCACCCAGTGCCGGATCCGACCATGTGTCGGAGGCTTGGCCGCCGGTTCCTTTCGAGAGCCTGGTGAACGAAGGGATCAATCGCCCCGCTCGCTACATCGGTCATGAACTCGGTGTGGAGCGGCGTGACTGGTTGGCTGCCAGGGTGCGCTGGGCGCTCACGTATCCCGAGATCTACGAAGTGGGCTCGAGCAATCTCGGCCACATCATTCTCTATTCGATTCTCAACGCCGTTCCGGGGCAGCTCTGCGACCGTGCCTACTTGCCAGCCGCTGATCTGGCCGCGCGTCTGCGTGAGCTGAAGCAGCCTTTGTTCGCCGTGGAGAGTCGACGTCCTCTCCCTGCCTTCGACATCCTTGGCTTCAGCCTCAGCTATGAGCTCGGCGCCACCAACATCCTCGAGATGCTGGATCTTGCGGGCATTCCCCTCCGTGCCGCCGATCGGGGCGATTGGCCTCTGAATGCTCCCGAGGCAACGCCACTGATTTTTGCCGGTGGCCCCACCGCCACCAGTAATCCCGAGCCTTACAGCCCCTTTTTTGACTTCATCGCCCTGGGGGACGGGGAGGAGTTGCTGCCTGAGATCGGTCTTGTGGTGGCGGAGGCCAAGGATGCCGGCCTGACTCGCTCAGCTCTGCTGAGGGACCTGGCTCAGGTTCCAGGGGTTTATGTGCCCTCGCTTTATGCCCCAGCGACCGACGGGGTCACCCTCGAGCCCATCCACCCAGAGCTGCCCCGCAGGCTGTTGCGGCGGGTCGCTACCCCCATGCCCCACTACGCCATGGGCTTGGTGCCCCATGTGGAAACGGTCCACGACCGGCTGACCGTTGAGATCCGGCGCGGGTGCACCCGTGGGTGTCGCTTCTGTCAGCCCGGCATGCTTACGCGTCCAGCCCGTGATGTGGAGCCGGAAGCGGTCATCGAGGCCGTGGAGACCGGCATGAAAACGACGGGCTACAGCGACTTCTCTCTGCTGTCGCTCAGTTGTAGTGATTATCTGGCGCTTCCGGCGGTGGGGGTCGAGTTGCGCAACCGACTGGCTGATCGGAACGTCACCCTGCAGCTCCCGAGCCAGCGGGTGGACCGTTTTGATCAGAACATTGCTCACATCCTGGGCGGCGGCCGTCAAGCCGGCTTGACCTTCGCGCCGGAAGCCGGCACACAGCGCCTGCGCGACATTGTCAACAAGGGACTGACTGACGACGACCTGCTGAATGGCATCCGCACCGCCATGGAGAACGGCTACCGCAAGGTGAAGCTGTATTTCATGATCGGTCTGCCGGGTGAGACTGACGCCGATGTGCTCGGCATCGCCGACACCTGCGTGATGCTTCAGCAGCGCTGCCGCGATCTGGGCCGCCTGAATCTCAACATCACGATCAGCAATTTCACCCCGAAGCCGCACACGCCCTTCCAATGGCACAGCGTTTCCACAGCTGAATTTCAGCGCCGCCAGCAGCTGTTGCGGGATGCCTTCCGGCAACAGCGGGGCCTGAAAGTGAACTTCACCGACGTGCGCCTGTCGGCGATGGAAGATTTCGTGGGCCGCAGTGACCGCCGCCTGGCGCCGGTGATTGAAGCCGCCTGGCGTGCCGGTGCCGGAATGGATGCCTGGTTTGAGTCGCTCGACCGCACCTACGAGGCCTGGACCGGGGCGATCGCGGCGGCGGGATTGGAGGGGCGCTACCGGGAGATGGAGGTGGGCAGTTGGAGTGCGGTCACGGCCCTCAGTCGCGATGACCTGGAGGCGTTTTGCCGCCAGCCCCTGCCCTGGGATCACATCGACACAGGGATTGATAAGGCTTGGCTTGCGGAGGACTTGCAGCGGGCTCTGGCGGCGGCGGTGGTTCCTGACTGCTCTTTCGAGGGCTGCAGCAGTTGCGGCGTCTGTGGTCCGGATCTGGGCCACAACGTGGTGGTCCCGCCACCTCCCGTGCCGACCCAGCAGCCCTCCGTGCCACCCCCCAGTGCCCGGGTCTGTCGCCTGCGTTTCCGCTTCAGCAAAACCGGCGCCATGGCGCTCCTGAGCCATCTCGATGTGGTGCGGATGCTGGAGCGGGCCCTGCGGCGCAGCGGTTTGCCGGTGAGTTACACCGGCGGCTTTCACCCCCTGCCACGACTGCAACTCGCCCTCGCTTTGCCCCTTGGCGTCGAGGCTCACGGCGAGTGGATGGACCTCGAATTTCTCGAATCTGTTGATCCAGAAGCGGTCCTGGCGGCCTGGCAGCCCACGCTTCCTGAGGGATTCCGGCTGCTTTCAGCCGAGGAGGTCCCCGTGTCCGAGCCCAGCCTGTCCCAGCGGCTGGAGGCCGCCGAGTGGCGGTTCTGGCTCAAGGTCGTGGAGGGTGAGAGACCAGAGCCATCGCATTGGCAAGATGCCATTGCTGCCTTGATGGCACGCACGGAACTGCTTTGGCGTGACACGGATAAAAAGGGCCGTCCTCGGGAGCGCGACTGCCGACCCTGCCTGCAGGATCTCCAGCTCAGCCAAGCTCATGGTGATGGCGTCAGGTTGCATCTTTCGGCAGCCATCGATCCCCAAGGCCGCAGTCTCAAGCCCGCGCAGATTCAGTCCTGGTTGGGGGATGCACTGGGCTGCTCTCTGCAGCTGCAGCATGTGGAACGCGTTGCACTTCGCCTGCAGGACGTGATCAAGCCAGTGCTAAATTGATCACAAGTCAACACCCCCTGAGCACTGCGCTACGGGATTGACCCGGTCTTCTCGCTCCCAGATCCTGAGGAAACGGAGGCCTGTTGCCTCAGCTCCATGCGTCCTGATTCACGCCGTCTGTGAGCTCCATAGGAGTTAATCCTCCGCCCTCTTCTTGAACGGCCCAGGCCGAACACGTTGTTTCCGTGCAGTGGACCGGCAGGTCTCTGATCGGATTTACGCCCTAAGGGGCGCTCTCTGACCTTCTCCATGCCCCAACAAATTGTCATCGCCGAGCAGCTGCGGATCGCCGCAGTGCTCACCGACGAGCGCGTTGATGAACTGATCGTTGCGCAGGGTCGATATCAGATCGGTGATGTCTATCTCGGGACCGTGGAAAACGTGCTGCCTGGGATTGATGCAGCCTTCGTCAACATCGGTGAAAGCGAAAAGAACGGCTTCATTCATGTCACTGATCTCGGCCCCCTGCGCCTGAAGAAAGGGGCCGCCGGCATCACCGAACTGCTGGAGCCCCGTCAGCGTGTGCTCGTGCAGGTGATGAAGGAACCGACGGGCACCAAAGGGCCGCGCCTCACTGGAAATCTGGCTCTTCCTGGTCGTTACCTGGTGCTCCAACCCAGCGGCCAGGGGGTGAACATCTCCCGCCGGATTGGTTCAGAGGGTGAGCGCAATCGTCTGCGTGCCTTGGGCGTTCTTGTCAAACCGCCTGGAGCTGGTCTGCTGATCCGCACCGAGGCGGAAGGGGTGAGCGAAGAGCTTTTGATCGATGACCTCGAATCGCTGCTTCGCCAGTGGGAGGCCATTCAACGGGCGGCAGAAACGGCCGCTCCTCCGGTGCTTCTCAACCGTGATGAGGACTTTATTCACCGCATCCTGCGCGATCACACCGGTCCGGATCTCAGCAGGGTGGTGGTGGATGACCCCGCCGCGGTGGAACGGGTTACGGGTTTCCTCGGTGAGGAGGGTGCTGCCGTTCAGGTCGATGCCCATCCTGAGCCAGCTGAGCTGCTGGAGCATTTCAAGGTCAATGCCGCCATCCGCGATGCCCTCAAGCCCCGGGTGGATCTCCCATCCGGGGGTTACGTGATCATCGAGCCCACTGAGGCGCTCACGGTCATCGATGTCAATTCGGGCTCCTTCACCCGATCGGCCAATGCTCGGGAGACCGTCCTGTGGACCAACTGTGAGGCGGCCGTCGAAATCGCCCGCCAGTTGAAGCTGCGCAACATCGGTGGGGTGATCATCGTCGACTTCATCGACATGGACTCCCGCCGCGATCAGCTGCAGTTGCTCGAATATTTCACTGCGGCCATTCGTGATGATGCGGCCCGTCCGCAGATCGCACAGCTCACTGAGCTTGGTCTGGTGGAACTCACCCGTAAGCGGCAGGGGCAAAACATCTATGAGTTGTTCGGCCGCGCCTGCCCAAGCTGTGGTGGTCTGGGGCATGTGGCAGTGCTGCCCGGTAAGGACCTGCTCCAGCCCCTAGCCACCGCGACTGGTTTGGTGCGATCGGCAGCTTCTGCCCGCGCTGAAGTGGCGCCTCCCTCTGAATCCAGTGGTGGCCGCCGCCGCCGAGGCGGCAGGGGGCGAAGTGCCGCCGCTGTGATCAGCGACGACACCGATGCCAGCTTGGCGGTGGATGCCGACGTGAGCGAAGCGGTGGCGGCTCCTGAGTCGGCGGCCCGTCGTCAGGACCCTGAGCTGTTGGCCGTGCCGATGACCGAGCAGCAGGAGGAGGTCTATGGCTGGCTTGGCCTAAGTCCTGCTCTACTGCTTGAGGAACCCCCGGAAAGCGACAACCTGCTGGTGCGGGTGGTGCGTCCTGGCGAAGACGCCGACGCAGTGCTGGAGGAAGCCCGTCAGCAACTGGCGGCTTCCAGTGGTCGTCGTCGCCGTCGCGGCAGTCGCGGGGGTAGTCGTGGCGGAGGCCGATCCACGGCTGCTCCAGACGACAACGGCAGGTCGGACGCGGTGGCCGAGACCTCAACCCAAGCCGATTCTGCGCCGCTGTTGGTTGAGATCACGCCCCTGGAGATCACCCCATTTGAGCCGGTGGCTGTGGTTGCGACTGAGCCCCCCGCAGAGCCCCAGGCTGAGCCTGTGCCGGTGGCAGCCGGTTCCGATGGCTCCGACGAAGATCAAGAACCACGCCGCCGCCGCCGCCGTTCCTCGGCCGCCAGCGCGGACTGAAGCACGCCGCATGCGCCGATGACTGACTGGGTCGCCGGTGTCGATGAAGTCGGGCGAGGCTGTCTCTTCGGCCCTGTGTTCGCCGCAGCTGTGGTGCTTGATGAAGCCGCCGCTCATGGGCTTCTTGCTCAGGGGTTGACCGACAGCAAGGCCTTGACCCCTCGGCGCCGAGCACGCTTGGTGCCTCTGATCGAAACGCTCGCTGCAGCCTGGGGACTCGGTCAGGCCTCAGCACGGGAGATTGATGCGATCGGAATCCGCAGCGCCACCGAGCAGGCCATGCTTCGGGCGCTGCAGCGGCTGCCCCAGCAGCCCGCTCTTGTGCTGGTGGATGGGGTGCTTCCCCTTCGGCCCTGGCCCCATCCACAGCAGACGATTGTGCAGGGGGATAGCCAGTGCGCAGCGATTGCTGCGGCCAGCGTGCTGGCCAAGGAGGCCCGTGATGCGTTGATCCGCCGGCTCGCGCAACGGTTCCCTGGTTATGCGCTGGACTCCCATGCCGGTTACGGCACAGCACGGCACCGACAGGCACTCATGGCTGAAGGTCCGACGCCTTTGCATCGCCGGAGTTTTCTGCGCAATATCCCTTTGCCTGAGCAGGTTGTCTCTGCCTCAGGCGGGTTCTGAACTCTCACACCAGCGCTCGAAATCGTTCACCAGTTGACGTCCGACCCTGCCCTTGATGGTCAAGAGGATGCCGTTGAGGATCGATTCGCCGGTGCTTTCGAGCACCCTGCGGGGGATCAGTCGAAGCAACGGGGGCTGGCTCACTTCTACCCCCAGGGTGGCTAAACCCTCCAAGCCGGAGCTACGCGCTTCGAGGACCGCTTCGAGGGTGAGCTGAAAGTCATCCACGAGCCCCAGCCCCTCAAGGTTGGCGTCAAGCGCGCGCATGGTCAGTCGATTGTCCTGATGGGTCACCTCCAGGCAGACCACAGGTTTCACCTGCAGTTGGAACACCTGCAGTGTCGTGACGGTGTATTGGTATCGGCCTGGGGCCAGCAGGCTGAGCTGGCTCGGATCCAGAAGGGCCTTCACCACCCGATCCTCTTCTTGCAGATAGGCCGGCAGCGCATCCGCCCGACGGTTCACCGTGAGGTTCAAGTGCTGGCTGGCGCGGAAGGCCAGGGGCATGAGCGGACGCTGACGCGCCATGATCCTATCGAGTGTTTGCAGGGCGATTGATGACCACGAGCGTGGCTTTCCTCGGGCCGCAGGGAACCTACGGCGAGCGAGCGGCCCGCGCCATGGTGGAGCTCGAGGCTCTGGATCCGGTGGAGTTGCTGCCCTGCCCTGGGTTGCGTTCCGTCGTTGATCACGTCGCTGATGGTCGCTGCGAGGCGGCGGTCGTGCCCGTGGAGAATTCCGTGGAAGGTGGTGTGACCACGAGTCTGGATGCACTCTGGGCCCATCCGGATCTCTGCATCCGGCGTGCTCTGGTGTTACCGATCCGGCATGCGCTGCTCAGCAGCGGTCGTCTTGATCAGGTGTCTGAGGTGCTGTCGCACCCCCAGGCTTTGGCTCAGTGCAGCGGTTGGCTGTCGCGTCATCTTCCCAATGCCCTTCAGCTACCCACCAGCTCCACCGCAGAAGCGGCCCGCATGGTGCGGGGCAGTCAGTTCCGTGCGGCGATTGCGAGTCGTTCCCTGGCCGAGGAGGGAGTGTTGGAGTCGCTCGCTTATCCGATTAACGATGCCAGCGGAAACTGCACCCGATTCCTGCTGCTGCAGCGTGGCGAGCGGCGCTTGGAGGGAGATGTCGCCAGCCTTGCCTTCTCTCTGCACCGCAATGCACCAGGTGCCTTGCTGGAGGCCCTCACTGCGGTGGCAACGCTTGGGCTGAACATGAGCAGGATCGAGTCGCGCCCCTCAAAACGGGAGCTTGGGGAATATGTGTTCTTCATGGATGTGGAGCTTCCTGCAGAGCAGGGAGGGGAGGTGCTCCGCCAACTCACTGAACTTCTGACCCCTCTTTGTGAGCACCTGGCTCAGTTCGGTGCTTACCCCAGTTCGGAGTTGGCTGCGGATTGACCCCCACCGGGGCTGATTCTGAAGACGCCGAACTGCATCAAACCGGTGGCGAAGGCCCAGTGCATCAGCAGCAGGGTGGGAGTTTCGCGGAGGCCTTGGAGGATTGCCCTGGGGCCAAGGCTGAGAACGGCCCAGGGTCTGCGCAGCCCCTCTCCAATGGAGTCGATCCAGGAGGGCAGTGTTGCCCGGGTCCAGTCATCCGTCTCCAAGACGCCCCTTTGATGGGGGCTGGCGGCGATGTTGCTGGCAAAACCTTTGATGCTGGCGAATTCGGGATGGGCCCACTGGGTGAGCAGCTGATGCATCACATGCTTCTCCACGCCATTCATCTCGCCGTCTGATGGATCGCGGCGGTTCCAGTCCGCGACCGCCAGCACGCCGCCCTGGCGGAGTACCCGAAGAAGTTCGTCGGCATAGCGCTGCTTGTCGGGCATGTGGGGGCCGGCTTCAACACTCCAGACAGCATCGAACTGTTGATCGGCGAGTTGCAGATCGAGGGCGTCCATCACTGCGAATCGGCAGTGGATGCCTTCAGGGGTCAGTGCTGTGGCACGGGCCACCTGGGCTGGGCTGATGCTGATACCCAGCACCTCAAAGCCGTAGTCGCGGGCAAGGATCCTGGCGCTGCCACCGATGCCGCAGCCCACATCCAGGATGCGAGAACCAGGTGGTAGTTGGTCGAGTCCGCTCCAGTGCACCAGGGCGTGCACAAAATCTGCCTTGGCGGCACGAAAATCCCGCCGCCGCGGTGGATCGCCGTAGTAGCCGAGGTGCACATGGTCACCCCAGAGAGTTTCAAGCAGGCGATCGTCGGTCCAGGCGTCGTAGGCGGCCGCGACGCTGGCACTGGATTGATAGGCGCGATTGCGGCGGGTCCAGAGGCTGAAAGCGATCGCTCCGACGCCAATGGCAAGGAGGGCGGCCAGGCCCTGGGCTGTAGCGCTCAGCATTCCTCGGTGTTCGCGAGGGTGTCACGTAAGACCGTGCGAGCTGCCAGCTGGCGACGGGTTTCATCGAGCATGGCGTATTCCTGTTCAAGGCGTTCGCGGGTGCTGGTGAGTTCCAGCAGTTCCTGCTGTTGATCAGCAACAGGGCCTCCCAGGTGGGCTCCGATCCAGAAGGAGAGTTCCCTAGGGAGATCGGGTAAGTCTTCAGGGAGGGAGGCGGGTGAACCGGTCAGCTTGCCGGTGAGTTCAACAACGTCACGCAGGGCCTGATCGACCGATTGGGTGAGGGTTTCGAGCGCATCGGGAGATTCGAGCGGCTCATCTTCGATCCAGCTCACAAGCGCTGTGCGGTAAGGCGCCTCCCGCACCACATCAAGCACTCTGAAGCGCTGCTGACCCAGGGTCACAATGTTGCTTCGACCATCCTCGCCGGTTTGATGCTGCAGAACTTCGGCGCAGCAGCCAACTGGGGCCACGGTTTGATTCTGAGGATCCCAGCGGATCACTCCGAAGCGACGATCATCTTCAAGAACGCTGCGGAGCATCATCCGATAGCGCGACTCGAAGATGTGCAGAGGGAGCACTTCCCTTGGAAACAGAACAACATCCGGCAGGGGGAACAGGGGTAATTCCCTGACGGACAGGTCAGCCACGCAGCACGATCTCAGTGAGATCAATCCTAGGCAGCTGACCGCTGGGGCGGGTGCGCCTCAGAGCTTCACTTCGATGTCAACTCCGCTTGGCAAATCAAGCTTCATCAGGGCGTCGATTGTTTTTGCCGAGGGGCTGTAGATATCGATAATCCGACGGTGGGTGCGTGTTTCGAAATGCTCCCGTGAATCCTTGTCAACGTGGGGAGAACGCAGGACGCAGTAGATCTTGCGCTTGGTGGGAAGAGGAATGGGACCGATGGCCGTTGCTGCCGTGTTGTCGGCCGTTTCGATGATCTTGTCGCAGGAGAGATCCAGCATGCGGCGATCAAACGCCTTGAGGCGAATGCGGATCTTCTGCTGAGCGATTGCGGTGGACATGGAATGCGCAGAGGAAGCCCCCGAGGGGATCGGAGACGGTGAATTGTCGAGGTTCGATTTAAAAAGTGTAGGGGACGGCCCGGACGCGGCCGAACCATCCCCTGACGATCATCGCTTGATAATCACTCGATGATCTTGGAGACCACGCCAGCACCGATGGTGCGGCCGCCTTCGCGGATAGCGAAGCGCATGCCCTGCTCGATGGCCACGGGGCAGATCAGCTCACCGGTCATCTTGATGTTGTCGCCGGGCATCACCATCTCGACGTTGGAGCCATCTTCCGCGGTGAAGGCGGTGATCTGGCCGGTCACGTCGGTGGTACGGATATAGAACTGCGGGCGGTAGCCAGCGAAGAAGGGGGTGTGACGGCCGCCTTCTTCCTTCTTCAGCACGTACACCTGACCCTCAAACTTGGTGTGAGGGGTGATGGAGCCGGGCTTCACGAGCACCATGCCGCGCTCGATGTCTTCCTTCTGGATGCCGCGGAGCAGCAGGCCGACGTTGTCGCCGGCCATGCCCTGATCGAGCAGCTTGCGGAACATCTCCACACCGGTAACGGTGGTCTTGCGGGTGTCTTTGATGCCGACGATTTCGATTTCTTCGCCGACTTTGACGATGCCGCGCTCAATACGGCCGGTGGCCACGGTGCCACGACCGGTGATGGAGAACACGTCTTCGACGGCCATCAGGAAGGGCTTGTCGACTTCGCGCTCAGGCTCGGGGATGTTCTCATCGACGGCCTTCATCAGCTCTTCGATCTTGGCTTCCCACTCGGCGTCGCCCTCGAGGGCCTTCAGGCCGGAGACCTGCACCACGGGGATGTCGTCGCCAGGGAAGTCGTAGCTGGAGAGCAGTTCGCGGATCTCCAGTTCCACCAGTTCGATGATCTCCTCATCATCGACCATGTCGCACTTATTGAGTGCAACCACCAGAGCGGGCACACCCACCTGCTTGGCCAGCAGGATGTGCTCTTTGGTTTGAGCCATGGGGCCGTCGGTGGCGGCACACACGAGGATGGCGCCGTCCATCTGAGCGGCACCGGTGATCATGTTCTTCACGTAGTCCGCGTGACCGGGGCAGTCGACGTGGGCGTAGTGACGGATGTCGGTTTCGTACTCGACGTGGGCGGTGTTGATGGTAATACCGCGCTCGCGCTCCTCCGGAGCACCGTCAATCTGGTCATAGGCCTGAGCCTTGGCTTGACCCTTCTTGGCGAGCACATTCGTGATCGCAGCGGTGAGGGTGGTTTTGCCGTGGTCAACGTGGCCAATGGTGCCGATGTTGACGTGGGGCTTGTTCCTTTCGAACTTCTCGCGAGCCATTTTTTTAAAAGAATCGGGGGTGAATTTAGGGGAGGGTAGAGATCAGGAATTGCCCTGATTCTTGGAGATGATGGCTTCAGCGACGTTGCGAGGAACATCCTCGTAGTGGCTGAATTCCATCGAGAAGATACCCCGACCCTGGGTCATGGATCGGAGCTCGGTGGCGTAGCCGAACATCTCGGCCAAAGGCACCTTGGCCGAGACCTTTGACGTGCCATCGTCAATGGCCTGACCTTCCACCTGTCCTCGACGGGAAGACAGGTCACCGATGATCGAGCCGAGGAAATCCTCGGGAACCTCGACCTCAACCTTCATCATCGGTTCAAGAAGCACAGGATTGCACTTCTTGACCGCATCCTTGAAGGCCATGGAGCCGGCGATTTTGAACGCCATTTCTGACGAGTCCACGTCATGGTACGACCCGTCAACCATGCTGACTTTGATGTCGATCATGGGGTATCCAGCAATCACACCGGATTCGCAGGTCTCCTTCATGCCCATTTCCGAGGGCTTGATGAATTCCTTTGGAACAACACCACCAACAATTTTGTTGACGAATTCAAACCCGGATTCGGGCTCGCCCGGCTCCATTTCAATCACCACATGGCCATATTGACCCTTACCACCGGTCTGGCGGGAGAACTTGCCCTCCCCCTTGGCTGAACCACGGATGGTTTCGCGGTAGGAGACCTGAGGAGCACCGATATTGGCCTCCACCTTGAATTCACGCAGCATGCGGTCCACCAGGATCTCCAGGTGCAACTCGCCCATGCCGGCAATCACGGTTTGTCCGGTTTCGGCGTCCGTGTTGACCCGGAAGGTGGGATCTTCCTCTGCCAGAGACACCAGTGCTTTGGAGAGCTTCTCCATATCGCCCTTGGTCTTGGGCTCCACCGCCACGGAGATCACCGGCTCAGGGACGAACAGGGTCTCAAGAACGATGGGATCTTCGGGAGAGCAGAGGGTGTCGCCGGTGGTGGTGGCTTTCAGGCCAAGAACCGCTCCCAGGTCGCCGGCGCGCAGTTCATCAACCTCTTCCCGGTCGTCTGCCTTGAGCACTACCAGACGGGAGATGCGCTCTTTCTCGCCCTTGGTGGAGTTGAGCACGTAGCTGCCCTTTTCCAGGACGCCGGAATACATGCGCACGAAGGTGAGCTTGCCGTAGGGGTCAGCCATCACCTTGAAGGCCAGGGCGCTGAAGGGAGCCTTGTCGTCGGAGGGACGCACGGCTTCCTTGCCATCGGGGAGCACACCCTGAATCGGGGGCACATCCACGGGGGCGGGCAGGTAGTCAACAACGGCATCAAGAACCAGCTGCACACCTTTGTTCTTGAAGGCGGAGCCGCAGAGCATCGGAACGAGACCGTGCTTCAGGACGCCATCACGGATGCCCTTCTTGAGCTCTTCATCACTGAGTTCGCCAGTCTCCAGGAACTTCTCGATCAGGGCTTCGTCGGTTTCGGCAACCGCCTCCATCAAGACCGTCCGCCACTCGGCTGCCTGATCAGCCATGTCGGCAGGAATGTCGGTGACTTCGATGTCCTTTCCGAGATCGTCCTTATAGATGTGAGCCTTGTTGGCCACGAGGTCGATGATGCCGCTGAGATCGCCCTCGGCACCAATCGGCAGCTGGATCGGCACGGCGTTGGCCTTGAGGCGATCCTTGATTTGGCCATGCACCTTGAGGAAATCGGCGCCGGTGCGGTCCATCTTGTTGACGAACACCATCCGAGGCACGGAGTAGCGGTCGGCTTGGCGCCAAACAGTCTCAGACTGAGGCTGAACGCCACCCACGGCGCAGAACACAGCGATCACACCGTCGAGAACCCGCATGGAACGTTCCACCTCGATGGTGAAATCCACGTGGCCGGGGGTATCAATGATATTGATCCGATGGTCATTCCAGCTGGTGGAAATGGCCGCAGCGGTGATGGTGATTCCACGTTCACGCTCCTGGGCCATCCAGTCGGTGACAGCGGCGCCGTCATGCACCTCACCGATCTTGTGCACCACACCTGAATAGAACAGGATTCGTTCGGTGGTGGTGGTTTTACCAGCGTCAATATGAGCGGCAATACCGATATTTCTGACGCGTTCCAGGGGAAAGGCGCGAGCCACAGGAAACTCCGGGGTGGGGCGTTAAAAGGCGGGTGAGACTCTACAGGTCCGCCCTGAACAGCCGAGAGCGTTCAGGGCGAGGGTGAGTCAGTAGCGGTAGTGGGCGAAAGCCTTGTTGGCTTCGGCCATCTTGTGGGTTTCTTCGCGCTTGCGAACGGCGTTGCCGGCCTCGTTGGCGGCATCCATCAATTCACCGGCGAGCTTCTGGGCCATGCTGCGGCCGTTGCGGGAACGGGAGAAGCTGACGAGCCAGCGCAGGGCCATGGCTGTGCCGCGCTCCTGGCGCACTTCCATGGGCACCTGGTAGGTCGCACCACCGACGCGACGGGCTCGCACTTCCACCAGAGGCGTGGCGTTCTTCACGGCCGTTTCGAACAGCTCGAGGGGATCGCCGCCGGTGCGCTCGCCGATCAGGCTGAAGGCATCGGACAGGATCCGCTGGGCGGTGGATTTCTTGCCGTGCTTCATCAAGCGCACCACCATCATCGTGGCGAGGCGGCTATTGAACTGGGGATCGGGAAGAATCGGGCGCTTCTCGGCGGCGTTACGGCGGGACATGAACCGTGGGTAAGGGAGAAAGGGGAAGAGGGTGGTTTCAGGATTGGGGCGTCAGTGAGAGACGCACTGCCATCACTCCTTAGGAGTCTTGGCGCCGTACTTGGAGCGCGACTGGCGACGATCCTTCACGCCGGCGGTGTCAAGCGTTCCGCGGATGATGTGATAACGGACACCAGGCAGATCCTTCACACGACCGCCGCGGATCAGCACAACAGAGTGCTCCTGGAGGTTGTGGCCGATGCCACCGATGTAGGCCGTCACTTCGAAGCCCGAGGTGAGGCGCACACGTGCCACTTTGCGCAGAGCCGAATTGGGCTTCTTGGGCGTGGACGTGTACACGCGTGTGCACACTCCCCGGCGCTCGGGACATGAGCGCAGGGCTGGAGACTTGGTCTTCGCCTTGAGGGTCTGGCGCTCGTGACGGATCAGCTGTTGGATGGTTGGCATCGACGGTCGGGATGCGGCCGGTACCCCGACCTGGTTCGACAATCCACCACCATACCGGGTCGCCTGCAGTGTCCTCAGAGGCGAGTGAAAGCACTGCCGCAAGGGCAGCAGCGAATGCCGCTGCGGGCGGTCACCAGAAAGCCGCCACCGCTGAGATCGCCGCGGTAATCAAGGCAGAGCCCCTCCAGCTGCCCCGCCTGACTTGCGGGAGCATGCAGGGTGATGCCATCGGCGCGGGCCACCGGCACTCCTCCCATGGGTCCCGGTTGCAGCCGGATCACATGGGTTTCACAGCTGCCATCCAGCAGATCAAGATGCATCTGACCTGGTGTTCCGGCCACAGCGGCCTGGCGGCCAAGCTCTGCAGCGGCAGCCGGCGTGATCAGCAGGTTCGTGCCCATGGCTCCGGATCTGATCGTGAGGTTGCTCACTCTGGCACCAGTCCCAGGGCGTTCTGCACCCGCGGTGGGAAGGACCGCCCGCTCATGACAAGCCTGTTGGCGACCAGGAGTGACGTGGAGCTGCCTCCGTCGAGGTTGAGGGCCTCTTCCAGTCCAAGTTGGCGCAGGGCCAGGCTGGTCTCGAGCAGGGTGGGATCGCTGCCGCCGGCACCCTCCAGGGTCAGCAGCCAAAGCCGATCGCGGTCTTGCGCCACAACCGTTCGCGGTGCCGCCAGTGCCATAAAGCCGGCGCTGAACCCCTCCGCACGACCATTGAGCACAACCCGGCCCCCCTGGAGTAACAGTGGGCCACCGCCCATGACTTGCCTCCGATTGCCGAGCGGATTGGAAGCCTCAGAGCGCAACTCAACGCGATCTCCAATCTGGGCCGGTAGTGGTGCGCCCCCCCTGGCCACGATCAAATCGACATCACTTGCGAGGGGCACCCCCCTGGCCAGGGCTGCGGTGCCATGAACGGCAAGCACGCGTCCATCGTCAATGCTCAGGGCCTGCTCTTGGCCGCTGAGCGCTTGGTAGACCGGCCCCCAGGCACGGGTGTAGCGACTCAGCCCCTTCTGCACATAGCCGCTGTTGAGGCTGGCCAGCCCCCAGCGCTGTCCACCGGAGACCACAAGCTCCTGATGCAGCCTCAGGCGTCCAAAGTTCAGCCGGCTGCCGCTGTCCCAGCCGATGGCCCCCCTGTTCAGGATCGGTCCTGATAGCCAGGTGCCGTCCAGACGAACCGCCCCGAGCGGAAGCTGCCGCACCCTGTTGAAAAACCCGCCGTTCACCGCGAGCAGTGCCCCGGCCGGTTGCGAGAGCTGGTTGAGGAAGCGGAGTCCTTGCTGGGCATGTAAAGGGGCAAGGGGTTGCAGGCGCAGGCCCTGCTGCAGAGGGTTGCTGCCAACCCGATAGATCCGTAGCGGTTTCACCCCCACGGTCAGCGAGCGGCGATCGAGCACGAGCCCATCGCGAATCAGCGCCTGGATCCGGGGATCGACCAGTGCCGCTGCAAGGGGGTCACGGCCTTGGCTCCTTCCACCGCCCTCGCCCGAACGGACCCCATCCAGAACGATCCGCCAGGGCTCGGCCAGCGTGAGGGAGGACAAGCTCTGCCCCGCGCCGATCAGGGTGAGTTGCAGCCGCTGACGCTGGATCCGCAGTCCCATCCCCCGCAGCTGTCCGGCCTGGGTTGGGGTGGTGCTGATTCGGAGGATCAGATCATTGCCCTGGCGCTGCACCAGCGCTGGTCCCGAGAGGTCAAAAACGAGTCGGTTGGCTGTGCTGCCCTTCCCCCGTCGCAGTCGCTGTAGGCGCGGGGAGGCCAGGGTCAGTCGCAGGGTCTGCTCCGAGCGCGACAAACCCACGCCGGTGCTGCTCAGCCAGTCCGCCACCTCGATCGCCACCTCGTCGTCCAGGCTGCGTTGCGGCAGGCTCCGCAGGCTTGCCCTGCGCCCATACCACTCCAGCTGCGGGCCGTCTGCTGCTTCGCTTCGCTGGAACCCGAGCTTGTTCACAAGAAGCTCGAGGGGTAGCCAAAGTTGCGTCGGCTGGGTTCGACCGCCCCCGACCCAGAGCCAGGGACTGTTCAGGTCCATTCCCGCCAGGCGGATGCGATCGCCCTTGATCGATCTGGCGACACGCACCTCGGCGACGGGCGCTGGCGGCAGCGGTGGATCAACCATGGGCCAGACGCTAGCCGGATCCTGAACAGGCACCACGCGTCCTTAAGATCTGAGATCGCATCGTCGGGTTATGACACACCTTTCCGGCCCCTTCTGGCCTTACTGCGACAGCAGTGCTCCAGCGGCAGTGGCCGGTGAGAAGGACGCCTGTGGTGTGGGTTTCCTGGCACAGCTTCAAGGTGAGGCCAGCCATTGGCTCCTTCAGCAGGCCCTGCGCGGTCTCGGCTGCATGGAACATCGCGGCGGGTGCGGCGGTGATGGCGATTCCGGCGATGGAGCCGGAGTGCTCTGCGGGATCCCCTGGGGTTATCTGGCGGCCGTCTGGCCCGAGGTGGCAGAGGTCACAGGTGGTCGTGGTCTGGGCATGATGTTCATGCCTGCAGACCCCAGTCGCTGCGCCGAGGCACAGCGATTTGCGGCGGAGGAGGCAGAGGCCCTCGGCTTGCGCTCCTGCGGCTGGCGTGAGGTACCGGTGGACCCATCCGTGCTCGGCCCCTTGGCGCGCGAGACCGCTCCAGCGATCCACCAGTGGCTCGTGGCAGCTGATCAGGCTGGCGATGAGCTGGAGGCCCTGCTTTTCCGCTTGCGGCGTCGGATCGGTGATCGCGCCCGCCAGGTCTGGGGGGCTGAGGCGGCTCGGGATCTCTATGTGGCCTCCCTCAGCAGCCGCACTGTTGTGTACAAGGGCATGGTGCGGTCGGAGGTTCTCGCGGCCTTCTTCGCCGATCTCCGCGATCCGCGCTTTGCGGTGAGTTTTGCGGTTTATCACCGCCGCTTCAGCACCAACACCCTGCCCCGCTGGCCCCTTGCCCAGCCCATGCGATTGCTGGGCCATAACGGGGAAATCAATACGCTGCTGGGCAACCTCAACTGGGCCCGGGCCTCCGAGTCCCGCTTGCATGAGGTCTGGGGTGAAGCTGCGGGTGACCTCAACCCAGTGGTCAATCCGGCCTTTAGTGATTCAGCCAACCTCGATGCCACCCTCGAGTTACTCGTCCGCAGTGGTCGTTCGATCACGGACAGCTTGATCACCCTGGTTCCGGAGGCCTTCCGTCACCAGCCTGAGCTCGAAAGTCGGCCTGCTGTGCAGGCCATGTATGAGTTCAATGCCGGCATTCAGGAGCCCTGGGATGGCCCAGCGCTTCTCGTGTTTGCCGATGGCAAGCGGGTGGGCGCCACCCTCGACCGCAACGGCCTCCGCCCGGCCCGCTGGTGCACGACCAGCGATGGCTTCGTGATCATGGGCTCGGAGACCGGTGTGGTGGACCTCAGCGGCAAAACCGTGGTCAGCCGTGGCCGCCTCGGCCCGGGGCAGATGCTGGCTGTGGATCTCGAGCGGGGCGAGCTGCTCGAAAACTGGGCTGTGAAAGAAGACGCGGCATCACGCCATCCCTACGCCAGCTGGCTTGAGCAGCATCGCCGCCACCTTGATGCCCAGGCCTGGACGCAGGACCGTCAGCTCGGTGATCTGGATCTGCTGCGTTTGCAGACAGCGACTGGTTTCACCGCCGAAGATCTCGAGCTGGTGATCGAGGACATGGCGGGTGCCGGTAAGGAGCCCACCTACTGCATGGGAGATGACATCCCTCTGGCGGTGCTCTCTGACAAGCCGCATCTGCTTTACGACTATTTCAAGCAGCGCTTCGCTCAGGTCACCAACCCGCCGATTGATCCCCTGAGGGAAAAGCTGGTGATGAGCCTTGAGATGCATCTCGGTGAACGCCGCCCCGCCCTTCGCCCCCAGGCGGAGGCCGCAGCTCTGGTGCACCTCGACTCGCCGGTGCTGAATGAAGAGGAGCTTCGGGCTCTGGCGCAGCAGGGTCTGCCTTGCACGACCCTGTCGACGCAATTTGATCCCACGGCTTCGGCTAACAGTCTCCCGGAGGCTCTGGATCGGCTCTGTGCCGCTGCCACCGCTGCCGTGGAGTCCGGGACGCAGATCCTTGTGCTCAGCGATCGCCATGGCCTGGCCGGCATGCCTGCTTCGCTTGAGGCCACCGCTGCCGCCTTGCCACCCCTACTGGCTGTTGGTGCCGTGCACCATCACCTGCTTCGGACGGGCCAGCGCCTGCGCTGTTCTCTGGTGGTGGAGACCGCCCAGTGCTGGAGCACCCATCACCTCGCTTGTCTGATCGGCTACGGCGCTAGTGCCGTCTGCCCCTGGCTCACCTGGGAGACCACCCGCCACTGGCTGGCCCATCCCAAAACTCAGAAGCGAATCGAACAGGGCAAACTGCCTGCCCTCACCCCTGGAGACGCCCAGGCGAATGTGCGGATCGCCCTGGAGAATGGTCTCCGCAAGATCCTCTCCAAGATCGGCATCTCCCTGCTCGCCAGTTATCACGGTGCTCAGATCTTTGAGGCGATCGGTCTCGGTGCCGACGTGGTGGAGCGATCCTTTGCAGGGACCACCAGCCGGGTGGCGGGCCTCTCCATGCGCGAGTTGGCCAGGGAAACGCTTCTGCTCCATGCCAAGGCCTTCCCCGAGCTCAACCGCAGCAAGCTCGAGTTCATGGGCTTTGTGCAGTACCGCACTGGCGGTGAATACCACCTCAACAGCCCGGAGATGGCGAAGGTGCTGCATAAGGCCGTCCATGAAGGCCCCGGTTATGACCACTTCGGCATCTATCGCACGCTTCTGGAGAACAGGCCGGTGACCGCCTTGCGGGACCTGCTTGAGTTCAGGACTGCGTCCACGCCCCTCCCCCTTGATCAGGTGGAGAGTGTGGAAAGCATCTGTTCCCGCTTTTGTACCGGCGGTATGAGCCTTGGAGCTCTCTCCCGGGAAGCCCATGAAGTCCTCGCCGTGGCGATGAATCGCATTGGCGGCAAGAGCAACAGTGGCGAGGGCGGTGAGGATCCGGCCCGCTTCCGTCCGCTCAATGATGTGGATGCTGAGGGGCGTTCGGCGACTCTCCCGGCCATTAAGGGACTGCGCAACGGTGATACCGCCTGCTCAGCCATCAAGCAGATTGCTTCAGGCCGCTTTGGTGTGACGGCGGAATATCTGCGCAGCGGCAAGCAGTTGGAGATCAAGGTGGCCCAGGGGGCCAAGCCCGGCGAGGGCGGTCAGCTGCCCGGCCCCAAAGTGGATGAGTACATCGCCTGGTTGCGCAACAGCAAGCCCGGGGTGGCGTTGATTTCGCCACCACCGCATCACGACATCTATTCGATTGAGGATCTGGCGCAGTTGATCCACGATCTGCACCAGGTGCATCCGAGCGCCAAGGTGTCGGTGAAATTGGTGGCTGAGATCGGCATCGGCACGATCGCTGCCGGAGTGGCCAAAGCCAATGCCGATGTGATCCAGATTTCTGGACATGACGGTGGCACGGGCGCCTCACCTCTGAGCTCGATCAAACATGCCGGTGGTCCCTGGGAACTCGGTCTTACCGAGGTCCATCGCAGCTTGATGGAGAACGGCTTGCGCGATCGCGTGCTCCTGCGTGCCGATGGCGGCCTCAAAACAGGTTGGGATGTGGTGATGGCAGCGTTGCTGGGCGCTGAGGAATTCGGTTTCGGATCGGTGGCGATGATCGCCGAAGGCTGCATCATGGCTCGCGTCTGTCACACCAATAATTGCCCCGTTGGTGTGGCCACCCAGAAGGAGGCCCTGCGTCAACGCTTCACAGGGCTGCCTGAGCATGTCGTCAATTTCTTCCTCTACGTTGCCGAAGAGGTGCGTCAGCTGCTGAGCGTGCTGGGTGTGGCACGTCTCGAGGATTTGATCGGTCGCAATGAACTGCTGCAGAGGCGGCAGGTGAAACTCGAGAAGACGGAGTCCCTGGATCTCACCACCCTGCTGGCTCCAGTGGCAGGCACGGACAATCGCTCTTGGCTCACCCACGCTGCCGATGCCCATGGCAATGGAGCGGTGCTCGAGGATCAGCTGTTGGCCGATGCCGAGCTGATGGCGGCGATTGAGAGCCACGGCACGATTCAGCGCAGCATCGAGATCGTGAACACCGACCGCAGCGTCTGCGCTCGTCTTGCCGGTGAGATTGCTGCTCGCCACGGCAACCGCGGTTTTAACGGTCAGTTGCAGCTCCATTTCCAGGGTGCTGCAGGCCAGAGCTTCGGGGCCTTCCTTGTCCAGGGCATGGATGTACGCCTGCAGGGCGAAGCCAATGACTACATCGGCAAGGGAATGAACAGTGGCCGGATCGTGCTGGTGCCGAACCCAGGCACCGCGTCTCCTGGGGACCAGGTCATTCTTGGCAACACCTGCCTGTATGGCGCAACGGGGGGTGAGTTACTGGTGCATGGCCGCGCCGGCGAGCGGTTTGCGGTGCGGAACAGCGGTGCTCGCACCGTGGTCGAAGGCACTGGTGACCACTGCTGTGAATACATGACCGGTGGAGTGGTGGTCGTGCTTGGCAGCACTGGCCGGAACGTCGGCGCTGGCATGACGGGTGGGGTGGCCTTCATCCTCGATGAGTCGGGTGGCCTGGTGGACCGGGTGAACCACGAGATCGTGGAGATTCGTGCCGTCGACACCAGCGAGCAGGAAGCTGTACTCAAGCCCTTGTTGGAAGCCCATCTGGCCTCCACAGGTAGTGAGAAGGCCGCGGCGATCCTCTCTGACTGGAGCAGCTGGAAGAGCCGCTTCAAGCTGCTGGTCCCTCCCAGCGAGCGGGCGGCTATGGGTCTGGTCGATCGCACGGCCGTTGCGGCCTGATCCTCCAGGCCCCGCCTGTGCCCTTTTTCATCAAGCACGAGACGTTCACTGCCGCGACGGCCACACTCACTGTGGAGCAGCGCCGAAGCCATCTGGAAGCCCATTGCCACTGGGTTGAGCAACTCCGGGCGGCGGGGATGGTGATCTCAAGTGGCTTTCTTGTGAATCGTGAGGGGCAGCCTGGCGGCGGCGGGCTGTTGGTGCTGAAGGCTGAGAGCTACGACCAAGCCCTGGCACTTGTGCAGAAGGATCCGATGATTGCCCGCGGCCTTGTGCACTGGACCTTGGAGGAATGGCGCCCGGTGGCGGGACTGGAGATCATCGCTGACCCGTCTCCCGTTCCAGGCCGGCGCGACTGAGGTTCCATTGTTGGATCGCGGTTGCTTCGCCGCTGCGCGCAGCCTGGCTCGGTCAGCGCCTTCCGCATTTGGATTGAACAGGCTGTCTGATTCGCGCGCCCATGCCTTCAGCGCGGATGCGATGCCATCAGTTTCCGCACTTCGCCCGCGTGATAACTGCTGCGGGTGAGTGGTGTGCTCACCACCTGCAGGAAGCCGAGCTCCTCTTCGCCATGGCGGCGGAACGCTTCGAACTGCTCTGGCCGTACGAAGCGGTCCACCGGTAGGTGCTTGGGGCCAGGGGAGAGGTACTGGCCGATGGTGACGATGTCGACGTCATGGCGGCGTAGGTCGGCGAGGGTCTCGAGCACCTCTTGATCGGTTTCGCCCAGCCCCACCATCAGCCCTGACTTGCTGTAGACCCTTGACCAACCATGGCGAACCCGCTCCAGCAGTTCCAAGGATCGGCTGTAGACACCCTGGGGCCGGGCTTTGCGATAAAGGCTGGGAACGGTCTCGATGTTGTGGTTGAGCACGTCTGGACCGGCGTCCAAGACCGTGGCCAGTGCCTCCCAGTTGCCGCAGAAATCAGGAATCAGCAGTTCGATCGTGGTCTGGGGTGAGCGTTGTCGCACCTGTTCGATGCAGGCCACAAACTGACTGGCCCCGCCGTCGGTGAGATCGTCGCGGTTCACTGAGGTGATCACCACGTGCTTGAGGCCAAGCCGCGCCACGGCTTCCCCGAGGCGCTCGGGCTCGGTGGGATCCAGCTCTCGAACACTTTTGTCGAAATCAATGTCGCAATAGGGGCAAGCGCGGGTGCAGCCGGGCCCCATGATCAGAAACGTGGCGGTGCCGCCGGCGAAGCATTCGCCGATATTCGGGCAGCTGGCCTCCTGACAAACCGTATTGAGCCTGAGGTCGAGAAGCAGGTCAGCAACAGCGCCGATGCGCTCGCGCTGCGGCGCTTTCACGCGCAGCCACTCAGGTTTCAGGGTGGAGGTCATCTTCTACAGTCGGGCCATCGGGATGTAGCGCAGCTTGGTAGCGCACTTCGTTCGGGACGAAGGGGCCGCAGGTTCGAATCCTGTCATCCCGACTGCATGAGTCATGCCCTTCGAGGTCAGGAGTTGGGCTCTCTTTTCTAACGACCGCTAGGGATAGTCAGCTCAGGCTGGCTCCCGGATAGCCCCGTGGGGTGACCATGGTTCCGGCTTTCGCATAAGTGGTGCTGTTCCCGATCAGCACCACCGTGAGCATGTCGACATCACAGGGATTCAGCGCTTCCAGCGTGGTGTGTTGGATCGTCTCGTCATCCCTTCCCAGCTGCCTGGCCAACACCACAGGGGTGCTGCCCTCTCGTTCGGTTCTCAGCAGCTCGATGGCTCGCGCCAGCTGCCAATCGCGCCCCTTGGAGCGGGGGTTGTAGAGCGCTACGACGAAATCGCCTGCCGCCGCTCCCTCCAGGCGCCGTTCGATCACTGCCCAGGGGGTGAGCCGGTCGCTCAGGCTGATGGTGCAGAAGTCGTGCATGAGCGGAGCGCCCGCCCGAGCCGCTGCCAGCTGCAGGGCTGAGATTCCTGGATGCACTTGAAAACTGGGCCGATGGCCTTCGGGTTGTTGCAACCAGAGCTCTAGGGCCAGGCCCGCCATGCCGTAGATGCCGCTCTCGCCTGATGAGATCAAGGCCACCTTCACCCCCTGCTGTGCCAGGTCGAGGGCCTCGGCGCAGCGCTCCCATTCGCGGGTGAGCTGGCCGTCAAGGCGGGCCTGGTCGCTCCGGCGCAGGGGCTCGAGCAGATCGAGGTACAGCCCGTAGCCCACCCAGACGGCACAGCGTGCCAGGGCGCGACTGGCATCAGCGGTGAGCAGGCTCAGGTCTCCGGGGCCGCTGCCAATCAGATGCAGTTCCCCCCGTTGAGGTGCATAGGGCTGTCCGCCAAGGGCGATCGCCACCGTGGCCGCTCCCTGTTCCTCCGGGCCAAGCGGCTTCTCAATGCTTTTCGCCTGGACCAGGCGCCCTTCGGTTCCAGCCGCCAGGAGGGCGGCGGCTTCCGCCACCGATGGGGTTCCCATTTCTGCTTTTACAACGGGGGATGGGGTGGGGACTTCAACAGCAGCCAAGGCTTCTGGCTCGAAAAGCTGGAGGGGCCAGCCTTGTTCCTCAGTTATCTGGAGCAGGGCTGGTTCATCCCCCTTGCGCGTGATGGTGCTCAGCCCTGCCACCGCCTCGGGGGCGAGTCCTGACTGGCGCAAGGCCCGGTCGATCGCGCGAAGCACAAGGCTTGGGCTGGTGTCGCGCTCACAGCCGATCCCCAGCCAGAGACAGGCCGGATGCCAGCGGCAGCCATCAGCAGGGCTGGCCTCCGCTGTGACTGTGAGATCGGCATACGCTTCCTCTTCCGCTTCACAACAGTGATCTGCCGCTCCTGGCAGTTGACGCCACAGTTGGCTGCCGACCGATTGGCGGATGGTGCTGGTCTCGCCCCCGGCTTGGCGGATCATGAGGTCATGCCAGGCCCCCGTGGGACCTCCCCGCCGCCAGCCCCAGGCTTCCCCGAAGGCATCAAGGGCCAGGCGTCCCTGGCTGGCAGCATCGCCGGTGAGCACTGCCTCACCTCCTAGTTCTGCCGCCAATTCGCGGGCTTGCTGTTCAGCGCCTGCGGTGTGGCTTCCCAGCAAGGGGATGACAACGCGTCCGTGGGCATCGAGCACCAGCACAGCTGGATCCTGATCTTTATGGGTCAGCAGGGGTGCCACCAAGCGAGTGACGGCTCCCAACGCGCCGATCACGATCAGGGTGCTGCTGCGCGCCCAGTGCTCGTTCAGGAGGTCTGCGGCACGACCAATCTGGAGATCGGCAGGTTGCTCCTGAAGCCCTGAGGCCGCTTGAACGGTCAGGGCAAGGGTGTCGACGTAACCGCCTTGCTTGAGGCGTTGCAGCAATGGCCAGGCGCTGGCGGAAAGCCCCATGGCCAGAGAGTGGGGAGCGTTAGAGGCGGGCGTTGCGGCGTTCAGAACGTCAGGCTCAAAGGATCAGCGCTGGGTGCCATCGGCGTTCAACAGCTCCCGAGCTGATCCTCCCAGGCTGCTGGTGGGGGCGAGTGGCGGCGGCTCGGCCCGGGGGATCAGACGGGTTGCAGGTTGCTCCTGAGAAGGCTGTTCTGGCACAGGGTCTGTCCCGTCTGGTTGGGCAGCACGTGCGTCTTCGACCGGTGCGTTTTGCGCGGGTGGTTCTGCTGTGGATGCGTTCTCTGTTGGCACATTCTCCGTTGGCACCTTCTCTGTTGCCGCTGTCGCAGGGCTTGCTGCTTGTGGGGCAACCGCTGGGGCGTTCGGCGTCTGCTCCGATGATGGGGCGACGATTGGATCGGCCTCAGGCTCTGCAATGGCGGCTGGTTTGGAGGCTGGCTCCTGCTCGGGAAGTGCCTGGCCCAGGAGTCGCGCCAGCTGCTGACCACTCAGGCTGGATTGCATCCAAACGGGCCTCTTGCCTCGGCGGTTGCTCACGACCCGCAGTTGATTGTTAAACACGGGAGTGATCGGTTCGCCCAGGCTGTCGAGCAGTTCCATCTGCACCTCCTGGTTCCCGCTGCCCTGGCCGCGAATCCAGAGAGCCTCCTGGCGATCCATGAGGAAGCTGTCGCCGTTGAGGGTGAGTCGCAGACGCCAGCGGGCATCCCCTGCTCGCAGGTTCTGGAGCGGTGCATTCCAGATGAGCCAGTCGAGCAGCAGCGGCTCGCCTGCGCTGAGTTCTGATGGGCTGACAAGCTCCAGCCAGGGGGCGTTTTGTTCCGGTTGGGTGCCTTCGAGAGCCTGGGCTTGATGGAGCCGCCAGTTCAGGCTGGCGCCAGGGGTCTTCACCGCTTCCCCCCACGGATACGCGGCGTAGGCACTGAGCCTGTGACTGCCCGGGCTGAGGGCTGGCAGTTGAGCCTGCAGATGCCCGTTGCTCACTTGGCTGAAGCGCTGAGGCGGTGACCCATCGATTTGCAGAGCGATGTGGGCACCGAGGCCGAGCTCTGGATCTGAGGCTGCAGGCCAGTCCTCCACCCTGAGCTTCAGGGTCCAGGTCTCCCCATTGAGCACGCTGTCGTTGCTAGGCCCTTCAAGGCTCAGGCGAGGCTGGTGGCTCGCAAGCTCTCGCCGCAGCTGCTGGACGGCCCCTGGTGCGGCGACCTCCTGTAGTCGGCCTGAGGGACCGGCTGCGGGCAGCGTCACTGGCTCGCGATCAGCCGTCCCCCGTGACCAAGGCAGGCTGAGGGCCTGTGCCGGGGCTGGGACCTCTAGAAGGATCAGCACAGAGATCAGGCCCGTCATCAGGCCTGTCATCAGGACGGTGATCAGGCGGCGCAGAGCCGAGTCCCCCATGGACGGTGCGGCGGATAGAAGGCATTCTGGTCTGAAGGCGCACAGGTGCCCAGTCGCCAGAGTTTGTGTTAGCGGATGGGAATTGTTTTTCCGAATTGATAAAACAAGCGCGATCAATCTTCTCGGATTTGCTGTTAATCAGCCTTCCGCAGACCCCATGCCACGACTGGTGCGCTGAGGGATTGAACCTTTGTAACTCCCGTGCCGAGTGGCGGATCTTCGCCTCTATGCTTCCGCCAGCGGTCCCCTCTTTGGGGCCCAATGCTCCAGTGAGAGTCAGGGGTTTCCGCCTCTGAAAACCACTGGCGCCCGGGTGTGGTGAAGCCTTGCTGCGCTGCATCCGGGGCCCCGATGAACCTCCGGTTTGTCGGAGGGGTGGCCCTCCACCTCGACCCCGTCCCTCGAGGAACGACTCGATGACCATCAGCCCACCAGAGCGTGGGAGCACCGCGAAGAGCCAGGTCGAAAAGGTCGACAATCCAGCGACCTTTGAACTGTTCGGCAAGCCCGGACATTTCGACCGTGCCCTCGCGAAAGGTCCCAAAACCACCACCTGGGTTTGGAACCTCCACGCCAACGCTCACGATTTCGACAGCCACACGAGTGACCTTGAGGAGGTCTCTCGGAAGATCTTCAGTGCTCACTTCGGCCACTTGGCCGTGATCTTCATCTGGCTGAGCGGCGCCTTCTTCCATGGCGCTCGCTTCTCCAACTTCTCCGGCTGGCTTGCCGATCCCACCCACGTGAAGCCCAGTGCTCAGGTGGTGTGGCCGGTGTTCGGCCAGGAGATCCTCAATGGCGATATGGGTGCCGGTTTCCAAGGCATTCAGATCACCTCCGGTCTCTTCCACGTCTGGCGTGCCTGGGGCATCACCAACGAGACGCAGCTGATGGCCCTGGCCATTGGCGCCCTGGTGATGGCCGGCTTGATGCTGAACGCCGGCGTTTTCCACTACCACAAGGCAGCTCCAAAGCTGGAGTGGTTCCAGAACGTTGAGTCCATGCTCAACCACCACCTGGCCGGTCTTCTCGGCCTGGGGTCACTGTCCTGGACCGGACACCTTCTGCACGTGTCTCTGCCCACCACCAAGTTGATGGATGCCATCGACGCCGGCCAGCCGCTGGTGCTCAACGGCAAGACCATCGCTTCCGTGGCTGACATTCCCCTGCCCCACGAGTTCTTCAACCAGGATCTGCTTGCGCAGCTCTATCCCGGATTCAGCGCCGGCATCGGTGCCTTCTTCCGTGGTGACTGGGCCGCCTACAGCGATTTCCTGACCTTCAAGGGTGGCGTGAACCCCGTCACCGGCAGCATGTGGATGAGCGACATCGCCCATCACCATCTGGCCATCGCGGTGCTGTTCATCGTGGCCGGTCACATGTACCGCACCAACTGGGGCATCGGTCACTCCATCAAGGAGATCCTCGAGGGTCAGAAGGGCGATCCCCTGCTGTTCCCAGCCTCCAAGGGCCATGACGGCCTGTTTGAGTTCATGACCACCAGCTGGCATGCACAGCTGTCCGTGAACCTCGCCCTTCTGGGCTCCCTGAGCATCATCGTTGCTCAGCACATGTACGCGATGCCTCCCTATCCGTACATGGCGATCGATTACCCCACCCAGATCGGTCTGTTCACCCATCACATGTGGATCGGTGGCTTCCTGATCGTCGGTGCCGCCGCTCACGGCGCGATCGCGATGATCCGCGACTACGACCCCGCCAAGCATGTGGACAACGTGCTCGACCGGGTGCTCAAGGCTCGCGATGCCCTGATCAGTCACCTGAACTGGGTCTGCATCTGGCTGGGCTTCCACAGCTTCGGCCTTTACATCCACAACGACACCATGCGTGCCCTGGGCCGTCCCCAGGACATGTTCAGCGACTCTGCGATTCAGCTGAAGCCCGTCTTCGCTCAATGGATCCAGGGCCTCCACGCCGCCGCTGCCGGTAGCACTGCTCCCAACGCTCTTTCCAGCGTGAGTGAAGTGTTCAACGGCACTGTCGTGGCTGTGGGCGGCAAGGTCGCCGCTGCCCCGATTCCTCTGGGCACCGCCGATTTCATGGTGCACCACATCCATGCCTTCACGATTCACGTGACGGTGTTGATCCTGCTCAAGGGTGTTCTCTACGCCCGCAGCTCCCGCCTCGTGCCCGATAAGGCCAACCTGGGCTTCCGCTTCCCCTGCGATGGCCCCGGTCGTGGTGGCACCTGTCAGGTGTCCGCCTGGGACCACGTGTTCCTGGGTCTGTTCTGGATGTACAACTCCCTGTCCATCGTGATCTTCCACTTCTCCTGGAAGATGCAGAGCGATGTGTGGGGCACGGTGAATGCTGACGGTTCCGTCCAGCACATCACCAACGGCAACTTTGCCAACAGCGCCATCACCATCAACGGCTGGCTGCGTGACTTCCTGTGGGCTCAGGCCGCACAGGTGATCAACAGCTACGGCTCCAACACCAGTGCCTACGGCCTGATGTTCCTTGGTGCTCACTTCGTCTGGGCCTTCAGCCTGATGTTCCTGTTCAGCGGCCGCGGCTACTGGCAGGAGCTGATTGAGTCCATCGTCTGGGCTCACAACAAGCTGAAGGTGGCTCCCGCCATCCAGCCCCGTGCGCTGTCCATCACCCAGGGCCGTGCCGTGGGTGTTGCCCACTACCTCCTGGGCGGCATTGCGACCACCTGGGCCTTCTTCCACGCCCACATCCTTGTGGTCGGCTGATCTCCACCTGTCTTTTCCCTAATGGCAACGAAATTTCCTTCGTTCAGCCAGGGTCTGGCACAGGACCCGACAACCCGTCGTATTTGGTACGGCATCGCCACGGCTCACGACTTCGAGAGCCATGACGGAATGACGGAGGAGAAGCTTTATCAAAAGCTCTTCTCCACCCATTTCGGTCACCTGGCGATCATCGGCCTCTGGGTTTCGGGCAACCTGTTCCACATCGCCTGGCAGGGCAACTTCGAGCAGTGGGTCGCCGACCCCCTGCACGTGCGCCCCATCGCTCACGCAATCTGGGATCCCCACTTCGGTCAGGGCGCGATTGACGCCTTCACCCAGGCGGGTGCTTCCTCCCCGGTGAACATTGCCTACTCAGGCCTTTATCACTGGTTCTACACAATCGGCATGAAGACCAATGCCGAGCTGTATCAGGGTTCCATCTTCATGATGATCCTGTCGGCTTGGGCCCTCTTCGCCGGCTGGCTGCACCTGCAGCCCAAGTTCCGTCCCTCCCTGGCTTGGTTCAAGAACGCTGAATCACGCCTCAACCACCACCTGGCCGTTCTCTTCGGCTTCAGCTCCATTGCCTGGACCGGTCACCTGGTTCACGTTGCGATCCCTGAATCCCGCGGTCAGCACGTTGGTTGGGACAACTTCCTCAACGTGATGCCTCACCCCGCCGGTCTGGGACCCTTCTTCACCGGCAACTGGGGCGTGTACGCCCAGAACCCCGACTCCATGGGTCAGGTGTTCGGTACCGCTGAAGGCTCAGGCACCGCGATCCTGACCTTCCTGGGTGGTTTCCATCCTCAGACGGAAGCCCTCTGGCTCACCGACATTGCGCATCACCACCTGGCCATCGGCGTTCTGTTCGTGATCGCCGGTCACATGTACCGGACCAACTTCGGTATTGGCCATTCCATCCGCGAGATCCTCGAAGCCCACAACCCACCCAAAGGCACCCCTGGTGACCTGGGCGCTGGCCACAAGGGTCTTTACGACACCATCAACAACAGCCTGCACTTCCAGCTCGGCCTCGCTCTGGCTTCCCTCGGCGTGGTCACCAGCCTGGTGGCGCAGCACATGTACTCGATGCCCTCGTATGCCTTCATCGCGAAGGACTACACGACTCAGGCAGCCCTGTACACCCACCACCAGTACATCGCCATCTTCCTGATGTGCGGTGCCTTCGCCCACGGTGCGATCTTCTTCATCCGTGACTACGACCCCGAAGCCAACAAGGACAATGTCCTGGCCCGGATGCTCGAGCACAAGGAAGCGATCATCAGCCACCTGAGCTGGGTCTCCCTGTTCCTCGGTTTCCATACCCTCGGCCTCTACGTCCACAACGACGTGGTCGTCGCTTTCGGTACTCCCGAGAAGCAGATTTTGGTGGAGCCCGTCTTCGCTCAGTTCGTCCAGGCCGCTTCCGGCAAGGCGATCTATGGCTTCGACGTGCTGCTTTCCAATGCCGGTGGTGTAGCTGCCAACGCCAACGCTGCCTACATGGGCGGTTGGATGGATGCCATCAATAATGGTGGCAACGACCTGTTCCTTCCCATCGGCCCTGGTGACTTCCTGGTCCACCACGCCATCGCTCTTGGACTCCACACCACCACCCTGATCCTTGTGAAGGGTGCACTGGACGCCCGTGGTTCCAAGCTGATGCCTGACAAGAAGGACTTCGGCTACTCCTTCCCCTGCGACGGCCCCGGCCGTGGCGGCACCTGCGACATCTCGGCCTGGGACGCCTTCTATCTGGCTGTCTTCTGGGCTCTGAACACCGTGGGTTGGCTCACCTTCTACTGGCACTGGAAGCACCTCGCCATCTGGCAGGGCAACGTGGCTCAGTTCAATGAGTCCAGCACCTATCTGATGGGCTGGTTCCGTGATTACCTGTGGCTCAACAGCTCCCAGCTGATCAACGGTTACAACCCCTTCGGCAGCAACAACCTCGCCGTCTGGGCCTGGATGTTCCTGTTCGGCCACCTGGTGTGGGCGACCGGCTTCATGTTCCTGATCTCCTGGCGTGGTTATTGGCAGGAGCTGATCGAGACCATCGTCTGGGCTCATCAGCGCACGCCTCTCGCCAACCTGGTGGGCTGGCGCGACAAGCCTGTAGCTCTGTCGATCGTTCAGGCCCGTGTGGTGGGTCTCGCCCACTTCACGATCGGCTACATCCTCACGTACGCCGCCTTCCTGATCGCCTCCACATCCGGCAAGTTCGGCTGATTGCTCAGCTGAATCCATCTGGATTCCCCAAGAGTCGTTCCTCGACCCCGTCCGGATCACCGGGCGGGGTTTTTGCTTGGGATCCAAAGTTGAGGCGGCCTTGTGTGGTCGACAGTTGCAGCGCTCTCATCGCTGAAGGCTTAGCGTCACGATCCTTTCGATCTCATCGATGACCAGCCAGTGGGAGAACTTTCTGCGCAATCTCGGTGAGTGGCATGGCACCTTTGCGTCACTTGATTCTCAGCAGCGAGAGTTGTCTCGTACCAGTTCGATTCTCACCTTGGAGCAGGGAGATGATGAGCGTTTGGTGCGCTTTGGCTTGCAGCGCTGGGAGGACCCTGCTCTTTCCGGCTCGGCGGCTGATCGCGGCGCACCCACTAGCTCCATGCAGCAGGACTATCGAACACTGGGGCGTCAGGTTGTCTTTTTCCCTTCAGGCACGTTCTGCAAGGGGTCCCAGCAGCTTGCTCCTGGGACTGCTTTTGGAGGCGAATTCGGTTTTATCGACGCCGACCGGCGCCATCGCCTGGTGATTCTTTTTAGTGAGTCCGGAATATTTGAGCGATCTGTTCTGATTCGGGAGTTTCGAGCCGGAACTGATGAGCCTGAGCGCCCATCCCTTTCGCCTGAGCAGCTGACTGGTGAATGGCATGGCGAGGAGCTGACGATCACGGCGGACTGGCCTGAACCATCGCTGGCCTCTGTGCAGTCGTGCCTTGGAGTTCAGGATCTTGCTGGAGTCCGTTGGCTGCCCGATGGCGGTGCTTTTCGCGTGCCTGAGCAAGTCAGCCATCGCGCTTCTTTTTGCGTGGAAGCCTGGTGGATGCCGGCTGATAGACAGCTTGAGCAGTTGATCCGTCGCTATGACAGCTCTGGTGCCTGGCAGTCAGTCACCCAGCGGCGTCTCCGTCGCCAGACCCCCTGAGCTGCTGAACAGGATGTCGAGAGTGCGCAGATAGGTGTGCAGGCCGGCATCTTGAATGGGAAGTACATAGGCATCGGCTCCTGATTCGTTGTGGTGCGAATGCCAGTAGCCGGGCGGTGTCACGAAGGAGGCGCCTTCAAGCCAATCCTCTCGATGGGGATTGAGAATCCTGCCATCACGATCCAGCTGCGTGCCGATCAGGGTGTAACAGCCTGGTTGGCAGGCCACGGCGAAATCGAGAGCAATGGATTGGTGGCGGTGTGGCTTCTGCTCCTGTCCCGCCGGCAGGATCCCCAGCATGGCCCAGAGTGTGTGGCTGACCGTGCGCGACTGAGCGAAGGCGCTGTTGCCCAGGAGCACGCTCACCCGATTGGCCTTGGCACCGGAGGGGCTTTCGGCGATTTCAGCTAGATGGCGCTGACTGTCGCGGTGGCTGTAGAAGGTTGGTTGAAACCGGCTTTCGCTTGGGGTGACTCCGAGATGACGCAACAGGGGTGCGTCGTGAACCCAGTAGATGGCGGCCTTGTGGCCGCAAGTGTGGATGGCGTCGCCGCCGGCCGGCAGCACAAGGATGTCGCCTTTGCTCCAGGCGAAGCGTTCACCACAGGCTGCGGTTTCTCCCTCGCCCTCGGCCACGAAGAACAGCTGGCTGGTCGCTACGGCGGCGGTTCGCAACTCGCCTTGATCCAGGCGGATGAAGTTGGCACACAGAGACGGACCCGTGGCGGGGCCTGCGCAGCCCAGCTCCTGACTCAAATCCAGTGGCAGCACCGCGCTACCAGGCTCCTGGAAGAAGGCAGGTGAGAAGGATCGATAGGGCACCAACGCTGTCAGGCCACTGCGAATCGGGTTGGCGGCTTCGCCATAGGAGAAGAATTGCGCCTGCTCCGAGGAGGTGCGCTGGGTCGATGCACTGCTGACCATGACGGACACACCACACGACAAAGAGGCTTACACCTTACGAATCGCTGCACGCCGGTTCCGTATGCATCGCGTCACTGTTGGGTGGCGATGCAGTCACATTTGGGGCTTGGCTCCGCGCTCCACTGGGCAGAGCCTGTGCAGTTGCTTGTCATGCCCCCGTCCCGCTGGCCATCGATTCCTCCCAAGCTCGAGTTGGTGCTTCTACTGGCTGCCGCTACCACCACGTACAACCTGACCATGCAGATGCTGCCCAGTCAGCGCATCGACCTCGCGCAGGTCAGGCTTGATGAACCGGTTGCTGTCCCATCAAGGGTGGCAAAGGCTCCTGGCGTGAGCTCCGTTGTCCATTCCTCCAGGCCTAAAGAACGCCCGGACGCTGGACCCTGCAGGGTTCCGCCCGGGGGTGGCCCTGCTTTGAATGCCCGCTTTGAGCCCTGCTGAGGATCATCCATCCAACTGCGGAGCAGGCTCCGGCCGCACTCCGCGCCAGCGCTTCAGGAGCAGATACATCGCCGGCACAACAAACAAGGAGAGCAGGGTGGACACGAGCAGGCCACTGAAGACCACCGTGCCGATGCTGAGACGACTGGCGGAGCCAGTGCCACTCGCCAGGAGCAGTGGCAGGAAGCCCGCCAGAGAGGTGACCGCCGTGAGCAGGATCGGTCGCATGCGGTTGATCGCGGCTCCTTCGATCGCATCAAGCAGAGCCATCCCCTGCTCCAGCCGCTGGTTGGCGAATTCCACGATCAGGATGCCGTTCTTGGCAGCCAGGCTCACCAGCACCAGCATTCCCATCTGCCCGTAAACATCGAGGGGCAGTCCGCGCAGCTTGAGGCCGATCAGTGCTCCAAGCAGGGCCATCGGCACCGTGAGCAGGATGATCAACGGATCGAGGAAGCTTTCGTAGAGACCGGCCAGCAGCAGATACACCACCAGAATCCCCAAGCTGAACAGGATCCATGACACGTCTTCTGCCTTGGTTTCCTCCCTGGCTAAGCCCGTGAATGCCAAGCCAAGACTGGTGCCGCCCGTGCGCTCACTGATGTCTTGCAGCAGGTCGATCGCCTGACCGCTACTGACGCCATCGTTTGGAATCGCCGTGATGCTGATGGAGCGGTTCTGGTTGTAGTGGTCGATGCTGTTGGCACCTTCGGCCGGTTTGAGTTGGGCCACGTTGGCGACCGAGACCAGATCCCCTTGGCGATTGCGCACCATCAGGCTGGTGAGATCTCCTGGATCACGGCGGTTGGCTCCATCGAGCTGCAGATAGATCGTGCGGATCTGCCCGCCTTCAAAGGTGTCATCGATGTAGCGGCCGCCGATGGCCGTGCCGATGTCCCGCAGGGTCCGCCCAACGGGTAGGTCGAGCGCTGCCATCTGGCTGCGGTCGATCTCCAGGCGCCAGCGCGGTGAGCTGGCATCGAAGCGGGTGCTCACCCGCTCGAAATCTCCAGTGGCCTCGGCAGCGCGGATGAAGCGCTGGGCCTGCTCCTCAAAGTCCGCCAGGCTGAGCTGGCCGGCGCTGCGATCGAGCAGCTCCAGCTGAAGGCCCGACTCACTACTGAAGCCACGCACTGTGGGGGGGGTGGTGACTACCACGCGGGCATCCTTGATGCGCCGTCGCAGGGCCCTGTTCAGACGTTCCTTCACGGCTTCGCTGCTGTTCTCCGCCCCCGGTCGATCCTTCAGTGGCACCAGCCGCAGATAGAAGGATCCCTTGTCTTCACCACTCTGTCCGAAGGATCGTCCCGCGTAGAAGTTGCCGGTGCGAATCAGCGGCTCGCCAGCCACCACCTGTCGGATCTGTTCCATCACCGCTTCGGTGCGCTCCAGGCTGGCTCCGTCTGGGAGGGTGAAATAGCCACGCACCTGACCCTGGTCTTCATCGGGGATGAAGGCGGTGGGCATCGTCGCGAGCCCAATCCCTGTGATCATCAGGCCCGCCAGCAGCAGGGCGATCACCATGCGTCCCCGGGGGAGCCAGATCGCCAACAGGCGTCCATAGCGCTCCTGCAGGTTGCTCATCCCTCCACGCAGGCTGGCGCTGAGCCGTTTAATCGGACCGGGCAGTCGGCCGCCACCGGGGCCGAGCACCCTGGCGCAGGCCATCGGGGTGAAGGTGAGTGCATTGAAAGTGGAGAACAGGATCGCGCCACTGATCGCCAACGCAATCGGCTGATAGAGGCGGCCGATGGAGCCAGGAATCAGCAGCACCGGCACGAAAACGGCCGCCAGCACCAGCGAGGTGGCGATCACAGCACCGGCAAGTTCTGCCATCGCATCTTCTGCAGCCCCCTGAGGTTCTGCGCCTCTCTCAATGCGACCGGCGATGTCTTCACTCACCACGATCGCGTCATCGACCACGATGCCCGTGGCCAGCACCAGGCCAAAGAGGATCAGGCTGTTGAGGTTGGAACCGCTCAGTTTCACGATCACCAAACTGCCAATCAGGGCCACCGGCACGGCGATCCCAGGGATCATCGCTAGACGCCAGCGGCCAAGAAACAGCACCAGCACCACCAGCACCAGCAGCACCGCATCCCTCAGGGTGTCGGTGGTGCGGTCGAGGTTGGCCTGAACCGTCTCGGCCACATCCACGATCACCTGCATGCTGACCCCTGGGGGGAAGCTCTCCTGCAAACGGGTCAGCTCGGTTTGCACCGCTCGGCTCACCTCAAGAGCATTGGCACCGTCGCGCTGATAGATCCCCACCGCCACGGCACTCTCCCCCTGGAGATTCATGGCGCTGCTTCCGTAATTTTCTTTGCCGAGTTCCACCCGGCCCACATCCTTCAGTCGCACGAGCCCACCGGCGGCTGTGCGTTTCACGACCATGGCCTCGAAGTCAGCCTTGCTGAGCAGTCGGCCTTCCGCATCCACCGGAAGGCTCAACATCTGGCCGGCAGGAGCCGGCGCCTCGCCCAGGCTGCCCAGGGCGGCCAGCACGTTTTGCTCGGCCAGGGCTTCGGTGATGTCGTTGCTCGTGAGGTTGTATTGCTCGAGCTGATCGGGGTTCAGCCACAGGCGGAAGGCCAGTTCGCTGCTACCGAAGACCCGGATATCGCCAACTCCCGGCGTGCTGCGCAGCGACTCACGCAGGGTCTGGTCCAGCCAGCCCCCTACGAAGGTGGGGGCATAAAGATCTTTGGGGGCACTGAAGCCAAGGATCAGCAGGATGTCATCCGACGACCTGCGCACGTTGAGCCCCTGGCGGGTCACGGCCTGCGGCAGTCGACGATTCGCCAGGTTGACCTCGTTCTGAACCTTGATTGCATTGAGCTCCGGGTCTCCCCCTTCAAAGCGCAGAGAGATGCTTGCGCCTCCTTGGCGACTGCTGGAGCTCATGCTCTCGAGCCCCTCCAGCCCGTTGAACTGTTTCTCGAGCACGGCGGTCACGCTCTGCTCCACCACCTCCGGCCCTGCGGCTGGGAAGGTGGCGCTGACACTCACGCGGGTGGGGGCAAGCTGGGGGAGATCCTCCAGTCCAAGACCCACCAGGGCCACCAGGCCGGCCAGCAACACCAACAGGCTGCACACGATCGTGAAGACAGGCCGGCGCAGAAACGGCTGTGAAATAGACCGCAAGGCAGCACCTGCTGCAGAAGCGCAACGATCTTGACAGCGAAAAGCCCCTGATGGAGGCGAAGAGCTCCATCAGGGGCAATCAAGGAATGAACAGGAATGACTGGAAAGTCAGACTGGTCTGATCAGCTGACGCTCCAGACGCCACCAGCGATGTTGACCAGGGGGGCAACGATGGCCGTGCCAGCCAGGAACCAGGCGAAGGCGGCACCGCCGCAACCACCCAGCCAGAAGCCGCTGGCGAACTCAGCCCAGCCGGCCTTCGTGAACAGATCGGCAGGCGGGTTGTCGATGGTCGCGTCGGCAGGCTGCACATTGGGGCCATTGCCGGCGGTGCCGTAGATCGACAGGCAGACGGTCAGGATCGAGACCAGACCGATGGCAGCCAGCAGACCTGCGGTGGCGGCGTAGTCGGTGTTGCGCAGGGGGCCGCAGACGGCGAAGGGGCCGTAGAGGAAGAAGCCATGGGCCATGCCCACTTCCAGGCCACGGCGGTTGGGGGACAGGGCCGGACGGTAGGCGGGCAGCGCGTTGAGGAAGGCCTTGGCGAAATAGCTGCTGTTCACCGGGGTGGCCAGGTTGCCGACGGTGGGATCGGCGACGGGGGTCACAGTCATGGGAGGAATCGGAATGACGGTTTGGGAAGCGAGCGGTGCGACTCAGTCGCGAGCTTCGATCACGTTGAAGAGCAGTGCCATGGCCACAGCCGGGCCCATGATTCCCACCAGGGGCACGAACACGGAGGGCATCCAGGCGGCGACGAAATCTCCAGTCATGGCGACGGCCTAAGCCAAAAAGGTCCGCCGTTACTGTAGGGATCGCTTTTCTTAGCGCCCGCCGCCGGCTTTCGCGGCGACATAAAAGTTCAATCCCCCGATGTCTCAGTTCTTTGCTGGTGGCGCTGCCATCGTTCTCGCGCTTCTGCTCTGGGGAATGGGCCGTCGGCCCCGCAAGACCCTGTTGCGAAGCACCGACGCGGCTGCCGTCGCCGCCCTTAATCGCGCTCAGGTGGAGCTTGTGCAACAGGCGCAGGCTGAGCTGGAGCCGGTGGGCCTCGATGGTGAGCCTTGGTCGCCGCCATCCACAACGGCGGAACGTCTGACCCTGGAAACCGAGCTACGCCGCCTGATGTCCGGTGACCCGGAGCAGCGGTTGGAGGCGGTGCGCCTTGCGGCCCTGTGGGGGCACAGTGCAGGACTGCCTGTGTTGCGGCGAGGGCTTCGCGATCCCGATCCCCGCATCGTGGAAGCGGCTGCAGCGGCGATGGAGCGCCACCGCGGCGCTCCAGGGCGCCGCAGCGTTCAGCTGGCGCGCCCACCGCGCAACGTGGCCCGGATGCGATAGATCGGCCGACCCTGGCTTTCGTGATACGTGCGGATCAGCAGCTCTGCCAGCAGGCCGAAGCAGAACAGCTGCACGCCCGTGAGCCCCAGCACCACCGCGAGGGTGAGCAGGGGGCGGTTGCCAATGTCCGCACCCATCAGCTTGATGGCCAGAAGGTAGGCGCTGGCCACAAGGCTGGCGGCGATCGCCACCAGGCCACCGAAGCCGAACACATACATCGGTCGGGTGAGGAATCGCTTCATGAACCACACCGTCAGCAGGTCCATCAGCACGCGGAAGGTGCGGTCGATTCCGTATTTGCTGCTTCCGTACTGACGGGCGCGGTGGTTGACCTTCACTTCTGTGATCCGGGCGCCTTCAATGAAGGCGAGGGCGGGCAGGAAGCGGTGCAGCTCGCCATACAGACGCATGTCGCTGAGCACTTCGCGGCGATAGGCCTTGAGGGAGCAGCCGTAGTCATGCAGGCGCACGCCTGTGACCCGCCCGATCAGGCGATTGGCGATCTTCGAAGGCAGCTTGCGTTGCAGTGCTGCATCTTGGCGCTGATGCCGCCAGCCGCTCACCAGGTCGAAGCCCTCGCGCAGGGTGGCGAGCAGCAGCGGGATATCGGCGGGATCGTTCTGGAGATCACCATCCAGACTCACGATCACCTCGCCGCGTGCCACGTCGAAGCCGGCCGCCATCGCTGCTGTTTGGCCATAGTTTTTGCGCAGCAGCACCCCCACCAGCTCTGGAATCTCCAGGCTCAGATCCTCCAGAACCTGGGCCGTGCCATCGCTGGATCCATCGTTGACCAGCACCAGCTCGAAGCGTTCGCCTGTGGGGCGTAGGGCCGTGAGCAGCTGCTCCACCAGCTCGGGCAGGCTTTCCTCTTCGTTGTAGAGAGGCACCACCACCGAGAGATCGAGCGGAGCCTCGCCCGCATCGAGGGCAGTGGCTGAGGGTGCGGCGCTGAGGGACATCCCGGTGCGGTTCGGTGGGGGCAACCTAGATCGGGCTGCTATGGCAGAGGCTGCTACGGCAATGAGGTTCCGTCATGGCAGCGATGCACGCGGCCGGCCCCGCGCAGTTCCGCCCGGTAATGGCAGGCGACCGGGTGCTGATCACGGGGATGAATGCAGTCGCTGCCGATTCCGTTGCGGCCATGTTGCTGTCCTGAGCTGTGCCAGTAATGGCCTCCACCCCTGTGAATTCCCACATGGGTGCAGCGCTGAGGTGTGCCGAAGAACAGCAGGTCCCCGGGGCGCAGCAGACTGTCATCCCCGGGGCGCACGGCGACTGGCATGCAGAACCGCTCCTGCTGATAGGCGTCCCGTGGCAGCCAAATTCCGGTGCTTGCAAAGGCCGTTTGCACTAACCCTGAGCAGTCAAGATCTGGCCCGACCGTGCCACCCCAGAGATAGACATTCGGCCTTGCGGCAGCAGCGGCGATCCAGCTGAGCACTGCCGGCAGCCGGTGGACGATCGCCTTCTCATCGAGCAGTGCCGGTCTCCATGGGGCGCTGCTGCGGGCCTGGCCGACGATCTCTGTCAGTGCCATCCAGCAGGGATAGCCATCCTCCAGCAGCACAATGCGCAAGCGCCCAGGGTGGGCCTGTTCTGGGCTGTCCACCACCCGGAATCGGCGGCCCGCCGCTGCTTGGGTCGCCAGACCATTGCCCGCAGCACGGGCGTAACCGTTAACGCTTCGCGTCAGTTGCCAGACGCTTCCTGCTTGGAGCAGTTCAGGGGCGAGTGGGGTGCCTAGGGTCGGCATGGTTCAGCGGCCAGCTTCATGGCGTTCTACCGTCCCGACCCGGCGATGCAGGAGCATCTGTCCTCCCTGTTGCGCCGACTGGAGTCGGAGGGACGGCCTGGGCTCACTGAGCAGGTGGCCATCACGTGGGTGCGCTACGACCAGCAGGCTCCGGCTGCCGGCACTGGCCTCGGAGCGGCCTGGGCGGATCAGCGTCTCCTCTATCCCGCCAGTGTGGTGAAGCTGTTTTATGCGGTGGCGGCTGAGGATTGGCTGCAGCGCGATCTCCTTGTGGACAACGACGAATTGCGTCGGGCTCTGCGGGACATGATCGTGGACTCCGGCAACGACGCCACCGGTCTGGTCGTGGATCTGCTCACGGCGACCACCAGCGGCCCCACCTTGCGGGGGCAGGCCTGGAGCCAATGGCAGCAGCAGCGGCAGTTGGTCAACACCTGGCTGCAGACGATCGGATGGCCTGAGCTGGAACGCATCAACTGTTGCCAGAAAACCTGGAATGAAGGGCCCTATGGCCGCGAACGTGACTTCTACGGGGTCATGAATGACAATCGCAATGCCCTCAGCACTGCCGCTACGGCCAGGGTGCTCGAGGCTGTGATGACCGATGCGCTGCTGTCCCCTCCGGCCAGCCGTCGTTTACGCGATCTGCTGGAGCGTTCCCTCGATCTGGCCCAACGGGCCGCCGATCCTGAGAATCAGGTGGATGGATTCCTGGGGGAAGGGCTGCCTGCAGAGAGCAGGGTCTGGAGCAAGGCCGGCTGGATGAGTCAGGCCCGTCACGATGCCGCCTGGTGGAGCTTGCCTGATGCCTCACCGTCCCTCTTGGTGGTGTTCAGCGACGGCCAGGAGCGGGCGCAGGACACAGCACTGCTCCCTGCTCTGGCAAGAGAGCTCGCAGCATTTGCGATCGATTAAGTCAACGGAGAGGGAGGGATTCGAACCCTCGACAGAAGTTGCCTCCTGTAACTCCTTAGCAGGGAGCCGCTTTCAACCACTCAGCCACCTCTCCAGCGGCTTGCCCACCTTACCAAGGAGTGGGCCCAGAAGGTCAGATCACCACCCTTGGCAGACGGTGTTTGAAACCGCACAGCACCTCCCAGGGGATGGAGCCGCTTTGCTCACTCCAATCACGGGGGGTGATCCTCTCAGCACCGTCTTGGCCCAGCAAGGTCACCACGCTGCCGGCTTCCAGCTGGGGATGGTCGGTGGCATCGAGGATCAGTTGATCCATGGTGATCGCTCCAACCTGGGGTAGACGCCGACCCTGGTGCAGGGCGGCGATCCGACCCGAGAGCGCTCGGCTCACGCCATCGGCGTAGCCAATCGCCACCACGGCCAGTCGGCTGGGGCGCTGGGTGATGAAGCGATGCCCGTAGCTGACCCCAACGCCGGCGGACACCTGGCGAATCAAGGTCACGCGTGCTTTGACGGCCATGGCCGGCTCCAGGGCTATGGCTCCATCCAGATGCGGGCTTGGGCAATGGCCATAGAGCGCCAGGCCAACGCGGACAAGGTCGTGATGGAGAGCCTGGCTGCGCAGCGTCCCGGCCGAGTTGGCGAGATGACGCAAGGGGCCGCCGGCGGGCAGGTGTTGCAGAACCGATTCAAACCGTTGTTGCTGCAGGGCTGTGACCCGGTCACCCTCGCCTTCAGGCTCGCCATCGGCGAGGGCCAGGTGGCTGTAAACCCCGCTGAGTTGGATCTGATCCAGCTGCCCAATCGCCGCTGCCAGCCGTGGCCCTTCTTCCCAGTCGCAACCCAGGCGCGTCATCCCCGTGTCCAGTTTCAGCTGGACACGGAAAGGACGCCCACTGCCACTGGCGAGGTTTTGGCAGAGCAGCGCTTCGCGCATGCTGCTCAGGGTTGGCATCAGTTGCCAATGCAGGCAGGCCCGCAGCTCCTCCGGTTGGGTGAGGTTTCCCAGCACCAGAACGGGCTGATCCAGTCCGGCCTTCCTGAGTTCGATCCCTTCCTGCAGCGTGGCCACACCGAGCTGGCTGGCGCCGCCCACTACGGCCGCACGGGCCACGGTGACGGCTCCATGGCCATAGCCATCGGCCTTCACGACCGCCATCAGCGCGCAGGATGGCAGCAGCAGGCCGCGAAGGGACCGGGCATTGGCTTCGATGGCCGCTGGTGATACCTCCAGCCAGGCCCTCTGACGGGGATCGGGCGCTTCCGTGTCCCGCAGGGGCGTCATTGGCTCGGTCGTGAAGGACACCTTGACAGGGGTTGGATGCCGATAGCATGCCGCTTAATCAGGGGGCTGGCATGGGCCAGGTTCTCGTTCTCAATGCGTCCTACGAGCCGCTGAATATCACCACCTGGCGTCGGGCCATGGTGATGTTGCTCAAAGGAAAGGCCGAGGGCCTGGAACATGATCCTGACCACTGCGTGCGTGCCGATCTGCTGGTGCCGACGGTCATTCGGTTGCGCCAGTTCGTGCGCGTTCCGTTCCGTCAGTTGCCGCTGACCCGCCGCAACCTGTTTCAGCGCGACAACCACTGCTGCCAATACTGCGGAAGCCGTGGCGATCAGCTTTCGATCGACCATGTTCTGCCCCGCAGTCGTGGTGGGGACGACACCTGGGAGAACGTGACCACCGCCTGTTTGCGCTGCAATGTGCGCAAGGGAAACCGCACTCCTCAGGAGGCGAACATGCCCCTGCGCCGGGTGCCGCGTCGGCCCTTGAGCAGCCTCAGCTTTGAGGCCACCCGTCAGATTGATTCAGGCCGTCGCAGCGAGTGGGCCAAATATGTGATCGGGGCCTGAGTCTCAGGCGTCCGTGTCGTCACTGAGGGCCTCGAGCTTGGCGCGCTGTTCCTCAGCGATGCAGGCGCCGATCACATCTTCTAACTGACCCTCCAGCACCGGATCAAGACTGAAATTGCGCCCCAGCCTGTGGTCGGTCACTCGGTTGTCTTTGGCGTTGTAGGTGCGAATTTTTTCGCTGCGATCGCCTGTCCCCACCTGAGCCCTGCGGGCTGAGCTCTCCTTTGCGTTCGCTTCTGCCAGCTGTCGCTCGTAAAGCTTGGCGCGCAGGATCTCCATGGCCCGTTCCCTGTTCTGAAGCTGGGAGCGTTCCTGGGTGCAGAACACCCTGATCCCAGTCGGTTTATGGAGCAGGTCCACGGCCGTTTCCACCTTGTTGACGTTCTGGCCGCCCGCTCCCCCTGAGCGCGCTGTGCTGATCTCAAGTTCGGTGGGATCGATCTGCACCTCCACCGGGTCCGCCTCTGGCATCACGGCCACAGTGGCGGTGGACGTGTGGACACGGCCCTGGGATTCGGTGGCGGGCACCCGCTGCACGCGATGGACCCCAGCTTCGAATTTCAGTTGGCTGAACACCGCATCCCCCTTGACCGAGAGGATGAGTTCCCGATAGCCGCCGAGATCGGCGATGTTGGCGCTGACCGGTTGCACGGACCACTGCCGGCGGCTGCCATAGCGCTCATACATCCGAGCCAGATCGCCTGCCCAGAGGCAGGCCTCATCGCCGCCGGCACCGGCGCGAATCTCCAGCATCACGCTGCGTTCATCCCGTGGATCGCGGGGAAGCAACGCCAGGGTGACCCGTCTGACCAGTTCGTCATGGCGGTCCTGGAGGGCCTGCAGCTCCTGCTGAGCGAGCTCCTCCATGGCGGTATCGCCGCGGCTGTCCCGCAAGAGCGCACGGGTCTGATCGAGCTCCACCTCGATCTGATTCAGGCTCGCGTAATCCTGCACCAGGGGTTCCAGTCGCGCGCGCTCCCTGGCGATCGTCTCCAGGCGTTTGGGATCTGCAGCCACATCTGGATCCGCCAGCTGACGCTCCAGGGTTCGGAAGCTGGTGCTGGCGGCTTCCAAGCGGCTGATCAGGGTTGAGCTGTCCATCCCCTCAGGCAGGCGGTGATCAAAAGACCCCCGACCTCAGACGCTTGTCCGGGGCCGGGGGTGGTAAGTGCAGGTGTCATCAGACCCTGGACAGGGAGGCCTTGTTCAGGCGTCGGCAGCAGCTTCTTCCTTGCTGGCAGCATCGGATTTGGAGCTGTCAGCGGCTTTCTTTTCGCCAGCAGCCTGTCCGGCGCCACCCATGCCGTATTTGCGCATGAAGCGGTCCACGCGGCCCTCGGTGTCGAGGATCTTCTGGGTTCCAGTGAAGAAGGGATGATTGCCGCTCCAGACGTCGACGTGAATCTCCGGCTGGGTGGAGCCAGTGGTCATGACCACCTCTCCATTGCAGATCACCTTGGCGTCGGGATACCAGGTGGGATGAATTTCGGGCTTGGGCATGACAGGGATCAGCGCTTGGAGAACTGAGGAGCCTTGCGGGCTTTCTTGAGGCCGTACTTGCGACGTTCCTTGGCACGGGGGTCGCGGCTGAGGTGACCTTCAACTTTGAGCGGCTTGCGGTTGTCCGCCGACAGCTCGCAGAGGGCTCGGGCTGCACCCTGCTTGATGGCGTCGGCCTGACCGGTGAGGCCACCACCACGGACATTCACCAGCACGTCATAGTCGGCGGTGAGGCCGAGGGTCTGCAGAGGAGCCTTGACGGCGGCGATGTAGGCCGGGTTGTAGTTCAGATAATTGTCACCCGGGCGACCATTGATGGTGATCGTGCCGTTGCCGGGGACCAGGCGGACGCGGGCCACGGAGGTCTTGCGGCGACCAGTGCCCCAGTAGACGACGGAATTAGAGGTGCTCATTGGGCGGAAGCGGCGGGATCGAGCGCGAGGGGCTTGGGCTGCTGAGCAGCATGGGGATGCTCGCTGCCTTTGTAGACCTTGAGCTTGCGGAACAGCTGGCGGCCCAGAGCGTTGTGGGGAAGCATGCCCTTGATGGCTTTCTCCACGATGCGCTCAGGCAGGCGCTCCTGCAGGTGAGCGAAGGTTTCAACCTTCATGCCGCCCGGACGTCCGGAGTGACGGCGATACAGCTTCTGCTGGGGCTTGTTACCGCTGACACGCACCTTGTCGGCATTGATGACGACCACAAAATCGCCAGTGTCGAGGTGTGGGGTGTAGCAGGCCTTGGTCTTGCCGCGCAGGACAGATGCCACCTCGGTGGCGAGTCGGCCGAGGGTCTGATTCTCAGCGTCCACCAGGTACCACTGGCGTTCGATCGAATCGATGGAGGGAACGGATGTCTTGTTCATCACGCCGGCATGCCGGTTCGGGTATGCCCCACCTGAGCTGGCGGAGCTGGGCAGATGGGATCAGATTGCGTCACCGCCCTCTGATCCGAGCTCAAACAAAGAGCTTACCTCGTCGTGGATTCCTCCCTGGAACAGGGCTGATTGCTGATGAGGTGGCGGGCCGTTCTGGCCGGTGCAGTGAACGAACACTGCCTCCGGAATGGTTCAGTGGCGTTCTGGCATGGAAGGAGGATCCGGTGGCGGATCACTCGATGCCAGAAAATACCGCGGTTGGCAATCGTACCACCCACCCTCACTGAAGATTGCCTCGGTATAGCCAGCTCGCAGCAGGCAGAGGCCCTGGGGTGGCGCGGCCTCCTTGACTTCGTGGCGACGCCGTTCCCGCCAGCGTTGTTCGAAGGCGGAAGGGCTGAGTCGATGTTCTCCCACTGCCACGAGTTGTGCGGTGAGCAGTCGCACCATTCCATAGAGAAAACCACTGGCCTGGATGTCCATGACCACCAGGTCCCCTTGCCGTTCCAGGTTCACATCCTGAATCGTGGTGCGGGCATGGGCGCGGCGGCTGCCGGCACGCATGAAGGCTGAAAAGTCATGCAGTCCCAGCATTCCCTCTAACGCCTGAGCCATCGCGCCCTCGTCGAGGCGCAGCTGGTAGCGGTGCCACGTCCAGGGGCTGAGGAACAGGTTCGGACGGCGCCCGTTGTAGATCGTGTAGCGATAGCGCCGGTAGGTGGCTGAGTGGCAGGCATGCCAGTCCAGAGGGCGTTCCACGGCTTCACGCACGCGGATGCTCTTGGGTAGGCGCCCATTGAGTGCCGGCGCCCAGCGGCTCGCAGGAATCGGTCCGCAGCAGTCGAAATGCACCACCTGGCCAGCGGCGTGAACTCCTGCATCGGTACGACCGGCAGCAACGGCCTGGATCGGGCGGAAGGGATCCAGCTCCGCGATCGCGCTCTCCAGGACCCCTTGCACGCTGGTGCCTTGGCGTTGCCGCTGCCATCCACAAAACAGGGAACCCTCGTACTGCACACTGATGGCAATCCGTTTCCGGATGGGGCCGTCAGAGACAGACGAGGGTTCGACAGTCGAGGATTCGGAGAACAGCGCTGATGTCTGGATCAGACCAATTCGATGATCGCCATCTCGGCGTTGTCACCACGACGGGGCACCGTGCGGGTGATTCGGGTGTAGCCCCCGTTCCGGTCGCCGTAGCGATCCTGAGCCTTGTCGAACAGGGCATGAACGAGTTGCTTATCAAAGATGTAGCCGATGGCGCGGCGGCGGGCTGCGAGGCTGCCGTCCTTGGCCAGCGTGATCATGCGCTCGGCCTCATCACGCAGGGCTTTGGCACGGGCCTTGGTGGTGGTCACACGACCCTCACGAATCAGCTGGGTGGTGAGGCCACGGAGCATGGCCTTGCGCTGGTCAGCCGGACGACCCAGCTGGGGAACTCGACATTGGTGACGCATGGTTCAGGTGCGGAGGTGGGACGAACGGATGGAATCAGGCGCTGGTGCGGCTCTGGGGGATCGAGATGCCGATGCGCTCGAGGGCTTCGATCACCTCATCGGCTGACTTGGAGCCGAAGTTCTTGATCTCAAGCAGGTCTTCGTAACTGAAGCCCATAAGATCGGAGACGGAATTCACCTGGGCACGCTTCAGGCAGTTGTAGGCCCGAACCGAGAGGTTGAGTTCCTCGAGGGGGATCTGGGCCTCTGCGGATGGCTCGGGCTCGAGTCCGGGCTCCTCCACCATCGTGACCGTGGCCAGAGGCTGGAAGAGTTCGATCAGCTGGTTGGCCGCCTGAGCAATGGCGTCATCGGGAGTGATCGAACCGTCGGTGACCACCTCCATGCGCACCCGCTCACGAGCAGATCCACCTTCGGCAACGGCCGTTTCATCGATGCTGAAGTTCACCCGTTGTACGGGCATGAACACGGCGTCGATCTGAAGCAGATCGATGGCACTGGTGTCTTCGTTGTGGCGGTCAACGGGGCGATAGCCGATGCCGCGCTCCACATGGACTTCCAGCTCCAGGCTGTGACCATCACTCACCGTTGCGATCGGTCGCTCCGGATCCACCACCTGCACCTGGGAGGAAAACTGCAGGTCACGGGCCTTCACTTCAGCGGGACCAGAGACAACAAGCCGACCGATTTCCAGCTCGCTGGTGCGGCTGTTGACGCTCAGCTGTTTGCAGTTCAGGAGGATGTCGAGAACGTCCTCTCGAACTCCGGGAACGGTGGCGTATTCATGGTTGACGCCGGCAATGCGTACCGCGGTGACGGCGCTGCCTTCCAGGCCTCCCATCAACACCCGACGCAGGGCATTGCCGAGGGTGGTTGCCTGGCCACGCTCCAGGGGACCGATGAGAAATACACCGGTCTGAGCGCGATCATCAGCGATCTGATGCTCGATACGGTCGATCTGGTATTGCAGCACGGTCTGTAGCGGGGAGGAGGGAAGGAAACCTGGGGGCGGAACGTCGATCAGACGCGACGGCGCTTGGAACGGCGGCAGCCGTTGTGGGGAAGCGGCGTGACATCGCGGATCAGGGTGATCTCCAGCCCGGCCACTTGGAGGGCGCGGATGGCGGTTTCACGGCCTGAACCGGGACCACGCACCAGCACCTCGATCTGACGCATGCCCTGCTCGAGAGCACGGCGGGCGGCTGCTTCGGCAGCGGTCTGCGCTGCGAAAGGTGTGCCCTTGCGCGCGCCTTTGAAACCGCTCGCTCCAGCCGACGACCAGGAGATGACCTCGCCGGTGGTGTCGGTGATCGAAACGATCGTGTTGTTGAAGGTGCTTTGGATGTGTGCAACGCCGTTCGGGACGTTGCGCTTGGCCTTCTTGGGGCCTGATTTTTTGGCGGGTTTGGCCATGGGCTGGGGCCTGGAGGCGAATAGGGGGAGATGTCAGGGGCGGGCGGTCGGTGACGACGGGCGTCAGCGGCTTCGCCTCACTTCTTCTTGCCAGCGACAGTTTTGCGCGCGCCACGGCGGGTGCGGGCATTCGTGCGAGTGCGCTGGCCGCGCACAGGAAGACTCATGCGGTGGCGACGGCCACGGACGCAGCCGATGTCCTGCAGGCGCTTAAGGGCCATGCCCTCCTGACGCCTCAGATCACCTTCGATTGTGTAGGCCTCGGTGGCGCCGCGCAGTTTCTGCACATCGCCATCCTCCAGATCCTTGACGCGGATGTCAGGGTTGACACCGGTCTTGGACAGGATGGTCCGGGCCCGGGTGGGGCCAATTCCATAGATGTAGGTGAGGGCGACTTCGATCCGCTTGTCGCGGGGAATGTCGACGCCAGCAATCCTTGCCACTGAGCAATCAATCGAAGGGGGGACGGGGGCCGACGGTGTCGGCAGTTGAGGCGATGGCCTGAGGGGCTCTGCTGTCAGAGCTGAACCTCAGGTCCGGCAGCTGGGGATCAGCCCTGGCGCTGCTTGTGCTTGGGGTTGGTGCAGATGACCATGACCCGGCCGTGGCGGCGAATCACACGGCACTTGTCGCACATTTTCTTGACCGAGGCGCGCACCTTCATGGGGTGTGGCTCTCCAAAATTCCAAACAGCTAACCTATCACAGCGGGTCTATCAAGACCCTTGAAGCGCTTGTTCGATCCGCTCGGTGATCGCCTCGACGCTGCCCTGGGCCTCGACCGAGAGCAGTAAGCCCTGCTGGCGGTAGTAATCAATCAATGGAGCGGTCTTCTCGCGATAGACCTCGAGTCTGTGGCGGATCACGTCTTCAGTGTCGTCAGCGCGGCCGCGGGCGAGCATTCGTTCAATGAGCACCGCGTCATCGAGCTCCAGAAGCACTACGGCTTCGAGGGGTTGCTTGAGGCTGTCGAGCAGTGGTGCCAGGGCCTCGGCCTGAACAACGGTGCGAGGAAAACCGTCAAGCAGCCAGCCCCCGCCATCAAGGCTGCCGAGCTGGGCCTTGACGATGGCGAGCACCAGGGTGTCGCTGACCAGTTCTCCGGTGTTCATGACCGCTTCGGCTTCCTTGCCCAGGTCGCTGCCGGCGGCTACTTCGGAACGGAGCAGATCTCCGGTGGAGAGGTGCTTCATGCCGTGGCTTGCGGAGAGGCGTGCGGCCTGGGTTCCCTTGCCGGCGCCCGGGGGGCCGAGGAAGAGGAGGCGGTTCTTCATGGCTGTAGTCGTGGGAAGAGGAGGATCAGGGAATCGGGGGTATGTCAGGCAAAAGCACGTTGCCGTGCTCATTGCGTGTTTTTTGCGTATCGAAAACGTGCCTATTGCCGCACAAGTCCTTCGTAGCGCTGGGAGATCACGTAGGTCTGAACTTGCTTGGCGGTGTCAATCGCCACGCCGACCAGAATCAGGAGCGAGGTGGCACCCAGGCCCTGGAAGGTCGTGACTCCTGTGGCTCGCTCCACCGCGGAAGGGATGATCGCCACCGCACCAAGGAAGAGGCCCCCCAGCAAGGTGAGTCGGTTTTGCACCCCAGAGAGATAGGTCGCCGTGGCACTGCCTGGTCGCACCCCTGGAATCGCCACGCCACCCTTTTTGAGATTGGAGGCGATATCGCTCGGATTCACGGTGAGCGAAGCGTAGAAATAGGCAAATCCCAGGATCAATGCGAAGAAGAGCAGGGCATAGGGCCAGGGATTCGGTGCGCCAGGGCTGAGGGCGCTGGAGGCGCGGATCAGCAGCGGATTCTTGGTGAAATTGGCGATGGTGATCGGCAAGAAGATCAGTGCCGAGGCAAAGATGATGGGCATCACGCCACCGGCATTGAGCTTCAGAGGCAAATAGCTCTGACGACTGGGCAAAAGGGCGGTGCCGCCCACCTGGCGCTTGGCGCTCACAATCGGCAGTCGTCGGGCGCCCTCCTGCACGAAAATGATGCCCACGATCGTGACCAGGAACACCAGCACCAGAACAATGATGCCCAGGACATCATTGCGGTCTCCGGTCTGAGCCTTTTCGATCGTGGCCCCGAGCGCCTGCGGCAGGGTGGCCACGATGTTCAGGAAAATCACAAGCGAGGCGCCCTGACCGATGCCCCGTTCGGTGATGACCTCACTGATCCACATCACCACCATCGATCCCGTGACCAGTGCTAGCGCGGTTTGAGCCACGAACACCGTCTCGCTGAGACCTTCCACTGCGTACTGGCGCAGGATCATCGCGAAGACGATGCTCTGCAGCAGTCCCCAGCCCAGAGCCACATAGCGGGTGATCTGGGCGATTTTGCGTCGCCCGGCCTCGCCCTCATTCTTCTGAAGGTCCTCGAGTTGCGGCAGCGCCGCTGTCAGCAACTGAAGGATGATCGAGGCATTGATAAAAGGCAGGATCCCTAGGGCGAAGACGCCCAGGGTGGAGATGCCTCCTCCGGTGAAGATGTCGAGGAAGCCGATCAGTTGGCCGCCTTGCTTCAGGAAGTCCTGGAAGGCCACCCGGTCGATGCCGGGCATGGGGATGTAAATCCCAAGGCGCACGAGCATCAACAGACCGAGGGTGGTGAGCACTCGACCGCGCAACTCTTTGTTCTGCACCAGCTGGGTGATCACCTCTCCGGCGCTGGGATTGCGACCCCGACTGACGAGCATGGATGAATGGAAATGAAAGGGCTTGATGCCAAAAAGCCGTCCGCAGACCAGGGGACTGCGGACGGCTCAGACCTTAGATCTGCACTGGCGGATCCGTGAGGATTCAGTCGAGCAGTTCGCAGCTGCCGCCAGCGGCTTCAATCTTGGTGCGGGCGGAGGCGGTGAAGGCCGCAGCCTGAACGGTGAGTTTCACCTTCAGCTCACCATTGCCAAGGATCTTGAGCGGATGCTTGGGGCTGGTCACAACCCCTTCCTTGACTAGGGAGTCGAGGTTGACGGTGCTGCCGGCCTTGAGCTCATTGAGGGCAGACACGTTCACCACAGTGAAGAACTTTGGGTTCACCAGTGGGAAGTGCTTGAGCTTCGGTACCCGGCGGTAAAGGGGCATCTGGCCACCCTCGAAGCCGGGGCGGGTGGGTCGGCCGGAACGTGACTTCTGGCCGCGCATGCCGAAGCCGCAGCTGGCGCCCTGGCCGGCGGCGATGCCGCGACCCTTGCGCAGTTTGCGGCGTCGGGCGCCGGCGTTGGCCTTGAGATTGTCGAGTCGGAGAGTCATGGGGAATCAGGAGTAGATCTGCTCGAGGGAGATCCCCCGTTCCTTGGCGGTCTCCTTGTGGGTGCGGAGAGCCTCGAGGGCCACCATGGCAGCCCGCGCATTGTTGAGGGGAGTCTTGCTGCCCAGGCGCTTGGCAAGCACGTTCTTGATGCCGGCCAGTTCCAGCACGGTGCGGATCGAACCGCCCGCGATCACACCCGTACCAGGAGCGGCGGGGCGGATCAGCACGCTGGCGGCGCCATCGCGACCATTGGACAGGGTGGGAATGGAGTTGTGGCGGGTCAGAGGCACCTTCACCAGATGCTTCTTGCCATCGGCCACGCCCTTGCGAACAGCACCGATCACATCGCCGGCCTTGCCGACACCCACGCCGACCTGACCTTTCTCGTTGCCGACAACGACGATGGCTCGGAAGCTCATTTTCTTACCGCCCTTGACGGTCTTGGACACGCGGCGGATTTGCACCACGCGCTCCTGCCATTCGGAGTCACGCTCCTGGTTGCGGCGGTCGCCACGGCGTCCACCACCACGGCGATCACCGCGGTCGCGGTCGCCACGGCCCCGGCGCTGCTCCTGCTGCCCTTCGGCGGCTGCAGGTACATCGGATGCTGCCGGGATGTCGTTGGGGTTGGTCTGGGTGTTGGGTTCGGTCATGGTGAGAGCAGGGTCAGAATTGCAGGCCCGCTTCCCGGGCGGCATCGGCAAGGGCTTTCACCCGTCCGTGGTACAGGTTGCCGCCGCGATCGAAGACCACCTGTTGGATCCCCTTGGCGAGGGCGCGTTTGGCCACCAGTTCGCCAACGGCGACGGAGGCATCGCAGCTTCCAGCGTTGGCTTTGAGACTGGTGCGCAGGTCCTTGTCGACGGTAGAGGCTGAGCAAAGGGTGCTCTGGGCCTCGTCGTCGATGACCTGGGCGTAAATGTGGTTGTTGGAGCGGAAAATTGCCAGCCGGGGACGCTCGGCGGAGCCGCTGATTTGGCGACGCAGGCGCCGGTGGCGCTTCTGGGTCTGTTGTTTGCGGGAAAGAGTCGACATGGTGGGAAATGCGGAAGGGGGTCTGGCAGGGGGTTACTTCTTGCCCGACTTGCCGGCCTTGCGCAGGATGCGCTCGCCCGCATATTTGATGCCCTTGCCCTTGTAGGGCTCAGGTGGGCGGATGGCGCGGATCTTGGCGGCTTCATTGCCCACCAATTCCTTGTCGGTTCCGGAGACGGTGACGTTGGTGTTGTTCTCCACCGCAAAGGTGATTCCGTCGGGAGGAATCATCTCAACGGGGTGGCTGTAACCGGCACTTACGACAAGGTTCTTGCCTTTCACCTGGGCTCGGTTGCCCACACCGACGATTTCCAGCTTCTTGCTGAATCCGGTGCTGACACCTTCGACCATGTTGGCCACCAGGGTGCGGCAGAGACCGTGACGCTCACGGGAGCGGCGCTTGTCGCTGCTGGGAGCCACCACCAGAGTGTTCTCCACCTGGCTAATGGTCACACCCTCAGGGAGGGTGCGCTTCAGTTCGCCCTTCGGGCCCTTCACGGTGACCGCGAGACCATCGAGGCTCACGCTCACCTTGTCGGGGATGGGGATGGGGGATTTACCGATACGAGACATGGTTCTGGCTCCGGATCAATAGACGTAGCAGAGCACTTCACCACCGACGCCCTGCTTGCGGGCATCGCGGTCGCTCATTACACCCTTGGATGTGGAGATGATCGCCACTCCAAGACCGCCCAACACTTTGGGGAGGCCACGGGTGTTCTTGTAGATGCGCAGGCCCGGCTTGCTTACACGCTGCATGGAGCGAATGGTGGGCTGACGGTGCTTGCCGCTGTACTTGAGTTCGAGCACAAGGTGCGCCTGCACGCCTTCGCCTTCTTCGCTGATTTCAGCGATGAAGCCTTCCTGCTGCAGCACCTTGGCGATGCTGCGGGACATCCGAGAGGCGGGAACTTTGGTGGTCTGATGACGTTTCTCACTCGCATTGCGGATGCGGGTGAGCATGTCGGAAATAGGGTCGTGGTTGGCCATAGTGGTTTCCGAGGGGGGCTCAGTTGCTGCGGAATGGCATTCCCATCTCGCGGAGGAGGGCCCGGCCCTCTTCATCCGTGCGGGCAGTGGTCACGATGGTGATGTCCATGCCCCTGATGGCGTCGATCTTGTCGAAGGAGATCTCAGGGAAGATGATCTGTTCCCTCACCCCCAGGGTGTAGTTGCCACGGCCGTCAAAGCTCTTGGGGCTCACACCGCGGAAATCGCGGATGCGGGGCAGAGCCAGATTGATCAGGCGCTCCAGGAAGGCATACATGCGGTCTCCACGAAGGGTGACGGCACAGCCGATTGGCATGCCCTGACGGATCTTGAAGCCGGCGATGGCCTTCTTGGCACGGGTCACCACAACCTTCTGGCCGGTGATCTGCGCCAGTTCCGTCACGGAGGCCTCAAGGGACTTCGCGTTCTGGGCGGCTTCGCCGAGACCCCGGTTGACGGTGACTTTCACCACCTTGGGGACTTCGTGGATGTTGGAGAGACTCAGGTCTTTCAGCAATTTGGGCTGAATGGTCTCCCTGTAGCGCTGTTTGAGTGACATGGCTGGGGGATGAGGACTTCTGGACTTGGTCAGAAGACGGGCCGGGTGATCAATCGATCACTTCGCCGGTTTTCTTGAGGCGGCGCTTCTTGGTGCCGTCTTTTTCGATCACCACTTCAACGCGGCTGGCGACCTTCTTTTCGGTGGAGTAGAGCATCACGTTGGAGGCATGCAGTGAGGCCTCTTCCGTGACGATCCGACCGCTTTCACCTTCCTGGGTGGGCTTGACGTGGCGGGTGCGCTGATTGATGCCCTGCACGATCACGCGGTTCTCGTTTGGCAGGGTGCGCAGCACCTCACCGGTCTTGCCCTTGTCTTTGCCGGTGATCACCTGAACGGTGTCACCTTTGCGCAGACGCATCTTGATGCGCTCGCTCGTGCTGGTTTTGGGAGTTGCGGTTGCCATCTCAGATCACCTCCGGAGCAAGGGAGACGATTTTGGTGAAGTTGCGCTCGCGCAATTCCCGGGCAACCGGTCCGAAGACGCGAGTGCCCCGCGGATTGTTGTCCGCGTTGATGATCACGGCCGCGTTGTCGTCGAAGCGGATCGAGTTACCCGTGTCGCGACGGAGGGTGTGCCTGGTGCGGACCACCACAGCCTTGACCACATCGGACTTCTTCACGCCCATGTTGGGCATGGCGTCTTTGACAGCGGCCACGATCACATCACCGACATGGGCGTAGCGACGGTTGCTGCCCAGCACGCGGATGCACTGGATGCGCTTGGCGCCGCTGTTATCAGCGACGGTCAAATAGGTTTCCTGCTGAATCATTTCGCGGCCTCCTCAGCCTTGGCGCTGTGGCTGAGCACTTCGGCGACTGCCCAGCGTTTGTGACGGCTCAGTGGGCGGGTTTCGGTGATCCGAACCCGGTCGCCGACGCGGCAGCTGTTGTCCTCGTCGTGGGCTTTGTAGCGAGTGGTGCGGCTGACCGTCTTCTGGTAGATGGGATGAGGGAAGCGGTTCTCCACCGCAACCACCACCGTTTTGTCCATCTTGTCGCTGACGACGGTGCCGACCCTTTCCTTGGTTGCCATGTCTGGTTCTCCTTAGGGGGTCAGGAAGCGGCGGAGCGCTGACGCTCCGCTTGCACCGTCAGCAGCTGGGCCAGCTTGATGCGGCTTTGCTTGAAGCGGTGCGTATTGCTCAGCTGCCGGGTGGCTTGCTGAAAGCGCAGATCAAACAGTTCGCGGCGAAGGCCGTCGATCTGCTCGTTGATGTCTGCGTCGGTGAGCTGGCGCAGCTCGGAAGCATTGGGGCGTGCCATGGTCAGGCCTCCACGGTTGCGGTGGACGCTGCCTTGGCATCGCTGCCAGCGGCGGCTTTCTCCTGGTCGTCCAGGGAGATGAACTTGGTTTTCACGGGCAGCTTGTACTGCGCCAGGCGCATGGCCTCCCGTGCGATCTCGGGGGTGATTTCGGCACCGCCCATCTCGAAGAGCACCCGCCCCGGCTTGATCACGGCCACCCAGAATTCTGGGTTGCCCTTACCGGAACCCATACGGGTTTCAGCGGGGCGCATCGTGATCGGTTTGTCGGGGAAGATCCGGATCCAGATCTTGCCGCCACGTTTGACGTGACGGGTCATGGCACGACGGCTGGCCTCGATCTGGCGCGAGGTGATCCAGCCACACTCCTGTGCCTGCAGCGCGAACTGACCAAAGGCAATGGTGTTGCCTCGGGTGGCGATGCCGCGCATGCGGCCGCGCTGCTGCTTACGGAATTTGACGCGTTTTGGACTCAGCATGGTTCAGGCCTCCTGTTCAACCCTCGTTAGAGCGGTCTTCGAACTGTTGGGGCCTGCGACCGGCCCGACGCCGTGGGGTTGCCCCCACAGGCAGTTGCTGCCGGGCCTCGTCGCCCAGCACTTCGCCTTTGAACACCCACACCTTGATGCCCAGCACCCCGTAGGTGGTGCTGGCCACTTTGGTGGCGTAATCGATGTCGGCGCGGAGGGTGTGCAGGGGCACACGTCCTTCACGCGTCCATTCGGTTCGGGCGATCTCGGCGCCATTGAGGCGGCCGCTCACCTGGATCTTCAGGCCGAGCACACCAGCCCGCTGGGCCCGTTGCACGGCCATGCGGATGGTGCGTCGGAACGCCACGCGCTTCTCGAGTTGCTGGGCGATGTACTCGGCCAGCAGGAAGGCATCAGCGTCGACACGCTCGACTTCAACCACGTTGATCCGTACCTGACGGCTCAGATCTCCGACGGTCTTTTGAATGCCACTACGCAGCTCTTCAATGCCGCTGCCCTGGCGGCCGACCAGCACGCCGGGGCGTGCTGTCTTGAGTTCAACCTCAAGCTGGTCGGCCTTTCGAGCGATCAGCACATCGCTGATGCCGGCAGCGCCGTATTTCTTGTGGATGAACTTGCGGATCCGATCGTCTTCTTGGAGAAGAGTCGGATAGCTCTTGCTGGAGGCGTACCAGCGGGACCGGTGCTCCTGGGTGATCCCCAGGCGTAAGCCGGTTGGATGGATTTTGTGTCCCATCAGTCGGTGTGCTCGGGGGTCAGGAGTCGGTCTGAGCTGCCACAGCAATGCTGATGTGGCAGGTCTGCTTCTTGATCGCGTAGGCGCGACCTTGGGCGCGGGGCCGATACCGCTTCATGGCAGGGCCCATGTCGGCACTGGCCTGGGAGATCACCAGGGAGGAGGGATCAAGGCCCAGGTTGTGCTCGGCATTGGCCACAGCCGACCGAAGCACCTTGGTGATCGGGCCGGTGGAGCGATAGGGCATGAACTCGAGCATGATCAGCGCGTCGCGATAACTGCGGCCGCGGATCTGGTCGAGGACACGGCGCACCTTGGACACAGAGCCGCGGATGAAGCGACCGTGTGCCCGGGCGGTGGTGGCCGTTGGGGATGACGTGGTCATGGTCTCAGCGGCCTCCTTTCTTGTCTTTGATGTGGCCCTTGAAGGTGCGGGTGGGGGCGAATTCGCCCAGCTTGTGACCCACCATCTGCTCGGTCACAAAGACCGGCACGTGGGTCTTGCCGTTGTGAACGGCAATGGTGTGGCCGATCATCATCGGCAGGATGGTGGAGGCCCGAGACCACGTCTTGATCACCGACTTGTCGTCGGCGGCGTTTTGCTTTTCAACCTTGCGCAGCAGGCTGTCAGCAATGAAAGGGCCTTTTTTAAGTGAACGTCCCATGGCGGATTAGGCGAACGACAGATCGGTGAACAACATCAGGAGTCGCGTCCGCCACGGCTCCGCTTGGACGTCTTACGACGCTTGCGGAGGACGAACTTGTTACTCGGCTTGTTCCGCTTGCGGGTCTTGAGACCCAGGGCCGGCTTACCCCAAGGGGTGACAGGACCGGAGCGGCCGATCGGTGCCCGACCCTCACCACCACCGTGGGGGTGGTCGCAGGGGTTCATGACACTGCCGCGGACCTGAGGACGACGTCCCAGCCAGCGACGGCGACCTGCCTTGCCCAGGCTGGTGTTGCGGATCTCGGAGTTGCCCACTTCGCCGAGGGTGGCGTAGCACTCACGTCGGACCAGGCGCACCTCGGTGGAGGGCAGTTTGAGGGCGACATAGTCGCCTTCTTTGGCCATCACCTGGGCACTGGCACCAGCGGTTCTCACCATCTGGCCACCACGACCGGCATAGAGCTCGACGCAGTGAACACTGGAGCCCAGGGGAATGGCCGAGAGCGGCATTGCGTTGCCGTCCTCGATCGGTGCCTCAGGTCCCGAGACCACGGTCTGGCCGACCGTCACACCGGCCGGAGCCAGGATGTAGCGCTTCTCACCATCGGCATAGAAGAGCAGGGCCAGCCGCGCATTGCGGTGGGGGTCGTAATGGATGGCGGCCACCTTGGCGGGCACGCCGTGCTTGTTGCGGCGGAAATCCACAACGCGATACAGACGCTTGTGGCCACCACCGCGATGGCGGCAGGTGATCACACCGCGGTTGTTGCGTCCCTTGCGACGGTGCTTGGCCACCACAAGGGAACGTTCCGGCTTGCGGCCGGTGACCTCACTGAAGTCGGTGACCACCCGGGTGCGGGTACCGGGGGTGTAGGGGCGGAAAGTACGAATTGCCATGACGTTTCAGACCCCTCAGGACTCAGGGAAGAGTTGGATGGAGTTGCCCTCGGCCAGGCGCACCACGGCCTTCTTCACCTGGGCACGCTTGCCGGCGAAGCGACCGACGCGACGGCTGCGCCGCGGCGGGTTCATGGTGCTGATGCCCGTGACCTTGACATCGAAGAGCTGCTCAACGGCAGCCTTGATGTCGGGCTTGGCTGCGCGGTGATCCACCTCAAAGGTGTACTGGTTGAGTTCCAGTGCGCGGGTGGCCTTTTCGGTGATCAGCGGGCGGCGGATCACATCGGCCAGACGTCCGGTGAAGCGCTCAGTCATCGCCGTAGACCTCCTGAATCGTTGCGAGTGCGTCCTCGCCCATCACCAGGGAGTTGGCGTTGAGAAGATCGAAGACGTTGAGTTGATCGGCGGCGATCAGCTTCACCTTCTCCAGGTTGCGCACCGAGCGGCGCACCACCTCAGAGGGGCTGGAAAGGATGATCAGCACCTTGGCTCCATCGGCAATGCCGAGGCGACCGAGCGCATCGGTAATCTCACGGGTTTTCGGTGCTTCCAGAGAGCTGCCGAAATCCTTCACCACCGTGAGGTCTTCGATGCGGGCCATCAGCGCGGTGCGCAAGGCCAGGCGACGCTCCTTGCGGTTCATCGCAAGGTTGTAGCTGCGGGGCTTCGGTCCGAAGACGATGCCGCCACCTGGACGCAGAGGCGTACGGATCGAACCCTGGCGGGCTCGGCCGGTGCCTTTTTGCTTGTAGGGCTTGCGACCGCCACCGCGGACTTCCGCCCGGGTGAGGGTGCTGGCGGTGCCCTGACGGCTGTGGGCCTGCTGACGCAGGACGGCACGGTGCATCAGGTCTAGGGCGGTGGTCTCCTTGGCCACCTTCAGGTCAAGGCTTGCCTTGCCGGCTTCCTTGCCCTGCCAGTCACGAACAACACAGTTGGCCATCACTTACCTCCGTTGGCGGGCTTGTCACCCACACGCTTGGCGGGCCGGATGTTGAGCAGGGAGCCCGGCTTGCCCGGGACGGAACCCTTCACCACCAGCAGATTGCGCTCGCTGTCGATCTTCAGAATCGTGAGCCCACGGGTGGTGATTTTTTTGCCGCCATAGCGGCCGGCCATGCGCTTGCCGGGGTAGATGCGGCCCGGTGTCGTGCCGGCGCCGGTCGAACCCGGTTCGCGGTGGTTCTTGGAACCGTGGGTCATCGGACCGCGGCTGAACCCGTGGCGCTTCTGATAACCGGCGAAACCGCGACCCATGGTGTCGCCGCTCACGTCCACCTTTTGGCCCGCTTCGAAATCACCAACGGTGATGGCACCACCGAGCTCGAGTCCGGCCACGTCATCGACGCGGTACTCGCTCAGGTGGCGCAGCGGATCCTCGCCGGATTTGGCGAGGTGACCCTTAGCGGGCTTGTTGATCAGTTTTTCGCGGGTTTCGCCAAAACCGATCTGCACGGCGGCATAGCCATCCGTGTCATTTGTTTTGAGTTGGGTGATGCGGCAAGGGCCCGCCTCGATCAGGGTGACCGGGACGGCTCTGCCTTGCTCGTCGAAGAGCTGGGACATACCCAGCTTCTTCCCAAGGATGCCGATGGACATGGGGGGTAGAAACGCCAGCGTGGACAACCTCCATCCGAGAAGGAAGGGGGCCTGGGGGCGCTGATCGAAGTAACGCAGTCATGGCCGGGAACGCGTCGCCTGAGGGGACGTGATTCGGAATGGGGCTAGCGAGCGAATCAGCTGGCTGGGACTTGTCCGGAAGTGACCGGTCAGTTTCCCGGCAACGTGCCCGAAGGCAGGGGTTGCACTGGCCTGGGGATCCGGCGCAATCGCCGGACCTGCTCTGTGAACTGGAGGCCCGGCTAGCGGACGGGCACAGAAACACGGAGCAAACAAAAAACTTACACCACGACGGTTCCCCGTCCCCTCAAGCCTCCTCCTGCTGCCAGACTCCCCAAAGCTGTTCTGGGTTCATGCCGCTGCTGCTCTCTGGACGGGGATTCCGCCGCGAGCTCGAGGCTGAGGGCTGCATGGCTGTCCATGCTCCTCTTGAAGGTGGTGCCGAGACGCGTTTGTTGCGTCGTTTGCGGGCAGCTGGCTATCGCACCCACATCACAACGGCGCGTGGCCTGGGTGATCCGGAGGTCTTCCTCTTCCAAAAGCATGGCGTCCGTCCGCCGCACCTCGGTCATCAGAGCGTTGGGCGCGGTGCCGCTGTCGGTGAGGTGCAGGAGGTCATGCCTCTGCTCGGTGAGCGCATGCTGGGCGATCAGCCTGTGGTGCTCTGGTTGCTTGAAGGTCAGGTCCTGTCTCGCTCCGAGCTGCTTTCCCTCTGCGCGCTCTGTCGACGGGAGCCGCGCTTGAAGGTGGTGGTGGAGATGGGTGGTGCCCGAGCTTTGCGTTGGCAGCCCATGACCCGTTTGCTGGGGGCCTGAGCCACCCCATGACCATCGCTGCTGGGGGCGGCGATGCCGGTGAGCGAGCCCTGGCGCAGGGACGCTGGGTCAAGCTCATCTGCGGGGCCAGCAACACGGATTTGCCTTCGATCGCTGATCTGTGTGCGCTCTACGCCGTTGCCGGTGTGCATTGCGTGGATGTGGCTGCTGATCCTGCCGTCGTGCTCGCTGCACGGGAGGGTTTGGCCTGGGCTGAGGATCAGATCGGCAGTCGCCCATGGCTGATGGTGAGCGTCAGCGATGGCAGCGATGCTCATTTCCGTAAGGCCGAATTTGATCCGGGGCGCTGCCCTCCCGATTGCACGCGGCCTTGCGAGCGGGTTTGCCCAGCACTGGCGATTGATCAGTTTGTGGGGGTTCTCCCTGACCGCTGTTATGGCTGTGGTCGCTGTCTGCCCGCCTGTCCTCTAGCCCTGATCACGAGCCGCGATTCGATCATCGGCCGCGACGACCTGGCCGCCCTGCTTCGGGAGCTGCGGCCCGATGCCCTTGAGATCCACACGGCCCCTGGTCGGATCGCTGCCTTTCAGGCCACTCTGGCGCCTGTGATGCAGGCGGAGGTGCCCTTCAAACGCTTGGCTGTCAGCTGTGGGCTGGAAGGCCATGGCCTCACGGTCGACGATCTGGCACGGGAGCTTTGGATGCGCCACGCCGTTCTGCGTGCCTGCGGCCAACGCCCTCTATGGCAACTGGATGGTCGACCCATGTCGGGGGATGTGGGCAGCGGCACGGCCCGAGCCGCTGTGAAGCTGTGGCAGCAGTTGCTCCCGTTCGCTCCCCCCGGCCCGCTGCAGCTGGCCGGTGGCACCAATGAGGCCACAATCACCCAGCTGCCTGAGGGGGTTGACTCAGCACCGGCTGGGGTGGCTTTCGGAGGGAAAGCCCGCACCCTGGTGCAGCCATGGCTCCAGGAGGCGCAGCAGCGAGGGCGGAACTTGCGGGACTGGCCTGAGGGTTGGTCACGAGCACTGGCTAGCGCCCGCGCGCTGATTCGACCCTGGTTGCAGCGTCACACTGGTCCGGAAGCCTGCTAGAAGGCCTTCATGGCTGGGTGAATGGTGGTGGGCCGAGGCGCATGAGCACCGAGCGGATCACTGACGATCTTGATCGCTTGCTGGCTCTGTTGCCGGCTGAGGTGCAGGTTGCTCTGCAGACGGAGTCCTCGCGCGAGCAGTTGCTTGAGGTGGTGCTCGATCTGGGTCGGGTGCCCGAAGCGCGATATCCGGGCCGCTCACTGCCCCTTGGGGAGCGTTGTCTGCTCAGGGACGATCTACAGGCGACGGTGGAGCGGCTTGGTCAGTTCGGTGCTGACAACAGGGCTGGGATTGAACGCACCCTGCACCGCATCAGTGCGATCCGAAACCGTCGCGGCGACGTGGTGGGGCTCACCTGCAGGGTTGGTCGCGCTGTCTTTGGCACCGTGGCGATGGTGCGGGATCTGCTCGACAGCGGTCAGTCCCTCCTGCTGATGGGGCGTCCTGGTGTGGGCAAGACCACGGCCCTTCGGGAGATCGCCAGGGTGCTGGCCGATGAGCTGGAGAAGCGGGTGGTGGTCATCGACACCAGCAACGAGATCGCCGGCGATGGCGACATCCCACATCCTGCGATCGGCCGGGCCCGACGCATGCAGGTGGCCCGTCCTGAGCTTCAGCACCAGGTGATGATCGAAGCCGTGGAGAACCACATGCCCGAGGTCATCGTGATCGATGAGATCGGCACTGAACTGGAAGCGCAGGCGGCCCGCACCATTGCGGAACGGGGGGTGATGCTGGTGGCGACCGCCCACGGCAATGCCCTGGCGAACCTGATTAAAAATCCGACCCTCTGTGATCTGGTGGGCGGCATTGAATCGGTCACCCTTGGAGACGAGGAAGCGCGTCGGCGCCGCAGTCAGAAAACGGTGTTGGAGCGGGCGGCCGAGCCCACCTTTCCCCTGGCCGTTGAGATGCATAGCCGGCATCGCTGGGCGGTGCATGCCGATGTCGGTCGCACGGTGGATCTCCTGCTGCGGGGGCAGACCCCTCGGCCAGAAGAGCGGGAGCTCTCTTCTGATGGATCCGTTCGCCGATGCGATCCATTGCCTGACAAGGGCACCGGCCTTGCGGTGCGGCTTCGGCCACCTCGGGACCTTCGGGAGCCGCCACGGCTCGCCATGGTGCCGATGCCTGATCCCAGTCACGTCTCGGACCAACGGCAGCCCGCACTGGGTTCGGAACCAGCCTCAGACGCAGCCCACGAAGCAGCCCACGAAGCAGCCCACAAAGCTGCCTCGACGCCGGATGTTCTTCAGGTGATCTGCTGTGGTCTCACCCCCCGACTGGTGGAGGAGGCCAGTCGTCGCCATCGCTGGCCCGTGCGGCTTGTGGACGATCTATCTGCGGCTGATGTGGTTCTCAGTGTTCGGCAAGGGCTGGGCCGTCAACCAGACCTGCGCCGCCAGGCCCGGGAGGCGCGGGTGCCGATTCTGGTGATCAAGGCCGACACCCTGCCTCAGGTGGAGCGGGCCCTCGAGCGGTTGCTCTCGCGCCGGCTTGCTCATGAAGCCCCCGCCTTGCCTGATGATCAGGCGGATGCGTTCGCCGCATTGGAGGAGTGTCGCCTGGCGGTCGAGCAGGTGGTTGTGCCCCAGGGGCGTCCGGTGGAACTCTTGCCTCGTAACGAGGAAGTTCGGCGCATGCAGGCCGATCTCATCGCTCGTTACCGCCTCCGTAGCGATGTGTTCGGCCAGGCGGATCAACAGCGACTGCGGGTGTTTCCGCCCTGATGACGGTCCCCTCAGCGTGCTTTTGCGGAAGGAATGGATTGACGAAGGTCACTCCGCTGTGGGTAACTATTCAAACGCCGTTCAGAGCTGCCGCGGGTAGCCACTGATTCGGAGTCAATGGGCCGTCGCCAAGTGGTAAGGCAGCGGGTTTTGGTCCCGCCATTCCTAGGTTCGAATCCTAGCGGCCCAGTTTTTCCGGTTCGATCGTGTCCAACTCTCCGTTGTTGGTCTTCGATTTCGATGGCGTGATCATCGATGGCATGGAGGAGTACTGGTGGGCGGCCAGGCAAGCCTCCATTCGTCTGATCGGCCCCGCCGCTGAAGCAGCGCTCCCTGTTGAGTTGCCCGCCCTGTTTCGCTCCAGTCGTCCCTGGGTTCATCACGGTTGGGAGATGGTCCTCCTCGCCGCTGAGCTGATGGATGCGGAGAGTCCCTTGCGGCTCCTCGGTGCCCCCCAGGACACTGCTGACTATCTCCGTAGAACCGAGCGGTCGCTCGAGGCCCGAGGCTGGCAGCCCGCTGTGCTTCAGCAGGCGCTGGAGCAGGTGCGACGGGAGGCTGTCGCCAAGGACAGGACCTCCTGGTTGGCGTTGCATCGCCCGTTCCCTGGTGTGGTTGACCGACTTCGCCGTTTTCAGTCGGAGGGGGTCGCTTGGTCAGTGCTCACGACCAAGGGCCGTGCCTTTGCCGCAGAGCTCCTTGACGCTCTCGATCTCCAGCCTGCTTTGCTGCATGGCCATGAAGATGGCAGTAAGCCGGAGGTGCTGCTCCAGCTGCGTGCCGTTCGCCGACTGCGAGGGTTCATCGAGGATCGCCGCGCCACCCTCGAAGCTGTGCATCGCACCCCCGGGCTGGACGATCTTCCCTGCTACCTGGTCAGCTGGGGATACCTGAAGCCCCAGGATCGCCATGGGTTGCCGGATGGAGTGCATTGGCTTGAGCCGGAGCTGTTTGCGTCCCCCTTGGCGAGCTGGCCCTGATTCGTTAACGTACATCTGTACTACATGGGACAGATGGCGTTTAGCAGGGCACTGAATGGTCTGTCCGGCGTCGGTCGTCCCGGTCGCAGCGCTTTCTGTGCTGTCCCGGCCCGTGGTCGTCAGCGCCCGTCAGCCCCTTACCGTTTCCATCCATGCCAGTCGACGTGAAATCCTCCCCGACCCCCGGTCCCGACTCTCGCCCCGGAGAGAGAGACAAAGCCCTCAATCTGGTGCTTGGCCAAATTGAGCGAAATTTCGGCAAGGGTTCGATCATGCGTCTGGGAGATGCCTCCCGGATGCGGGTCGAAACGATCCCCACCGGCGCACTCACCCTCGATCTCGCCCTTGGTGGTGGCTATCCGAAAGGACGGGTGGTCGAGGTCTACGGGCCGGAAAGCTCGGGTAAGACCACGCTGACCCTCCATGCGATTGCCGAGGTGCAGCGCCGCGGCGGTGTGGCGGCTTTTGTGGATGCGGAGCACGCTCTGGATCCGGTCTATGCAGCGTCTCTGGGCGTTGATATCGAGAATCTGCTGGTCTCTCAGCCGGATACCGGTGAGATGGCCCTAGAGATCGTCGATCAGCTCGTCCGCTCCGCCGCCGTCGATATCGTCGTCGTCGACTCCGTCGCCGCCCTGACGCCTCGGGCGGAGATCGAAGGGGAGATGGGTGATCTGGCTGTCGGCAGTCAGGCCAGGCTGATGAGCCAGGCGATGCGCAAGATCACCGGCAACATCGGCAAGTCCGGTTGCACGGTGATTTTCCTCAACCAGTTGCGCCTCAAGATCGGTGTCACCTACGGGAACCCTGAAACCACCACCGGTGGTAATGCTCTGAAGTTCTATGCCTCGGTGCGTTTGGATATTCGTCGTATCCAAACGCTCAAGCGCGGCACCGAGGAGTACGGCATCCGGGCCAAGGTCAAGGTGGCGAAGAACAAGGTCGCTCCTCCATTCCGCATCGCCGAGTTCGACATCCTGTTTGGCCGCGGCATCAGCACCCTGGGCTGCTTGCTCGATCTGGCCGAAGAGACCGGCGTGGTGACCCGTAAGGGTGCTTGGTACAGCTACGAGGGCGACAACATAGGTCAGGGGCGTGACAACACCATCACCTGGCTTGAGCAGAACCCTGAGGCGAAGGATGCCATTGAGGTGCTTGTCCGTCAGAAGCTTACGGAGGGATCTGAGGTGACGGCCAACTCGATGCGCCCTCTTGCTGCTGCAGCCAGGAGTGCTTCGGCTGCTCCTAAGGCCTCCGCGACGGACGACAGCTCGGCAGCTTGATCGATCAGCGGGGGAGCGTCGGCTCCCCCCGTCTGCTCATCGCTGGGCTGTCTTGACCGTCTCGCGAACGGACTCCTCAGTCGGCTGCTGCAGGAACTGTGTCACCCTCTGGAGCTCCTGGATGGCCTCAGCGCCTTCGAGTTTCACTAGTTCGCGACCATTGCGGGATTCCACCCAACTAATCCCGAAATCAGAGACCAGAAAACGCACCATGTGCTGGTCTCCCAGTTGGGCCACAAACGAGGCCCCATGGTCATCCCGACCGTCATCACAGACGTAGCAGGTGGCCGTGACTCCACGCTTCTTGAGGCTGGTGGCCAGAGCCTGGAGGCTCATCACCAGGTCCTTGACCACCGATCGATATTGCTGAGCAAGGCGAGGAAACATGGCGACCACCAACCTGTCCCAACAATCTTAAATGTTTTCTTCAGGTTTCGCTGGAGGCGCTGTGTCCCGGGCTGCTGACGAAAGTCTGTGCGGAGGGTTGGACGAAACCGCTGCTTCGGCGTGATGCTCCTGGGCGAAGCCGTGCAGCGGTCCGCTGGGCAACAAGGGCATCGCGGGTCGCTCTCTACAGTGGCCCACGGCTCTCTCCTGCCGGTTGATGACGAAAGTTCTGGTTTCCGATCCCATTGATCAGGCAGGGATCGACATCCTTGGTCAGGTGGCCCAGGTTGATCAGCGCACCGGGCTTAGCGCTGAAGAACTCAAGGCGATTATTGGTGACTACGACGCCCTGATGATCCGCTCAGGCACCCAGGTGACCGCGGATGTGATCGCGGCCGCCGATCGTCTACGCATCATTGGCCGTGCCGGCGTTGGTGTTGACAACGTCGATGTGCCGGCCGCCACCCAGCGAGGGGTGCTGGTGGTGAACTCGCCGGAGGGCAACACCATTGCCGCAGCGGAGCACGCTCTGGCCCTGCTGCTTTCCCTGTCTCGCCACGTACCCCAGGCCCATGCCTCGATGCGCCATGGCGCTTGGGACCGCAAGAAATACGTTGGCAACGAGCTCTACAAAAAAACGCTCGGTGTTGTCGGTCTGGGCAAGATCGGCTCCCATGTGGCCCGCGTGGCCAAGGCGATGGGGATGGATGTGATCGCTTACGACCCGTTCATCTCCGCCGACCGCGCCCAGCAGATGCAGGTGCGCCTCACCCAGCTGGATGAGCTGTTTCGCAGCGCGGACTACATCACCCTGCATATCCCCCGGACTCCGGACACTGAGAACCTCGTCAACGCCGAGCTGCTACGCAGCATGAAGTCCACCGCTCGCATCGTGAACTGCGCTCGTGGCGGCATCGTGGATGAGTCGGCCCTGGCCGAAGCGATCGACAACGGAGTGATTGCCGGAGCCGGTTTGGATGTCTTTGCCAGCGAGCCTCTCGCCGCTGACTCCCCTCTCCGGTCTGTGGAGCGAGGGCTGGTGCTGACGCCTCACCTGGGGGCATCCACCGAGGAGGCCCAGGAAAACGTGGCGATCGATGTGGCGGAGCAGATCCGTGATGTGCTGCTGGGGCTCCCGGCTCGCAGCGCCGTGAACATTCCCGGTCTGAGTGCCGAAATCATGGAGCGGCTTAAGCCCCATTTGCAGTTGGCGGAAACGCTGGGCCTGCTGGTCAGCCAGCTCTCAGGAGGGCAGGTTCAGGAGCTGGAGGTGCGGCTTCAAGGTGAGTTCGCTGAGCATCCTTCTCAGCCTCTCGTGGTTGCCGCTTTGAAGGGGCTTCTCTCGAGTGCCCTCGGCGATCGCATCAACTATGTGAATGCGGCGCTGGAGGCCAAGAGCCGGGGCATTCACGTTCTGGAGGTGAAGGACGATGCCAGCCGCGATTTTGCCGGTGGATCCCTTCAGCTCACCACCCGAGGCGGGCAGGGTGGCCACAGCGTGACCGGTGCCGTGTTTGCCGACGGTGATCTGAGGGTCACCAGCATTGATGAATTCCCGGTCAATGTGCCTCCGAGCCGTCACATGCTCTTCACCAGGCATCGGGATATGCCTGGAATCATTGGCCATCTCGGATCCCTGCTCGGCGAGCACAACGTGAATATCGCTTCCATGCAAGTGGGGCGCCGGATCGTGCGCGGTGATGCGGTGATGGTGCTCAGCATCGATGATCCGATCCCTCCCAGCCTTCTGGCCACCATTCATGCCATCAATGGCATTCAGGAAGCCCATCCCGTGACGCTCTAAGCGCAATCAACCCATGACAGGCTCCGCTCCTTTGCGCTGGTGGCGACTTTCGTTGCCACTGGCGCCTGAACTGGAGGAGTCACTCCTCTGGAAGCTCGACAGTCTCGGTCTGCATCGTCTGTCTGTGGAACATGCGCCGGAAACCCCCGATCGGCGCACCCTTCAGCTTTGGCTGCCGGCGCCGGAATGGCCCCTGGACGAGCGCGCTGCACTCATCGCTGCCCTGGAGCCTCTGGCTTCCACCTTCGGCCTTGCCCTCCCTCAGCCGAGTTGGATTGAGCTCGACGATGAGGACTGGAGTCTCACCTGGAAGCAGCACTGGGAGCCCGATCCTGTGGGCCGTGGCTTGCTGATCCTGCCTGCTTGGCTTGAGGTGCCCCCGGAGCACGCCGATCGCCTCGTGCTGCGGATGGACCCAGGGAGTGCTTTTGGGACGGGCAGTCATCCCACCACCAGACTCTGCCTCGAAGCGCTGGAGGAGCAGCCCCCCCTGGGTTTGAGGGTGGCGGATCTCGGTTGTGGCAGCGGCATCCTGGGGCTCGCAGCCCTGGGCTTGGGCGCTGAGGCGGTGTTGGCGGTGGACACGGACAGCCTGGCCGTCAGGGCCACCAGCGATAACGCCAGCCTGAGCGGAGCGCTGGCTGAACGGCTGGAGGTCCGTCAGGGGTCGGTGGAAACCCTTGAGCAGCTGCTGGAGGGGCAGCCAGCTGACTTGCTGCTTTGCAACATCCTGGCGCCTGTGATCGAAGCCCTGGCTCCCCGTTTTCAGTCCGTTCTGCGTCCGCAAGGTCGAGCGCTGCTGAGTGGCCTTCTGGTGGATCAGGCGGCACGGTTGACGGCGGTGCTGGACGATCTGGGCTGGCAGGTGACCGCTCAGACGGCCCAGGGGCGCTGGGGGTTGCTTGAGATCCGTCGACGCGCTGCCTAATAAGCCAGCCTTATCTGTTGGTCGCCGTTTGATTGGCCTTGGCGGAAATGCTTCAAGGAAGCGCCTGTCATTGGCCCAAGCCGATGTAGATAAGTGCGGTCCTGCGGATTCGATCTTTTCGGATCTTGCACACTCCAACCATCCATGGCTTCCTACAAGGTCACTCTGATCAGCGAGAGCGAAGGTCTGAACAAGACCATCGAGGTGCCCGACGATCAGTACATCCTCGACGCCGCTGAAGAGCAGGGCATCGATCTCCCCTATTCCTGCCGTGCAGGCGCTTGCTCCACCTGCGCAGGCAAGATCACCGCTGGCACCGTGGATCAGTCCGACCAGAGCTTCCTGGACGACGATCAGATCGAAGCCGGTTTCGTGCTGACCTGCGTGGCCTACCCCACCTCCGACTGCACCATCAAGACCCACGCCGAGGAAGAGCTCTACTGAGTTCGACCCTGCGATCGTTCGCCTTCCGAACGACTGTCCATCAGCCACCCCAAGGGGTGGCTTTTTGCTGGCAGCGTGTCAGCGTTTTCAAAGCCCCGGTCGTTGGATGACAGAGCTGCTTGAGCACGGCACGGTGCACACGAGCCCGGGGGGGCAATACAGCTTCCGGGTCATTGGCCCCTGCTGCCGTTTGTTTGACCGTGAAGAGCTTCCCTGGCCCTGCTGTCGCCTCGTCTGGCGCAGCAAGGAGCCCAGCTGGCGTCGGGTCGGCCGCCGCTTTGTGCCCGATCTTGCGGCCCGTCGCTGCCCCTCTTATGCCGTGGAGCTCTTGCAGCCCGGTTCCCGCCCGACGGCCACCGTCTTGACCCTCTTCTCCGTGCGGTTTAGTTCCGAGCTTCAGGAGTGGTGGTACAGCCGCCATCCACGCTCCCTCGATCCTGCCAATCTCTACCCGGCTCCAGCGGCGACAGAAGCATGAAAAAACCGCCCCCTAGGGGGCGGTTCAACGACATCTCCTGGATGCCCGGTGATCGTTCGGATCAGAAGTAGATCTTGCCGCCGCCCCACTGGTTCCCTTGCACTTTCGGGGCCACCAGGATGTAGCCCGCCATCAGGCGCAGGTCCTCATCGGTCAGGTCGCGCATCTGAACGAAGAGGTCGCTGCTGCGCATGCTGGGATGCACGTCAGCGATGCTGTACTCACCGTCGTAGGACGTGGGGTCCTTCATGTAATCCACCAGGGCGTCGACGTTGTCGCGTGCCGGGGTGGCGAGGGCCAGGGTCTCGGGATCAAGACCAACGTTGTGGTTGGTCTTGGTAATGCCACCGGCGTGGCAGGTGCCGCAGCTGGTGTTGAAGACTTTGCGGCCGGACTTGATCTCCTGTTCGCTGAACGTCACCAGATCGCCGTTGGCATCGGCGGGAACGGTGAGCGTTTCGGCATCCCACTGGGCTGCCAGAACCGGAGAGCTGAAGGCGAGACCGATCAGCACGGGCAGCACGAGCAGCAGCCGGCTCAGGGACCGTCGCAGGGAATTGAAAAGAGAGGCCATGGAGGACGCCAGGATCTGACGGGTACACCGCACCAGGTTCTTGTATCACGGGGGGGAGGCCATCCGCCCGGCTCAGAGCGCAGCTGATCATGAACTGTTGCAGCCGAGCCCTCAATTCGTCGGGTTCACCTCGAGGGTGAGGAAGTCTTTGGCCAGGGTGGTCTCGGGAAAAATCGCCTGCGCCTCAGCGAGCAGGTCATCCGCGGTGATGGCATTCCCTGGTGCGTAACGGGGGCTCAGATGGGTGAGCACAAGCTGCTTCACACCTGCTTCGGCAGCCGTTTGGGCGGCCATCGTGCTGGTGGAGTGCTGCCGCTGGAAGGCCATCTCCGCTTCGCTGTGGGCGAAGGTCGCCTCATGGATGAGCAGGTCGGCGCCGCGGGCGAGCTCCACAGCCGCTTCGCTGAAGACGGTGTCGGTGCAATAAACCATGCTCACTCCGGGGCGATCCGGACCGCAGAGGGTGCGCCCGTCGATGCAGCGACCGTCCTCCAGGGTGACGGTCTCACCCCGTTTGAGGGCCGCGTAGATCGGACCAGGGGGGATCTTCAATGCCTTGGCTTGATCCACATCGAATCGACCGGCGCGGGGTTTCTGTTCGATCCGATAGGCGTAAGCCGGTACCCGGTGGTTGAGGGGGGTCGCTCGAACCAGGATGTCGTCATCCTCGAGCACCAAGGTTCCCGCTTCGGCCGCCTCCTTCACACGATGCACCGCGAGTGGATATCCGATCCGGGTGGAGCTGGTGCGCAGCACTCCTTGCAGATACGCCTCCAGGGGATCGGGGCCATAGAGATCCACCCCAGAGCTGCTGCCGGCCAATCCCAGGCTGGCAAGCAGTCCTGGCAGTCCGAAGACATGGTCCCCATGCATATGGGTGACAAACACCCGCCGCAGTTGTGACAGCCTCAGGTCGCTGCGTAGGAACTGGTGCTGCGTGCCCTCGCCGCAGTCGAACAGCCAGAGCTCTGAACGCTGGGGGAGCCGCAGGGCGACGGCGGAAACATTGCGGGCCCGGGTGGGAACACCGGAACTTGTCCCGAGGAAGGTGACCTGCACGGTCTGTTGCTCTCAACCTGCTGGTCTCCTTCATTAAACCTGGCACCCCCCTGGATGGCTGCGCCCTTGCGCGGCACACTGGGCTGCCTTGGATGCCTTTGGTTGTGGTCAGGCTGCAGCCTCTTGTCTCCCTTGGCTTGTCGTCGCTCGGGCTTTCCTCAGGCCTGCTGCTCCTGGGGGGCACTCACCAAGCGGTGGTGGCGGCCAGGGAGCCTGACATTCGCGTGTTGCTGCAGGAGAGCGAGCAGATCTCCCTGCGGGCTGATGCTGATCGCCCCTTCCGGTTAACCGGGCCGGATCTGGACCGCATCGACCTGACGCGTTTACAGATCGAGCTCAGTTCTGGAGGACTCAGCCTGGTGATGGAGGAAGCCGGTGCCCCGGCGGATCGACCGATGCGACGACGGCTTCCCACCTCCGCCCAGCTCCGTCTTGAAACGGACGATCCCCGCGGTCTCTGGCTGGGGAAGCGGCGCTATGGGGGCAGCTTGCGGCTTTTGGTTCACAAGGGCCGGATTGCGGTGGTGAATCACCTGGGGATTGAGGACTATCTCCCCAGTGTTGTGGGCAGTGAAATGCCCCAGGAGTGGCCGATGGCAGCCCTGCAGGCGCAGGCTGTTGCCGCTCGCACCTACGCCCTGCGTCAGCGGGGGCGAGCTGGGCTGTTTGATGTGCAGGCGACTGTGGCCAGCCAGGTGTATCGAGGGTTGGAATCGCAAACACCCCGCACGGTGGAGGCGGTGCAAAGCACCCGCTCGCTGGTGTTGGTGCATGCCGGCCAGTTGATCAATGCCGTTTTTCACAGCAGTTCCGGTGGTGCCACCGAAGCCAGTGGCGAGGTCTGGCGCTCCCAGCTGCCCTATCTGGTGAGTGTTCCCGATCACGATCAGCAGAGCCCGGTGCATCGCTGGGAGACGCGTTTCGATGCAGACCAGCTCCGCCGTGCGTTTCGAGAGACCGGTGGCGTGGAGCACCTGGAGGTTCTGGAAAGCAGCACGACAGGACGGGTGCGGGCGCTACGGGTGCGTGGCCCGGTGGGGGTGCTTCGGATCAGTGGCAGCGAACTGCGGCAGCGCCTGGGGCTGAAGAGCACGATGGTGGAGTTCAACTGGCTGGCTGCTGGGGAGGTGGAGGGGGCACCCTTACCCTCGACGCCCCCCTCGCAGTTGTCTTCCCGCTGGGTTGGGTTTCTGGTGGATCCCGATGGTGATGGGATCTCCGAGCAGCTGTCGCCCCCTCCTCCCCTCCCGCAGCAGCTGCGTCTGCGTCGTCGTCGTCCTCAGCCGGTGCTGGAAGTTCGCGGTCGTGGCTACGGCCACGGTGTGGGCATGAGTCAGTGGGGGGCGCGGGCGCTGGCGGAGCAGGGGGCTGAATTTCGGCAGATCTTGCAGCACTACTACCAAGGTGTGGAGATTCGGCCCTTCCGCCCCAGTGACGATCCGGCGGTGGCACGCCTACCTCAAGTCGAGCCAGCCTGGAGGGGCTGATCACGTCGCGCTGCCCCGTGCCCATGGATCCTTTCAGGCTCATCACCCGGTCGGATTCAGCCCTCTTGATGGAGGACTTGGTGGATCACTGGGAGCAGCGGCTGCGGGAGCGTCTGGCTGAGCCCGCTCCGCAGCCCATGGGGCTGGCCACAGGTCGAACCATGGACCCCTTTTATCGGCTGTTGGTGCAGCGCCTGCGCTCGTGGCCCCAGAAGGATTTCGAGCGGTTGCGGCAGGGCTGGCTCAGCTTCAACCTTGATGAATACGTCGGTCTGACTGCTGCTGCAGAGACCAGTTTTGCCGCCACCATGCGGCGGCACCTGGGAGAGCCACTGGCACTCCGAAGCGATCAGCTCCGCTTGCCGGATGGGGCGGCGTCTGATCCTGAGGCGGAGGCCGAGCGTTACGCCAGTGCGCTGCAGATGGCTGGGGGCCTAGGGATTCAGCTGCTCGGTCTCGGCATCAATGGCCATGTGGGGTTCAATGAGCCCCCCTGCAGCGATGCGGTGCGCTGTCGGGTTGTGCAGCTGAGTGATGCCACCCGTCGCCAGAACGCGGAGGACTTCGCCACTGATCCGCGGGGGGTTCCCCTGCAGGCGATCACCATCGGGCTGGGCGAGATCCTGGCGGCCGGCGAGGTGCATCTGGTGGTGACCGGTGCGGCCAAGGCCGCCATCCTGCAGAAGGTGCTCTGTGCAGAGCCCACGCCGGCGGTGCCGGCGAGCTGGTTGCGGCAGCATCCCCGTCTCTGGGTATGGGCTGACGCTGAGGCCTTGGCGCTGGTCAGAGCGACAGCGATGCCTGAAGCGCCTCAGGAAGTTCCAGGTTTGTACTGACGCTGCTGACGTCATCAAGATTGTCCAGGACCTCCAGCAGCTTCAGGCACTGTCTGGCGGTGTCCTCATCGTCCACAGGAGCAGCGGTGAGGGGATGCCAGCAGTGCTCCCACTCGAGCACGGTCCAGCCCTGATCCCGTAGCCCATCCTGCAGGGCCTCGAGACTTTCGAAGCCGCCGTGGACCACCGCCTGGTTCTCTCCCTCCAGCTGGTAGCCCTCAGCATCGAGTTCGAGGAGTGCCTCGAGGAGCGTCTCTTCCGACAGCGTGTCTGCCTGGATGCGCACGTCGCTGCGGTGGTCGAAGAGATAGCTGACGCAGCCCGACTCCCCGAGGTTGCCGCCGTTCTTGCTGAAGGCCAGGCGCAGGTCGGCGGCGGTGCGGTTGCGGTTGTCCGTGAGCGCCTCCACCAGCACAGCCACACCTCCTGGGGCATAGCCCTCGTAGCGGATGGCTTCCAGCTGGTTCGCCGCTCCTCCCTGGCCCGATCCCTTGGCGATCGCCCGTTCGATGTTGGCGGCAGGCACTCCTGCGGTCTTGGCCTTGGCGATCGCAGTGCGCAGCTGGAAGTTGCCAGCTGGATCAGCGCCGCTGCGGGCAGCCACTGTGATTTCGCGACCGATGCGGGTGAAAACGGCACCGCGCTTGGCATCCACCACTGCTTTGGTGCGTTTGATCTGGGCCCATTTGCTGTGGCCGGCCATCGCTTGCCTGTTTGCGTGTTCCCTGGCTGTGCAGGGTACCGAGCCCATGGCGTGAACTCATCCCCGGGCGTCGAAGACCACCTTTGGGCGAAGGCTTCCCGGTTCCTCGTGCAAACCGAGACCGATCATGCGGCCCTCGCCATCGAGGACGACCACCGGTCCTGCGCTCACCTCGGGTTGGAGGCTGAGGCGCCGTCCACAGCGCCAGTCTTCCACCTCCGACTCGGAGGCGATCCGCTGCGGTCGATCGGCCAGGGGCTGCTGAGGTGGGATCAGCTCGGCAGTCCACTCCCCATCCGCTAAAGGAACCGCTTGTTCGATTCGAAATCCCATGGCCTGCACCCGACGCAGGCTTGCCAGGCATCCACCGCAACCCAGTCGCTCGCCAAGGTCACGGGCGAGGGAGCGGATGTAGGTACCGGCGGAGCAGTGCACCTCCAGCTCCAGAACGCCGCATGCGGAATCCCAACGCAACAGTTCCAGACGGTGGATCGTGACCGGTCGGGGCGGCAGATCCATCCACTCACCTCGGCGGGCCCTGGCATGGGCGCGCTCCCCATCGACATGCACGGCGGACACCTGAGGCGGGCGCTGATCAATGGCCCCCCTGAAGTTCTCAAGCTGAACGTCTAGCTCAGGGATGCTGAGCTGGGGCCAGGGCTGATCCTCCAGGAGCTCTCCTTCCAGGTCATCCGTCGTGGTGCGTCGTCCCAGCTGGATCGATCCGCGGTAAGTCTTCTCTCCAGCGAGGTAGGGCAACAGCCGGGTGGCTTGTCCGACGGCGATTGGTAGGACCCCGGTCACCGCTGGATCGAGGGTGCCGCCATGGCCGACCCGGCGGGTTCCCAGCTGGCGACGCAGGCGGGAAACGCAGGCATGGGAGGTGAGTCCCGCCGGCTTGTCAATCACCACAAACCCAAGGGGGCCTTCCACGCCAACCTGCTCGACGGCACGTCAATGAATGTGGCATCCAGGCCCGGCGTTTAGGTTGCTCCCACCAGATCCATTGCCCATGCAGCCGGTCAGCAGAGCTCCCTCGATCGATGTGGCTGCTTTTCTTGCCGACGGCTTTGATCTACGCCGCCATCTCGCTCGTCAGCTCAACTGCTCGGTGGAGGAGTTGGAAGCCCGTCTGCCCGTTGGTAAGGACGATCTCGCAGCCCTCCATCCCGGGGCCTTCCAGCCAGAGGATGCAGCCTCTTTTTATGAAGACACCGTCGGCACGGGCCATCTGCTGGAGCTGGCCGCCTGGCACCTGAGCAGCGCCGATTACATCGCCGATACCCTCCGGCTCCAGCAGCAGTTTGCCCGCGGTCGGGTGCTGGATTTCGGTGGTGGCATCGGCACCCATGCCCTTGCTGCGGCAGCCCTGCCGCAGGTTGATCACGTCTGGTTCGTGGATCTCAATCCCCACAACCGGGCGTTTGTTGCAGCCCGTGCGGCCTCCCTTGGGCTCGCCGATCGCCTGTCGGTGCACCGTGCCCTCAGCGACTGCACCGCCCAGGATGGCGACCCATCGCGTTCAGGGCCGCTGCAATTCGACACGGTTGTCTGCCTTGATGTTTTGGAGCATCTGCCGGATCCTTCCGCTCAATTGCTGGAGTTTCACGGGCTGATGGCGCCCGGCGCCACCGCACTGCTCAATTGGTATTTCTTCAAGGGGCATGAAGGCGAATATCCCTTCCACTTCGATGATCCACAGCTGGTGGAGCGTTTCTTCCGCACCCTGCAGTCTCGTTTTATCGAGGTGTTTCACCCTTGGCTGATCACAACGAGGGCTTACCGTCCGGCCTGAGTTCCTCCAACGATCCAGGATGCAACGCCCATCCGGCTCAGGTCAGTGGCTGCTCCGTCTGATCGTGATCAAAAAAGTTCTGATTGCCTTGCTCCTCTTGCTGGTGAGCATGGCTGCCCTGGCGGGCAGTCGAGAGTTTGATCAGATCTCCCATTTCGCTGAGATCTGGGGAGCCTCCAACCGTGAGCTGCTTGTGCAAGCGGCCGATCAGGCCCTAATGCTCGGTCCGACACGGTTGGGACGGCTGGCCGTTGTGAGTGGCTTTTACGCCGCCTTGATCCTGCTGGCTGCATGGGCCACCTGGGTGGGGCGACATTGGGGCGAATGGCTGCTGGTGGCCGTGTTCGTGATGGCCTTGCCCCTAGAAATCAGGCATGTGATGCATGAGCCAAACCCCAGAACCGTGTTGGTCCTGGGGCTCACGCTGGTCGGTCTGCTGCTGACTCTGCGTCAGGCAACCGCTGGATTCAGTTGGCGGCAGCGACGCTGATGCGCTTGCGGTTGCGCAGGCCGCGACGGATGGTCTCGAAGGTCACGATGCCATCGGTGAGGGCGAAGAGGGTGTCGTCCTTGCCCTGACCCACGTTGAGGCCGGGGAGCACGGAGGTGCCGCGCTGACGGATCAGGATCGAGCCAGCCGTGACGGTTTCGCCGCCATAGGCCTTGACTCCAAGACGCTTGGAATTGGAGTCGCGGCCGTTACGAGTGGAGCCTGTGCCTTTCTTATGTGCCATGGGGAAGTCGGAATGTGGTTCGGGCGTTGATGGGATCGGTCAGCTGATGGCCTTGCCGCCAACGGAGATGGACTGGACCATCACCCGGGTGAGCTCCTGCCTGTGACCATTCTTGCGACGGGTCTTCTTCTTGGGGCGCATCTTGTAAACGATCACCTTGGGGCCGCGGCGATGGTCCATCACCTTGAGCTCCACGGAGGCGTTCTTCACATAGGGCTGGCCAAGGGTTGTGCCCTTGGAATCCTTCACGAGTAGAACGTTCTCGAGGGTGACGGTGTCGTCCACCGCAGCTTGAAGCCGGTCCAGATCGTAATAACGATTGGGCTGCAGCCAGAACTGCTGGCCGGAGGCCTCGACAATCGCGTAGGTCTCGTTGCTGGGGTCTGCCATGGGCTGGAAGTGACGCGGCCAGGCTCGATGTCCAACGGTCCCCATTGTTGGGAAAGATCGGACGTCGATTGGGCCTGTACCGCAATCGAAAGACAAACAAAGATACTCGCCCTTCGAAGCGCTCTTCGTCAAGATTCAGCATATGGACCCCTGTTCCGCTGGATGACCGGCCCGGCCCTCACCATTGCTCTGCTGCTGAGGACGCCCAAGCTGATTGAGGCCAGCCGCCAGTGGTTGCCGGAGAATCGCTACACGCCGGTGGATCTTGGCCTCGATGGCGGAGACGTCGATGTGGAGTCGGTGCTGGAGAGGCAGCGAGAAGCCGTCGATGCGGTGGTGATCGAACAGTCGCTGCTCACCGGTGAGGTGCGCGAATCACTGCTCCGGGCGGGATTGCTGTTCCCCGCCGTGGTGGTGGGCGAGGTGATGGGCCACGTGGATTACCACCCGGAAGAGGTGCATCTGCCGGTCGATCAGCTTGAGCAGCTCGGTTACAACGTTGATGCCGCCATTTCCCGGTTTCTGCGCCAGGGCCAGAAGGATGACCGCCAGGGTGGTGGTGCCGTTGATGTCGAAGGTGGCGAAGCGGTGGAGGCCAGTGCCTGGCGTCTGTCCAGTCGACTTCAGGAGCGGCTCGGTTACCTGGGTGTGTTCTACAAGCGGGATCCTTCCCGCTTTCTGAGCCATCTCCCCCCGGATGAACAGGCGGAACTGCTCAAGTCGCTGCAGCGCACCTACAGGGATCTGCTGCTCAGCTACTTCCGCGATCCGGCGGCAGCGAACCAGGCCCTAGAGAGCTTTGTGAACACGGCCTTTTTCGGTGATCTGCCGATCACCCGCGCCGTGGAGATTCATATGAACCTCATTGACGACTTCTGGAAGCAGCTCAGACTTGAAGGGCACAAAAACGATTTCCTTCAGGACTATCGACTGGCCCTCCTGGACGTGATGGCGCACCTCTGTGAGATGTATCGACGTTCGATCCCTCCAGATGTGCCCCTTGTTTCCACGGCAGCCCTCCAGCGCAAGGACACAGTTGTTGCCACCGATCGGGAGGTGTCGCCATGAGCCCACGCAAGACCTACATCCTCAAGCTCTACGTCGCCGGGAACACGCCCAATTCCATGCGGGCGCTCAAAACCCTGCGCAACATCCTTGAGACCGAGTTTCAGGGGGTTTATGCCCTCAAAGTGATTGATGTGCTCAAGAATCCGCAGCTCGCGGAAGAGGACAAGATCCTGGCCACGCCAACGCTGTCCAAGATCCTGCCTCCTCCGGTTCGACGGATCATCGGTGACCTCTCCGACCGCGAACGGGTGCTGATCGGGCTGGACCTGCTCTATGACGAACTCACCGACAGCGGGCTGACCTCCACGTTCATGGATGCGTTGGAAGATGCCGACACAGACAGCACAGATTCTTAAGCGGGGCTGTGTTGATGCGGGTGAACCGCTGAAATCTCTTTAGCGTTCCAACAGAACGTCGGCGTCATGCAGATCTCCAGCTCCAGCAGCTCACCCCAGATGCAGGTGCAGAAGCTCCCGACAGGGATCGAGGGCTTCGATGACGTCTGCCAGGGAGGCTTGCCGATCGGTCGTAGCACCCTGATCAGCGGCACCTCCGGCACCGGTAAGACGGTGTTTTCCCTCCACTTCCTCCACAACGGCATCGCCCATTTCGACGAGCCGGGGATCTTCGTCACCTTTGAGGAATCGCCCCTCGATATCCTCCGCAACGCGGCCAGCTTCGGTTGGAATCTCCAGGAGATGGTTGAGCAGGACAAGCTGTTCATCCTCGATGCCTCCCCTGATCCCGATGGGCAGGATGTGGCCGGCAGCTTCGACCTCTCTGGTCTGATCGAGCGGATTCATTACGCAATCCGCAAGTACAAGGCGAAACGGGTAGCGATCGACTCGATCACCGCGGTGTTCCAGCAATACGACGCCGTGTTCGTGGTGCGTCGTGAGATCTTCCGCCTGATCGCACGGCTCAAAGAGATTGGTGTCACCACGGTGATGACGACCGAGCGGATCGATGAATACGGTCCAATTGCTCGCTACGGGGTGGAGGAATTTGTCTCTGACAACGTGGTGATCCTCCGCAACGTGCTCGAGGGGGAACGGCGTCGCCGCACCGTGGAGATCCTCAAACTGCGTGGCACGACCCACATGAAGGGAGAGTTCCCATTCACGATGGGTGCCCACGGCATCAGCATCTTCCCGCTCGGAGCGATGCGACTGACCCAGCGCTCCTCAAACGTGAGGTTGAGCTCCGGGGTGCCTCGTCTCGATGAGATGTGCGGCGGCGGGTTCTTCAAGGATTCGATCATCCTTGCCACCGGTGCCACGGGCACCGGTAAGACCCTGCTGGTTTCGAAGTTCATCGAGGACGCATGCAGGAATAAGGAGCGGGCTATTCTGTTCGCCTACGAGGAGTCGCGGGCGCAGTTGCTGCGTAACGCCACGAGTTGGGGCATTGATTTCGAGCAGATGGAGCAGGACGGGCTGCTCAAGATCATCTGCGCCTATCCCGAATCCACAGGCCTGGAAGACCACCTTCAGATCATCAAAACGGAGATCAGTCAGTTCAAGCCCTCACGGATGGCGATCGATTCCCTTTCGGCCCTGGCGCGAGGTGTGAGTCACAACGCCTTCAGGCAGTTTGTGATCGGCGTGACCGGCTATGCCAAACAGGAGGAAATCGCCGGCTTCTTCACCAACACCTCCGAGGAGTTCATGGGAAGCCATTCGATCACCGACTCCCATATCTCCACGATTACCGACACGATCCTGCTGCTGCAGTACGTGGAAATCCGTGGCGAGATGGCTCGTGCCTTGAACGTGTTCAAGATGCGCGGTTCTTGGCATGACAAGGGCATCCGCGAGTTTGTGATCACCGGAAACGGACCTCAAATCAAGGATTCCTTCTCCAACTTCGAGCGGATCATCTCCGGTGTGCCCCATCGGGTCACCACGGACGAACGCAGTGAGCTCTCCAGGATCGTTCGCGGTGTGACCTCCGACGACTGAAGGCGGCCGGCTGAACATTGCCCTGGACGCTGACACCCTCAGGCGCTCAGCTTTTCCTCCAGCTCCTGCTCCTGCAAGCGCTTTTGTCGATCCGACTGCAGTTGCAGTTCAGCCTCATCGCTCTGGGCTAAAGCCAAATCGAACCAGAAGGTTGTGCCCACCTCCGGTTCGCTCACCATCCGAATCGTGCTGCCGTGCTTCTCGATGATGCCGCGCACGATCGATAGCCCCAGGCCGGTGCCGACCTCTGAATGCACAGCATTTTCGACGCGATAGAAGCGGTCGAAGATCTTCTGCTGATCAGCGGCGTTGATGCCGCAGCCGGTGTCGGCCACTTCGATCCTCACCCGCGGAAGGGGGGAGACCAGCTCGCAGTGGGGGGCCGGCTCGTCATTGCGAACAGCCTCTTCTTGACCAACAGCCTCTTCCTGACCAACAGCCTTCACCAGGGCCGCTGCAGTCGAACTCGGCAGTTCAGAGACAAAGCAGCTGTCGGGCCAGGTGTAAGCCCGCAAGGCCAGAGTTCCACCCTTGCGGGAGAACTTCAGGGCATTGCCGACCAGATTGTCGAGCACCTGCAGGAGCAGATCCCAGTTGCCGAGGATGTCAGGCAATTCCATCGGTAGATCAAGCTCCAACTTCACCTCCTTGTCGTCGGCATTCAGTCGGTAATTGCGCAGGGTCTGCTCGAGCGCCGGGCTGAGTGCCATCGGTTCGAACTGAACGGGCCGATTGGATTCCAGTTTTGAGAGGTCCAGCACGTCGTTGACCAGGCGGGTCAGCCGGTCGGTTTCGGCGTTGGCTACCCCTAGGAACTCGATTTTCTCCTCGTCGGTGAGCTGATCGCCCATGTCATAGAGCGTCTCCACATAGCTCTTGATGTTGAACAGGGGAGTACGCAGTTCATGGGAGACGTTGCTGATGAATCGACTCTGGGCTGCATTCAGCTCCACCTCACGGGTGAGGTCTTGAAGGGTCACGGCGATGCCCTTGAGGGATTCGCCACTGGCATCCCGCACCGACTGGAGCACGATGCGCAGCGTGCGGGCCGGTTCCTCGATGCTTCGGCGTAGATCCTCGCTGTCGCTGATGCCGTTGATCAGTGAATCGAGGGCACTGTGCAGTTCGATCGCCAACAGGTGAGGCAGTTCATCCAGAAGATCCCGGCCTTCGAGCTTGCGTCCTTCCCATCGGAACAACCGGCGCGCGGTGGGGTTGGCGAGCACGATTCGCCCCTCCGCATCCAGCAGGATTGCACCGTCGGCCATGGTGGCGATCAGGGAGGCCTGCTTCACCTGAGCAGCGGTGAGTTCTTCGATGTTGGCGGCGTCGTAAGCCTGTAACTGGGACGCCATGGCATTGAAGCCATCGAGTAGTTCGCCCAGTTCCCCGCCCACGGGCAGGGCAATGCGGGCCTGGAAGTCTCCGGAGGCAATGGAGCGCACACCGCGCAGCAGCTCCTTGACCGGTCGGGTGATTGTGAGCGCGTTGAACACGGCGCCAAGGATCACCAGAACCCAGATGGAGATGAACACCGCGACCGTGACCTCTCGGGTGAGGGCCGCGCTGGCCAGGGCGGTTTCATTGGGATTCACCCCCAGGGCCAGAACCCCGAGATAGCGACCCTCGCGCAGCAGGGGCACGAACACATCGGTGACCTGTCCCTGGGGGGTGAGGTGCTGTCGCACAAGTGGGTTTTGGGGGCGATTGCGCAATTCGGCCGGCAGTTCGAGGCGCCTGCTCAGTCGCAGTTCACTGACGGGATCGTTGCTGCTGCCGCTGATCGGGATGCCCAGGTAGACGATGCCGTCCGGATCGGCGAAGAAGATGTAGCGAAGACTTTGGCTGGAGCGCCAGAACTGTTCGGCCACGTTGGCCAGTTCCCGATCGCGCCCTTCCGCGACCAGTTCGCTCACATTGCCGGCCAGGAGCAGGCCTAGATCGCGGGCGTAACGGGTGTCATTGCGTACCGCATCCCGTTGAATCCCATTCAGGGCAAAAAAAGTAATGCCCGTCATCATCAGGCTCACCACCAGGGTGGCGATGGCCAAGAGCTTGGTTTGGAGGCTGAACTCCGCCCACCAAAGGCGGATGCTCTGCCACCATCCCGACGCTGGTGGTTCGGTGCCGTTGGCGGCTGAAGAGCTGCTGGCCATCCCGCAGGCGCGCGTCGGCTGAGCCTAGGACTGACGCACCTGGTGGCCGATGTCCCGTCGGAACTGCATGCCATCGAAGGCGATGCGATCCAGGGCCTGGTACGCGGCAGCAAAAGCCGTGTCGAAGTCATCCCCCTGAGCCGTCATCGTCAGCACCCGACCGCCGGCGGTAAGGAGTTGGCCCTCGGCGGTACGACTGGTGCCTGCATGGAACAGTTGCTGTGACTCAGTCGGCGTCAGCCTGTCCTCGATGGGATCCCCTTTTCTGGGGGAATCCGGATAGCCGGCTGCGGCAGCCACCACGCAGACGGAGCAGCGATTGCTGATCTTGAGCTCAGGGGCCAGGTCCAGTCGGCCGAGGGCACAGGCCTGCAGCACCCTGGCCAGTTCCGGACCCATGAGTGGCATCAGCGTTTGGCATTCCGGATCGCCAAAGCGGCAGTTGAACTCGATCACCTGGGGACCATCAGCGGTGAGCATCAGCCCTGCGTAAATCACGCCCCGGTAGTCGATGCCCCGGGCACGCAGGGCCCCGAGGGTGGGCTCCAGCACCAGTCGTCGCACCTCCTCAAGACCAGCAGCATCCAGGAGGGGTGCAGGGGCATAGGCGCCCATGCCTCCGGTGTTGGGCCCCTGGTCGCCTTCCAGCAGGCGTTTGTGGTCCTGGGCGGGGGGAAGGATCAAGAGGCGCTCCCCGTCGCAAAGGGCGAAGACGGACACTTCCGGCCCCTGCAGTCGCTCTTCCAGCACCAGTTGTTCTCCGGCGGATCCGAACCGGCCGTTGAAGGCATCACGGATGGCCGCGGCGGTGGCTTCCACCGTGTCGGCCACCGTCACACCCTTTCCGGCGGCAAGGCCATCGGCCTTGACCACCAGAGGCCTTTCCAGGCTGGCCAGCACCTCCATCCCCTCCTCTTCGCTGGCGACGGCCCAGTGCCCTGCGGTGGGGACCCCGGCCTCCTGCATCAGCTGTTTGGCCCAGGCTTTGCTCGCCTCGAGCTGGGCGCCGGCGCCGCTGGGGCCGAACACCGCCAGCCCCGCCTCCCGAAGGCTGTCGGCCAGGCCGGCCGCCAATGGGGCCTCGGGTCCGATCACCACCAGGTCGATCGCCTCGTCGCGGCAGAGGGTTAGAAGCCCGGAGCTATCGGTCTCTGCGATGGCTTGTTTGCGGCCGAAGGGGCCGCCGTTCCCCGGACTGACCCACACCGTTTCGATCTCTGGGCAGCGCTCAAGGGTCCAGCAGAGGGCCTGCTCCCTTCCGCCGCTGCCCACCACGAGCACCCGCTGGAGAGGTGGCAGGGTCTGGGGACGGGAGGGGGAGATGGCCATGGCAGACAAGCAGACGGGAGGAGCCCCTTAGGTTTGAACGGTTTCGCAGGGGCGTTCGCGCCACAGCGCGAATCCCTTCCATCTTTGTTGACGGCTGTCCCGATGGGGATCTCCTCCCTGCCCCTCACCCTGCTGCTTGCTGCCGCACCGCTCCCGGTGCAGCCTGCGGCCAAGCCCGCTCCCCAGCCGCCTGCAGAGCCGATGTCGGAGCTGGCTTATCAAAGGGCTCTGCTTCAGGGCGGATTACCTGAACTGACCATCGCTTGTGTGGATGCGGCAAGGTTCGGGCTGGATGGTCGCCTGCAGCAACTCAGGGATCGTCTGATGTTGGTCAGGCCCGCGCCGCAACCCTTCCCGGTGGTGATGGCCAATGCCCAGGCCCTGATCTTTTGTAGGGCGCCTGATAGTGCCCAGACGGTGCTCAATCGCTTCGGCCCTGGGCCCGGCCAGCAGCGACGTGAGTGGTTGTTGCTCTCCTGGCGGGCGGCCTCAGCAGCGCTCGACCACGAACGAGCAGCCCTGGCCCTGCGCCGCCTGGCGGCGGGGAATCTCGCCGCTCTTGATGCTGAACAGCTTGTGGTGGCGCAGCCGGAGGGGGGGGAGCCCCTCACCCGTTCCGCCTTGGATCTTCTGGCTGAATACGAGGCGAGCGCTGGCCATCTCGACAGGGCAGCGGAGGTGCTTCTTGCCGGAAGGACCCCCGGGGTGGTGGCTGCCCAGCGCTATGGGCAGGTGGCGGTGTGGGTCCAGCGTCTAGGGCAGGAGCGCACCGACAGCCTGTTGGAGGCAGCCCTCGATCAGGCTGCCGCGGAGCAGGCCTGGTCGCTTGCTGAAGATCTGCTCAGGTTGCAGTTGCGCCTCAATCTGGAGGCCGGAGGTGATGGCCAGCGCGCCCGGCAGCGGCTGGAGCGCTTAGCTACCAGGGTCGATGACCGTTTCACCCTCTGGGAGTTGCTCCAGGACGATCCGGATCTGGAGCGGCAGCTCCGCTCTCCCCGTGCTCCAGGAGGGCATGCCGCCCTGGGAGAATTGGGACCGGTTTCACCGTCCGCCTCGCCCATCCGCCCATGAGCGTTATTCCCGGTCCGCTGCTTTACGAAGGCAAGGCCAAGCGTGTCTTCGCCTCAGACCGAGAGGACGTGGTGCTGGTGGAGTTCAAGAATGATGCGACCGCATTCAATGCGCTCAAGCGCGAACAGCTTGAGGACAAGGGACGCCTGAACTGCCAGATCTCCGCTCGTCTGTTTGAACTGCTGGAGCGGGCGGGGATTCCCACCCACTACCTGGGGCTCCTGGATGAAACCTGGATGGCCGTGCAGCGCGTTGAGGTCATCCCCCTGGAGGTGGTGCTGCGCAACGTGGCCACGGGGTCCCTTTGTAAGCAGACACCGATCCCTGCGGGAACCTCGTTGGAACCGGCTCTGTTGGATCTCTATTACAAGGACGACAGCCTGGGGGACCCTCTGCTCACTGAGGCCAGGCTTGAGCTGCTGCAGCTGGTCACTCGGGAGCGGCATCGGGAGATGGAGACACTGGCCAGGCGGGTCAACGCAGCCCTGATTCCTTTCTTCCAGGGGCTTGAGCTGCAGCTGGTGGATTTCAAGCTGGAGCTCGGCTGCAACGGCCAGGGTGAACTGCTGGTGGCGGATGAGATCAGTCCTGATACCTGCAGGCTCTGGGACCTGCGCACCCAGGATCCGCAGGCAAGGATTCTCGATAAGGACCGCTTCCGCCAGGACCTCGGCGGCGTCATCGAGGCCTACGGGGAGGTCTGCAAACGGGTCCAAGGGGCCTGCCCGAATCCCCGCAACTACAGGTAAGGTCTGCGGACGTTTGCGGCTGTATGCAGCCGACCGCTGCTCCTTCCATGGTGAACTTCTCCTCAGGCCGAACCACGGATGCCGTTCGGCGAGGAGCCCTCGGCATTGCGTTGGCCATGCCCCTGATTGCGACTGTGCCTGCCAGGGCTCAGGGAAATGCCCCAGCACAGCAGCCCGAGGGGGCTGTTGAGGTGCAACAGCTGGAGGCTGAGCAGATCCAGGTGGAGGAGACCCCCTCCCAGCAACCCGCTGCCCAACAGCCCGCTCAGGATCCGTCTGGTCTTGAGGAGCCTGCCCAGCCCCGAGTGCTGATCAGTGAGGTGGTGATCGAGGGAATTGCTGGCCACCCGGAACAGGAGCGGCTTGAACTTGCCGCCTACGACGCGATGACCGTGCGTCCGGGTAGCCGCGTCACCCGCGATCAACTCAAGACCGATCTCGATGCGATCTATGCCACTGGTTGGTTCTCCGATGTGCGCATTGAGCCGATCAACGGTCCCTTGGGCGTGCAGCTGGTTGTGCAGGTGGTGCCGAATCCTGTGCTGACCAAGGTGGAGCTGGAGCCTGCCGACGACAAGATCAAGCCTGAGGTCATTGAGGAGACCTTCAGCTCGGATTACGGGCGCACGTTGAATCTCAACGAACTGCAGCTGCGCATGAAGGAGCTGCAGGGTTGGTATGCCAAGCAGGGCTACTCCTTGGCCAGGGTCTCGGGCCCCAGTCGCGTCAGCCCAGAAGGGGCGGTGCAGCTGAAGGTGGTGATCGGCACCGTGGCTGGTGTTGAGGTGCAATTCCTGAATAAGGAAGGGGAGACCACCAACGACAAGGGCCAGCCAATCAAAGGCAAGACCAAGCCCTGGGTGGTCTCCCGAGAGATCTCGATCAAGCCGGGTGAGGCCTTTAACCGCAATCAGCTGGAGGGTGACATCAAGCGCCTGTACGGCACCTCTCTCTTCAGTGACGTCAAGGTCACCTTGAAGCCGGTGCCTGCGGAGCCAGGTCAGGTGACCATCATCCTCGGCATCGTCGAACAGTCCACTGGTTCTCTCTCCGGCGGTCTCGGCTACAGCCAGAGCCAGGGTGTGTTCGGCCAAGTGCAGCTGCAAGACAGCAACCTGTTTGGACGGGCCTGGAACCTTGCGCTCAATCTCACCTATGGCCAGTACGGCGGCCTGGCGAACTTCACGTTCACCGATCCCTGGATTAAGGGCGATAAGTACCGCACATCCTTCCGAACCTCGATCTTCCTGAGCCGGGAAGTGCCCCAGGTGTTCCAGAGCCAGAACAACGGAGGAATTGTTACTGTCGATGACTACGTTAACAACAATTCGAAGTACGCCTACGAGATCAACTCCAGCAATAATCCTGCCGGTCGAAAGTTTAATAACGTCACGAATGCTGATAGCCAGTTTCCTGAGTACAGCTGGTTTGATTACGAAGGTGATTCGGTCGCCTTGCAGCGTGTTGGCGGCAATCTGATCTTCGCTCGTCCTCTGAACGGTGGAGACCCCTACAAGTCAGTTCCCTGGAACGTGCTTGTCGGCCTGAACGTGCAGAACGTCCGTCCGATCAATTTCGCTGGTGATACAAGGCCCTACGGCGTCCCCAACCAAAACATCAACAACGATCGGGTTCCCAATGACCAGGTGATCTGTATCGCTTACAGCAGTTCGAGTGACTGTGCGACAGAGAACAATCTGGCTGGCGTCCGCTTTGCTGCCACCTACAACAAGCTGAATGACCCCCGCAATCCAACATCGGGAAATTTCTTCAGCTTTGGCACCGAACAATTCGTTTCCGTCGGTGAGAACTCGCCTACCTTCAACCGCCTCAGGGCTAGCTACACCCAGTTTTTCCCGGTGAACTGGTTGAAATTCTCAAAGGGTTGTCGTCCAAAGCCCGGTGAGAAGGCCAATTGTCCGCAGGCTATCGGTGTGCAGCTCAAGGCCGGAACGGTGCTCGGTCAGTTGCCTCCCTACGAAGCCTTCTGTCTCGGCGGCTCTAACTCGGTGCGTGGTTGGTACGACTGCGATCTGGCTGTGGGTCGCAGCTTTGGTGAGGCCACGATTGAGTATCGATTCCCGATCATCAGCATCTTTGCTGGTGAATTGTTTGTGGATGCAGGAACCGACTTCGGTTCCCAGGCCAATGTGCCTGGTCAGCCCGGCAATCTGCTCAACAAGCCCGGCTCGGGATTCTCGGTCGGTACCGGTGTGATCGTCACCACTCCAGTGGGCCCCATGCGTCTGGAGGTGGCCAGTCAAGACTTCACCGGCGACTGGCGTTTCAACCTTGGTGTGGGCTGGAAGTTCTGATGGGCCGATGGCCGGCTGATTACGACGGGGCCTGGACCCTCGCGGCTCCTGTTGCCCGCTCCGGGGTGGGTCTGCACAGCGGCGCCATGGTGTCGGTGACCCTGTGCCCCTCCGAACAGGCCGGCATCCAGGTGTCCTGGGAGGAGGACGGTGCATCCGGAGAGCGACTCAGCCTCGCGCCCTCTCAGGTGCGAGACAGCCAGCTCTGCACGACCCTGGAGTTGGGGACGCGGCGCCTCGCCACAGTGGAGCATCTGCTGGCGGCCCTAGGAGGCACAGGTCTCACCCACGTGCACCTGCGGGTGAGTGGCGCTGAAATCCCCCTGCTGGACGGATCGGCCCAAGGCTGGGTGGAGGCGATCGCCGAAGCGGGCATCGTTCCTGCGGCATCACCCCGATTGGAGCGCCCCAGGTTGGAGCAGTCGATCGTTCGTCATCGGGGGGCCAGTGTGATCTCAGCAACCCCTGCAGAGGCTTTTCAGTTGGTTGGGGTGATCGATTTCCCCCAGGCCGCGATCGGCCGTCAGCAGCTGGCGCTGACCCTCACTCCGGAGCGGTTTGTGGACGAGATCGCGCCCGCTAGGACCTTCGGCTTCCGTGATCAGGTTGAGCAGCTGCGGGCGGCGGGCCTGATTCAGGGTGGGGCTCTCGACAATGCCCTGGTCTGCGATGGAGATCACTGGCTCAATCCCCCCCTGCGCTTCGCGGATGAACCGGTGCGCCATAAGCTTTTGGACCTGATCGGAGATCTGGCCCTGGTGGGTTTCCCTCGGGCTCAGGTTCTGGTTTACCGGGGCTCCCACGGCCTGCATACCGATCTGGCCGCTGCTCTCGCCAGCCCGTCCTCCACCCGCTGCTGAATCTTTTGACCGTCACCCCCGCCACGGCTGCATCGTCTGAGCCTGTGCTCACCAGTGAGCAGATCATGGGGCTGCTGCCCCATCGCTATCCCTTCGCTCTCGTGGATCGGGTGCTGGAGCATGTACCGGGAGTGCGGGCCGTTGCGATCAAGAACGTGACCCTCAATGAGCCTCAGTTTCAGGGGCATTTCCCCGAGCGGCCGCTGATGCCAGGGGTGTTGATTGTCGAGGCGATGGCCCAGGTGGGTGGCCTGATCGTCACCCAGATGCCCGAGTTGCCCAAGGGGTTGTTTGTCTTTGCTGGGATCGATGGTGTCCGCTTCCGTCGTCCCGTTGTTCCCGGAGATCAGCTACGCATCAGCTGTGAGCTGCTCAGTCTCAAGCGTCAGCGTTTCGGCAAGGTGAAAGCGGAAGCCACGGTGGATGGCCAGCTCGTCTGTTCAGGTGAGCTGATGTTCTCCCTCATGGATTGATCGTGATGCCGGAGACCCCTTCCACTTCCTTGATCAGCGAAGATCGCCCTGTGCAGATCCATCCCCTGGCCGCTGTTGACCCCCGGGCCGAACTGGCCGAGGGCGTGGTGATTGGACCCGGTGCCGTTGTGGGCCCTGAGGTCACGATCGGAGCGCGCACCTGGGTCGGCCCCCATGCCGTGCTGGATGGTCGGCTCAGCATCGGCGCTGACAACCGGATCTATCCCGGTGCTTGTCTGGGGCAAGAGCCTCAGGACCTCAAATACCGCGGTGCCCCGACCGAGGTGGTGATCGGAGATCAGAACACGATTCGGGAATGCGTGACGATTAACCGTGCCACCGATGAGGGTGAGATGACCCGGATCGGTGACAGGAATCTGTTGATGGCCTACTGCCATCTCGGCCACAATTGTTTGCTCGGCAATGACATCGTCATGTCGAACGGCATCCAGGTAGCTGGGCATGTGGAAATCGAGGATCGGGCTGTGATCGGCGGCTGTCTTGGCATCCATCAGTTCGTTCACATCGGTGGATTGGCCATGGTTGGCGGCATGACCCGAGTGGATCGCGATGTGCCTCCTTACTGCTTGGTGGAGGGGCACCCCGGTCGTGTGCGTGGATTGAACCGCGTCGGTCTGCGTCGCCGGGGCCTCGATCAGCGGCAAGGAGGGGAGGAGCTGCGTCAGCTCCAGGACATCTGGACGCTGATCTATCGCTCTGATCTTGTGATCGCGGAAAGCCTCAAGCAGGCCCGTGCTCAGGAGCTTCTTCCCGCTGCTGATCACCTCTGCAGCTTCCTGGAAGCGTCGATTAGCCAGGGTCGCCGCGGGCCCATGCCGGCTGCGATCGGTCGCTGATGGTGCGAGTGCTCATCAGCACCGGGGAGGTCTCCGGTGATCTGCAGGGGAGCCTGCTGATCGAAGCCCTGCATCGCCAGGCTCAGGCCCGTGGAATCTCCCTTGAGGTGCTCGCCCTTGGCGGAGAGCGCATGCAGGCGGCGGGCGCTGAGCTGCTGGCGGATACGGCGCCGATGGGGGCCATCGGCCTCTGGGAGGCTCTGCCGCTGGTCTTGCCCACCTTGCGGCTCCAAGCTCGGGTCAATGAAGTTCTGGAAGCGCGCCCGCCTGATGCGGTGGTGTTGATCGATTACATGGGAGCCAACGTGCGCCTGGGCCTCAACCTGCGTCGGCGGCTTCCGGCGGTGCCGATCAACTACTACATCGCCCCTCAGGAATGGGCCTGGCGACTTGGAGACGGGGGGACGACCCGACTGCTGCGCTTCACCGACCGGATCCTGGCGATCTTTCCAGCTGAGGCCGAGTTCTATGCCGCCCGAGGTGCCCAGGTGACCTGGGTCGGCCATCCACTGCTGGATCTTGCTGCCCGTCGTCCGGAACGTCAGCAGGCTCGTCAGGCTTTGGGGCTGTCCGGTGACGATGGGCGTCTGCTGCTGCTGCTGCCGGCCTCTCGACCTCAGGAGCTGCGCTACTTGATGCCGGTGCTGGTGGAGGCTGCTGCGCGGCTTCAGGCGATCGATCCAGCCTTGGACGTGATGGTGCCGGCGGGGCTGCGCGCCTTTGAGGAGCCCTTACGCAAGGCCTTGGCAGAGGCTGGTGTCCGAGGTCGGGTGGTGCCCGCTGCTGAGGCAGATGCCCTGAAGCCCAGCCTCTTTGCTGCGGCTGATCTGGCCCTCGGTAAGTCGGGCACGATCAATCTCGAACTCGCCTTGCAGGATGTTCCCCAGGTGGTGGGCTATCGGGTGAGTCGTCTCACCGCCCTGGTCGCTCAATATGTGCTTCGCTTTCAGGTGGACCACATCTCACCCGTCAATTTGCTGCTCAAAGAGCGGCTGGTTCCCGAGCTGCTGCAAGGTGAGTTCACGGCAGAAGCCTTTGTGGAGCAGGCGCTGCCCCTGCTGCAGCCATCGGCGGCCCGGGAGCGCATGCTCGATGGCTACAAGCGCTTGCGCAACACCCTTGGGGAGCCTGGGGTGACCGACCGGGCGGCGGCGGCGATTCTGGAGCCACTGTTGAAATGAAGCGGTGGTCGTGGGCTGTTCAACGGAGAGGGTCCGCCTGGGGCAGGGCGGTGCTTCGGAGTGTTGTTCTGGTCTCGCTGTTGCTGGTGACCATCGGTGGCGCCGGTCGCCCTGCCCTGGCGGCGCCGGTTCAGGAGGCCGTGTTTGCCGGAGGTTGCTTCTGGTGCCTGGAGCATGATCTCGAACACCTTCCCGGTGTGCTGTCTGCTGAGAGTGGTTACAGCGGTGGCCATGTGCAGCAACCGACCTACGAGCAGGTGAGTGGTGAGCGGACGGGCCACCAGGAGTCGGTGCGGGTGCGCTTTGATCCCGGCAAGATCTCCTACGCCACCTTGCTGCGCAGCTACTGGCGCAATGTGGATCCCCTCGATGGGGGTGGGCAGTTTTGCGACCGTGGTGATTCCTATCGGCCTGTGATCTTTACCCGTGGCAAAGAGCAGGAGGAGCAGGCCCGTCAGAGTGCAGCGTCAGCGGCCCGGGAGCTGAAACAACCGGTGGATCGTCTCAAGGTTCAGATGCGCCAGGCCGTGCGTTTCTGGCCGGCTGAGGGGTATCACCAGAACTACGCGGAGCGGAATCCGCTGCGTTACCGCTTTTATCGGACCGCCTGTGGTCGAGACCGACGCCTGGATGCCGTGTGGGGGGCGCGTGCTCGCACCGGCAAGCCGTGGAGTTGAAAGGGAAATCAGTGGAAAATCTAAAGACCGCTGTATCAAAAGGCTCAGCCACTTCTCAGTGAAGGTGCGGGTTTTCCCCCATTCCAACCCCCAGCCACTCTGATTACCATCTGTCAGAGAATTGAGGGAGGAGATGTATGTATCTGCTGACCATCAAGGACGGTCTTTTGACCCGACACATTGGTCCGTATCCGTCACCAAAGCAGGCATCCGATGATCTCGAGCGGGTGATGGCCTCGTTTTCGGAGCGGGCGCGCTGGCAGATCCATGCGCTCGAGTGCCCGACGAGTCTGAGGCTGGTGCACCCATCGCCTCAGGAAGATCGCTCCATGTCTGCGGCTGCTTCCTAGTCAGCCTTGCTGCGGGGATACCCCCGCAGCAGACCGCTTTCGATCATCAAGCCCACTCCAGCGTTGATGCAGACCAGGCTGAGGGTTCCGTACCAAAACCAGGGGCCCCCATCCTTGCCAAGGCTCTGCAGAATGCGTCGGGACAGCGCTTCTCCGAAGAGGCACAGCCCAGCCGGCAGCAGCAGGATTCCCAGCTGTGCCCTCAAATACCAGCGAAACGGGCGGGAGGCCATGAAGTCGTTGTCGGTCTCGCTGGGAATTTAGGCGTTAGCCCCAGCGCCACCGCCGCAGATCCAGTTCACCAGGGTGCGCACGCCATACCCCGTGGCACCTGCAGGGTCGAGACCCCGACCTTTGTCGCTCCAGACCGTGCCTGCGATATCCATGTGGGCCCAGGGAATCTCCCGGTCAACGAACTCGCGAAGGAACAGGGCCGCTGTGATCGAACCACCCGGACGAGGTCCGGTGTTCTTGAGATCCGCCAGCAGCGATTTCAGCCCCTCCCGGTAGCTGGACTGCATCGGCATCCGCCAGAGCCCCTCACCGGCCTGCTCGGCCGCTTGCCGCAGGCCATCGGCTAAATCGTCGTGGTCGCTCCAGAGGCCGGCGATCTCCTCGCCAAGAGCGATCACACAGGCGCCCGTCAGGGTGGCGAGGTCCACGATGGCATCGGGCTTGAGCTCGCTGGCGTACACGAGGGCATCGGCGAGGGTCAGGCGCCCCTCCGCATCGGTGTTGTTGATTTCGATCGTGGTGCCGTTGGATGCGGTCACGATGTCACCGGGATGCACCGCTGAACCATTGACCATGTTTTCGCAGGAGGCCACCAGCATGTGCACCTCCACCCCCTCGGGGCGCAGTTCGGCGATGGCGCGCATCGCTCCGATCACGGCGGCGCTGCCGCCCATGTCGTACTTCATCATGTCGATCTGGGCGGCGCCCACCTTGAGGTTGTAACCGCCTGAGTCGAAGGTGAGGCCCTTGCCCACCAACACCAGTCGCTTGCGGAGCGCACCGTTCGGGCGGTAGGTGAGGTGGATGAATTTCGGATCGAGATCTGAGCCCTGGCTGACGGCCAGATAGGCCCCCATGCCCCGCTTGGCGCAGTCCGCACGTTCAAGCACTTTCAGCTCGAGGCCATGGGCCTGGGCGATGGTCGCGGCACTGTCTGCCAGGGCAGCAGGGGTGACGCTGTTCGGTGGTGCGGCCACAAGCTCACGGGCGAGTTCGACCCCCGCGCAGATCGCACCGACACGCTCCAGGGCACTGGCGGTGTCCGCCGGAAGCGTGCCGAGCAGCTCGAATCGCTCTGGCAGGGTGCGGGGGTCTGGTTTGCTGCGGAAGCGAACGTCGCTGTAAAGCGCTAGGCGGATCGCTTCAGCGACGGATAAGGCCTCGGCTGTTGCCTGGGCCGGTTGCTCGCTCCAGGGCAGTAGAACGCCGACACTGCCGCTTTCTGCGTTGCAGGCCTTGGCGGCGTTGGCGGCCGCCTGACGCAGGGCCGGGAGTTGTGGACTGGCGGCAGCACCCAGTCCCACGAGGATCAGGCTGCTGATTTCAGGGCGCAGCAGCTGGAGTTTGGCCAGTTCGCCTCCCTTGCCCTGAAAGCGCTGCCGCTCAAGCCAGGGAGCGATCGCGAGCCCCAGGCGCGTCTCCAGCTCTCCGATCAGACCCTGGGGATCCTGTTCATGGACGCCGACCACCAGGACGGATCCGCTCCAGGCCGAGAGGTTGGCCGGCGATAGCGAGAACTGCATGGCGTCAAGACGGTTGTCGCGATGCTACGGATCCGGCCTGATCTGCTGCTGCTGCAGGGTTAGCCATCGGCATTGAACGGTGTGGCCCAGCGTTCACGGGTTTCCTTGTTGAACGGCGGCAGCCAGGTTTGGATCAGTTGTTGTTCCAGACGCCTTCGGCTGCGGGTCTCGCTCGGAACATCCCCCCAGAAGCGGATGCTGGTTTGGCCGCGCAGGCCCACGGCGCTGAGCGCCTCGCTGTAGCTCGCGAGATAGCTCTTGCAGTCGTGCTCGCCCTTCCAGCGGCGATCGGCCGCCACGGTTTCGCCGACATAGAGAAGGATTGGGGTGCTCAGATCCTCGGGGCGATCCATCACCAAGTAGATCGCCGGTCCCTGATGGGGACTTTCCGGCCAGCGCCAGAAGCTGAGGGGAAGGGGCTGCAGGGTCAGGGGTGCGAACCGCTCGAGGGGCTCGGTGCTGGCGAACAACTGGGTCTGCTGCACAGAGCCTGGCCCGGCGGGGGCAGCGAAGAGGGGGGCCTGGTGGCGCTGGATCCGCCTCTGCCAGTCGCGCAGGACCGATGCGCTGAGGGCGAGCTGTGGTTCGTTGGTGACCGTTCCTTCAGGCGGACTCTGGGCGAAGAGATCACCCTGACGGGGTTCTGGTGGCATCGTTCAGCAGCCAGGAGGCAGGCTGGGGCCAGGTCGCCGCTCCCCGAAGCGGACCCGGCCAATCAGTTGCTCCACCACTTCCGGCGGCAGGCAGAGCCGTTCCTGCAGGTCGGCCAGGTTGTCGAAGGGGCGACGGCGGCGTTCTTGGATCAGCCGCTGAAGGCGATCGGCAGGCCAGAGCAACGCCGCCGTGAGTCGCTCCGGAGCAGCAGCATTGAGATCGAGAGGGGGAGCTGGGGGCTGGGGGGGGGCATCCCCATACCAATGGATGACCAGGTGGGGGCGCCAGCGCTCCGCTAGCTCGGGAGGCAGATCGAGCAACTGAATCAGATCCTCAGCCTGGCTGAACTGCACGCCTCCCCGCTGAAGACGCAGCAGCAGATCCACCATGGCCTCACTGCAGCCAGGCAGTTGTCGCCACTGGGAGGCGCTGGCCCGGTTCACATCCACAACCCAGCTGGGTGGCTCGGGGGGGGCTGCTGGGGCTGGCCGTGCCGATGGTTCGGGCGGCAACTCACCCATGGCCTGCAACACCTTGCGGGCCAGCGGATCGAGCCAGTGGCCGCGGGTCATCGCTGCTGCCTCCCGGTTGCTTCCCGCAGGACCTTACCCAGACTCCCTCGGTCCCTGCCAGCGGGGCGGCCGGGCTGGCAGCTCCACCAGTCCATCGCGGAAGGCCATCACCACCGCATGGGTGCGGTCTTTCGCCGGTAGTTTGCGCAGCACGCTGCCGACGTGGGATTTCACAGTGTCGATGGACACCACAAGGGCATCCGCGATCTCCCGGTTGCTCATGCCCCGGCAGAGCCCCCGCAGCACGTCTTCCTCCCGCAGGCTGAGCTCCGCAAGGGGGCCTTGGTCTGAGCCTTTCCCCAGTCGACCGTGACGAAGAACGCCGCTGATCATCGGATCGATGTATTGATCGTCGCTGTCGATCGCGTTGAGGGCGGCAAACACGGTGCCTGAACCGGCGGTTTGGTGGGCGCAGAGCCCATCAGATCCGGCATCAATCGCCTCAAGAATCGTGCGCACGATCGGCCGCTGGATCAGCATCAGGATCTTCAGCTGCGGATACGCCACCCTGGCTCGACGCACCAGGCTGACGCCGCTGCCCGCTTCCAGGAGATCCGTGCAGAGCAGTAGGTCTGCCTCGCTGCTGCCGAGGCTTTGCAGGCATTCCTCCTCGCTGGTGGCTGCTGTGACCAGTGGGCCCAGACCTTCAAACAGGCTCACCCAACTGGTGAGCAAGATTCGATCGGCGGTGGCGATCGCCGTTCGGCTGCGTCGGAGCAGGCGATGGCCTTCACGCACGCGATTCTGCAGGGTGGGAATTCTTTGGCTGAAATCCACGCAAGGCCGCGGCGATGCGCCGCAGGTGGCATTGCTCCCATGTTCACCCCGTTCAGGGGGCAGGGATCCGCACTGTTAAGAGACGGCGGAATTGTTCAGACTCGCTCTCAGTTGATCAGCGGGCCATGGCGTTCTTCGACTCCGAGATCGTGCAGGAGGAGGCCAAGCGGCTGTTCGGCGACTATCAGCAACTGATGCAGCTCGGCTCTGACTACGGAAAGTTTGACCGGGAGGGCAAGAAGAAGTTCATCGACACGATGGAGGAGCTGATGGGGCGCTATCGGGTGTTTATGAAGCGCTTCGAGCTCTCGGAAGACTTCCAGGCCAAGCTCACCGTGGAGCAGCTCCGCACCCAGCTCGGTCAGTTCGGGATCACTCCCGAGCAGATGTTCGAGCAGATGAATCAAACCCTCGAGCGCATGAAGAGCCAGCTGGATCAGCCGCCCTCCTGACGGAGGAGCGGGGGAAGTGGGCTGGCTGGCCCCGTACGATCCGCACGGATTCAGTGCTCCTCTGCCATGGCTGATGCCTCTTCTTCTCTGCCGCATTGGCTGGCGCGGGGCATGGCCGATCTCTTCCCGGCCGGAGACCCCTCCGACCCGGATCAAGCTCTGGACGCCCGACTTAAGGCAGCCGACAAGGCCGGCCGGCCCCTGCGCATCAAGCTGGGCATCGACCCCACCGGAAGCGACATCCACCTGGGACACAGCATTTTGTTCCGCAAGTTGCGGGCTTTCCAGGATGCGGGCCACACGGCGGTGTTGATCATTGGTGACTTCACAGCACGCATCGGCGATCCCACCGGCAAGAGCGCCACGCGGGTGCAGCTCAGCAAGGAGCAGGTGGAAGCCAACGCCACCACCTACCTGCGTCAGCTCGGCCAAGGGCAGCCCAAGGAGCGGGCCCTGCTCGATTTCGAGACCCCGGGCCGGCTTGAGGTGCGCCGCAACAGTGAGTGGTTGGAGGGCTTGGATCTACCTCAGGTGATCGGCCTGCTGGGGACAGCCACCGTGGGCCAGATGCTGGCGAAGGACGACTTTTCCAAGCGCTATGGCAGCGGCACCCCCATCGCGTTGCATGAGTTCCTCTATCCACTACTGCAGGGCTACGACTCGGTGGCGGTGGAGGCTGACGTGGAGCTCGGGGGCACGGATCAGAAATTCAATGTGGCCATGGGCCGTGACCTGCAGCGCCATTTCGGCAAAGGCACCCAGTTCGGGTTGCTGCTGCCGATCTTGGTGGGTCTTGATGGTGTCCAGAAGATGAGCAAGAGCCTGGGCAACACCGTTGGCCTCGAGGACGATCCCCTCTCGATGTATTCCAAGCTCGAGAAGGTGGGCGATGGGGCGATCAACGACTACGTGACCTTGCTTACTGATCTGGATTTGAACGCTTTGCCGGACAATCCCCGCGAGAAGCAGAAGGCGATGGCCCTGGCGGTGACCGCCAGCCGCCATGGGATCGAGGCGGCCACGAAGGCTCAGGCCGACGCGGCCACGTTGGTTGGGGGCGCCGGTGATGCGGCGGCGGAGGTGCCGGAGGCGTCTCTGGCGGAGGTGAACTTCCCTGCTAAGGCCTTTTATCTGCTCAGCGCCGTTGGCATCTGCGCCAGCAGCAGTGAAGCCCGCCGTCAGATCCAGGGTGGCGGCGTGAAGCTCGATGGCGAGAAGCTCAGCGATCCCAATCAGGAATTTGCAGGCCCCGATCAATTGGCCGGCAAGGTGCTGCAGCTGGGCAAGAAGACCTTCCGCCGTTTGGTGGCTTAATCAGAGCGTGCGGAGCACCTCCAGATCCTCCGCATCCAGGGGGGTGGGGAGGCACTCGGTCACAGGGGTCGTGAATCTCTAGGAAGAGTGAGGGTGAGGCAGCAGGGTCACAGCTGGCATCGCTGCCGTCGCAGGGGGCACTGAGCAGGGCCAGTCGGCAGTGGTCCCGATCGCTGAAGCGGTATCCCTGCAGCTGCTCTGGATGGACGATGCGGGGAAGCATGGTGCCGCAACCGGGGCCCCCTCAGGATGGGGGGAGTCTGCTGCTCTGTCTTGGCACCGTTGCTTTCCGCCCATCCGGCTGATCGGATCATCGTGGCTCTCGATGGCATGGTGCCTGATCAGGCCCTGGCGTTGGCTGGCCATGTGGAGGGCTTGCGCTGGGTGAAGGTGGGCCTGGAGCTGTTTGTGCAGGCGGGCCCTGAGGTGGTGGCCCAGCTGCGGGGGCAGGGGTTGCGGGTGTTTCTGGATCTCAAATTTCACGACATCCCTGCCACCATGGCCGGGGCTTGCCGGCGGGCAGCGGCGCTGGGGGCGGAGCTGATCACCGTGCATGCCTGCGCCGGCAGCGAAGCGTTGCAGGCCGCCCAGGCCGCGGCGGTGGAAGGGTCCCAAAGCGCTGGCCAACCCGTGCCCACCTTGCTTGCGGTGACGGTGCTCACCAGCTGGGAGGAGCAGCGTCTGCAACGGGAGATCGCCATTGCCCAGGCCATCGCCGAACGGGTGCCGGCATTGGCGCAGCTCTCGGCGACTGCCGGCATCGGCGGCTGTGTGTGCTCACCGCTGGAGGCCGCGGCATTGCGGGCCCAGCACCCCGAGCCGTTTGCCTTGGTGACGCCGGGGATTCGCCCCAAAGGGGCAGCGGTGGGCGATCAGGCCCGGGTGATGGGGCCCGCCGAGGCGATTGCAGCAGGTGCCAGTCAGTTGGTGATCGGCCGGCCGATCACCAAAGCTGAAGATCCCAGCGCTGCGTTTGCGGCCTGCTGCGGGGAGCTCATCTGAAGCCCCCAGCAAAGCGAGTGATCAGAACTTGACGTTGAGACCGCCCCAGGCGCGCCAGGCGGTGCCCAGATCATTGCCGTAGAACACCGGGCCCCCGCGCAGGAACACGCCCACCGCGGCGCTCACGGCTTTTGTCCCACCTTCGGTTCGCTGCCGTCGATCAGGCGCTGCAGGTTGCTGCGGTGGCGCCAGAGCACCAGCAGCATGGCGATGAGGGCAATCAATACGTAGGGAGGGCTGCCACCGGGGTAGCTCACCATCAGCAGGGGCAGGCTCACGGCGGCGATCACGCTGGCCAGCGACACGATTCGGCTCAGGCTGAACACGGCCATGAATACCCCGAAGCAGGCCAGGCCCACCGGCCAGGCCAGGCCAAGAAACATCCCGAAGCCCGTGGCCACGGCCTTGCCGCCCTTGAAGCCCAGCCACACCGGCCAGATGTGACCGGCCAGGGCCGCCAGACCGGCCAGCACCTCAAGCCAGGCGCTCAGATCGGATCCATGGCCGAGGGCTCTGGCGAGTAAGACCGCCGCCGCACCTTTGCCCACATCGATCACAAACACCACCAGGGCAGGACCCTTGCCCACCTGGCGCAACACGTTGGTGGCACCCGTGGAGCCTGAGCCCAGTTCGCGCAGATCGATGCCTTTGCACCAGCGTCCCGCGAGGAAGCCGCTGGGGATGGAGCCGAGCAGATAGCCCAGGAACAAGGAGAGGAAGCCCATCAGAGCAGGTCGTCGTCGTCGTAGGTCTCGCCTGGTCCGGCCGCGAAGGCCAGCCAGAGAGGGAACTGAAGCACGGGAATGTCGACCACCCGTTCGGCGGCATCAATCAGGATCAGCGGCACCTCGCCCCGCTCCTCCAGGCGGTCAGCTCGCTCCACCAGCGCATCCCCCCGCTCAAACAGCACGATGCCGCTGTTGGGGCCGAAATCCTCCCGGCTTAGACCCAGCGCATCCTGGAGGCCGCGTCGCCACTCGCCGAGTCGTTCAGGCTGGCCTGCCAGCACCAGGGTCTGGAACTGTTCGCCATAGAGCTCGCCGATGATGGCGATCAGGGCTGCGCTCAGCAACACATTGCGTGGGCGGCTGCCGCGGCTGGGCTGGGCCCCGCGCCCCCCCTGATTGAAGAACCAGTCCTGCAGCAGGGCTGTGTCGGGGGCTTCCAGGCTGCGGCGCAGTTTCCAGGGATCGGCGTAGAAATCGGGTTGCCCGAGGAAGCGCTCGAGGTTGTTGCGGATCAGCGTCTCGTCTGGGCGGAAGGTGTCGGCAACTGCGGCCGGGGCTGGGGCTTCAGTTGTCTCTGTGGTGGCGGCAGCGGCCTGCTGATCGAGGGGAGAGGGCTGCACCACCACCGGCTGCATCACCAGTTCGAGGTTGTCCACCGACTGAACCAGGCCCTGGAGTGCGCCGCCCAGGTACTCCTGGAAGCCTTTCACGCGGCGGGCGATCGCATCGGACTGACCGGCAAAGCTGGCGTTGATCTCTCCCTCGAGCTGCTGTTTGCGCGCACTCAGTGTCTGGATCTCCTCTTCCAGCTCAGCGCGGCGCGCCTGCAGATCAGAGAGAGCCAGTTGGATCAACTGTTCTTTGGCTGCGGCGTCTGCTTCGCTCGTGGATGGTGCTGTCCCAGCGTCCTGCGCGTCCTGGGGATGCAGGTCGGTGGGATTCAGGTCGGTGTCGTCAGGCATGGCAGACCGGTCCTGGCTCCATTTCAGCGGATCACGGCAAGGCCGACTGGTGATACACGTTCCCGTAACTTTACTGTTGCGTCTGCGGTACGAGAACGTGCCATTAGTTCAAGGCTTGCCTGTCTCCAGGGCGCCCACCCGCAGCTCCAGCTGGGCGCGCAGTTGTTGCGGATCAAACAGGATCGGCAGGAAATGAATGCTCTTGACTTCGCGGAAATACAGCAGCCCAGGGAGCCATGGGGCGAAGAGGCGCCAGGCCTGCCAGTCGCTGTAGGGGAAGCGACGCAGCTCCTGCCCGCCGCGCCACACCACCAGGGTGTCGGGGCAGAACTCCAGTCGCAGGCTGTAGGTCTGCAGCAGTAGAAACAGGCTGAACAGAGCCACCGGCAGGGTCGGCCAGGGGCTGAGCGGCAGCGGCAACAAAGCCAGGCTGAACAGCAGCACCAGCAGCGGCAGGCGAGGGTTGGCGCTGAGGCTGACCGCCTCCAGGTTTGGGTTGGGATGGTCTTGATTCATCACGGTGGAGGGTTTAGCCGAACAGGAGTTCGGTGAGCAGCACATCCATCAGAGCCACGGTCACCAGAATCATGACCACCGAACCGGTGGTGCTGGTTCCTACCTCCTTCGGGCCTCCTTCGGTGGTGAGGCCCCAGCCACAAGAGAGCACAGCGATCTGAAGGCCGAACACCAGAGCCTTGATCAGCATGAACGGCAGGTCATCGGGCTGCAGCCAGGTGCGCACCGAGTTCCAGAACACCGCAGGCGGGATGTTGTAGAAGGCCGTGCTGGTCATCTGGCCTGCCCAGACGGCGACGCCGAAGAAGAGCAGGCACTGCACCGGTGCCATGACCACCATGGCGATCAGTCGAGGCACGACCAGGTATTCCACCGGGTCAGTGCGCAGCATCGTGATCGCATCGATCTGTTCGGTCACCTTCATGGTGCCCAGCTGGGCGGCGTAGGCCGTGGCGACCTTGCCGGTGAGCAGCGTGGCGGTGAGCAGGGGTGCGATCTCCCGGGCCAGGCCGATGGCCAGCACGCCACCCACAGTGGAGCCAGCTCCCATCCCACTCAGTTCGGCGGCCACCTGGATGTTGAACACCGAGCCTGCGGCCACACCGGTTATCAGCACAATCAGAAAGCTGCTTGGTCCCGCTTCCAGCAGCTGATCGAAGAGGTCAATGGTGTTGATCTTGCCGCGGGAGGCGGCGGTCACGGCCTGGCCTCCGATCAGCAGGCTGCTGCCGAGACGTCGTAACCAGCGGGGGGCTTGCATCAAAGGTCTCGCGTGATCAGGTGTGCTGAAGATGGGCGCCGCGGTCGGGCCAGCGTCGCATTACCAACAGGCCGAATGCCACGAGTGTGGCGGGAATCAGACCCATGCACAGACGGATCGCGAGCAGAGCCGTGGCTGGTTGCTCGATGAAACTGAGGGCCCCGCTGCAGGCTTCGCTCGAGATGTAGCCGGTGAGCGAAAGGAGTGCGCCGAAGACTGACATGCTCAAGCCGATGATCAGCTTCTGCCCGAACACCATCCAGGCCGTGTAAAGGCCAGCGGGCCTGGCCGGATCGGCATCAATGGCGTCAGGCAGCAGCGACCAGGGGATCAGATAAGCGGTTGAGGCCCCGAGTCCTACGAGCAGGATGAGGCCGATCAGCGGGGCGAGCTGGGCAGCATCGGCGCCAGCGGGAAGCACCGGGAAGAGCATCGACAGCAGGCAGGCGGCAATCCAGAGGCCACCACCCCAGTGCAAGGCCTTGATGCGCCCGCGACGGTTGGACAGCAGGCTCCAGAGCTGGAGGCCCACCAGGGCGCTCAGTTGGAAGGGAAGCAGGATCCAGGTGGAGAGGCTTGGTGGCACATGGATCACCTGCACCAGCCAGATCAGAGCTACCACCTGCATCAGCTGCAGGGCGAACCAGAGCAGCAAGTAGAGACCCAGCACCATCAGGAAGCGTGAATTGGCTCGAATCCGGCGCAGTTGCTGCAGGGGAGGCTCGGCGTGCCCACCTGGTCGCTGGGCTTTCTTGGCGTAGGGGGCGAGACCCCAGCAGCAGGCGAGCGTTGCGAGAGCTGCAATCGTGCCGGTAATCCTGCCCATGCGCAGGTAGCCATCGGCGCCGTCGCTCAGCACCAACGAGGCAACGATCAGGCCGCTGAGGCCAGCGATGATCGACCCAGTGAATCGGGCGGCGTTGAGCCGGGTGCGGACGGCTGTGTCGCTGGTGAGCTCGGTGGAGAGGGCCGCATAGGGCAGGTTGACGCTCGTGTAGGCGGTCATCAGCAGGATCGCCATCACCACGTAATAGAGCGTGCGCTGCAGGGTGTCGCCCTCAGGCACCCACCACATCGCCGCCAGGCTGATCCCCAAGGGCAGGGCGGCGCCAAGCATCCAGGGCAAGCGCGGGCCCCAGCGGCTCTGGGTGTGATCGCTCATCCAGCCAATCAAGGGATCGTTGAGCGCATCCCAAACCTTGATCACCGTGAGCAGGGAGCCGGCGATGAAGGCAGGCAGTCCTGCGGCGCAAGTGAAGAAGGGAAAGAGGTAGAAGCCCAGTTGGGTGGCAGCCAGTCCGGTTCCGGCATCGCCGAGTCCGTAGGCCACCATCAGGCGGCGGCGGGAGCCCTCGGATGCAACGTTGGAGGTGGTCAAGCGAGGGGGTGTGGCAGGCGGACCGTCATAATGCTGGGGCACACATCCAGTGGCCTCACCTGTTCAGGGTGACTGGTTCGGGTGTATTAGTGCGGGCGTAGTTTAGTGGTAAAACCTCAGCCTTCCAAGCTGATGATGCGGGTTCGATTCCCGCCGCCCGCTTGTCCTTCAGCTCTGTTGGATCAGATCTGAACCCTCAGGTCTGGTTGCCTCCGAGCATGTCCTCGTAGCCCTCATAGGGGTCGTATTCAGCCCAGCCAGGACTGGCCTGATTGAAGAGGCCATATTCGCCATCGATCATTTGCATGCGGGTGTTCCCATAAGGAACGGTGTTGCAGGTGATGCCTCCACCGGCCACCGGCTGGCAGTCATCGAAGCTCACTTGGGCCAGGGCGGCTCCAGTGCCGGCGGAACCCCAGAGGATGAGGAGCAGCAGCAGTCGTTGGGGGCAGGGGCGTGGCACGGCGGCAGAGCAACGATTGCTTGCCATGGTGGCGGTTTTTTGTCTTAGAGACCCTGGCAGTGGCGTTGAACGTCGCGGAGCGTGTCGAAGGCTTTGTCACCTCGACCGTTCTTGAGCTGCACCATGAGCACGTCGGCCTGGAGACCCAGCGTCATGCTCTGGCAGCTGTTGCGCTCGGTCCTTGCCGCCTTCCGTTGCAGGGATTCAGCCAGCACCAGCGCATGGTGGCAGCTGGCTTCCCTGCCTGTCTGCAGGCAGTCCTGCGCCGATGGCAGCAGGTTTGTGGTCAGCCCCGCTAGCACCGCCGTTGGCTGCACCAGTCCCAGCCCCATCAGCAGCCACGGAATTGAAAGGTGCGCTGTTGAACGACAGGGCTGGGTTTTGCCTCTAAACCAGAGAGAGAGCGACTGGCACCAGCGATGAAGGTGTGGATGGCGAGTGCTCGCCACTACGACATTGAGAGTTTTGTGCGTGCCCTGCAGGCGGGCTCCGACCATGTGTTCGTCTACAGCCGCGAGCGACTCACCCCGGAGACCGCGGTGCTTGCCGAGGGCTGTGATGCGGTTTGCAGCTTCGTGAATGACGATCTCTGTGACGCCACCCTGGAGCAATTGGCGCAGTTCGGGGTGCGGGTGATCGCCCTGCGCTGCGCCGGTGCCGACAGTGTTGATCTGGAGGCTGCCCGTCGGCTGGGGCTGCGCGTCGTCAATGTGCCCTCCTATGCCCCTGAGTCGGTGGCCGAATTCGCCCTGGCTCTGCTGCTCTGTTTGGGGCGTCGTCTGCATCGTTCCTACAACCGGGTCAGGGAGAACAACTTTGATCTCAGCGGTCTGGTGGGACTGCAGCTCCATGGCAAGACCGCAGGCGTGGTGGGTACCGGCAGGATCGGCGCCGCAACCGCGCTTTTGCTTCGGGCCTTTGGCATGAAGGTGATGGCCAGCGATCCTGTCCAGCAGGACCCGCGGCTTTCTGACGTGGGAATCCAATACGTGGGTCTTGAGGAGCTGCTCGCCAACAGTCAGGTGGTCAGCCTCCACTGTCCGCTCCTGCCAGCCACCCATCATCTGATCAACGCTGAGCGTTTGGCCATGATGCCCCGGGGGGCTCTGCTGGTGAATACCAGTCGAGGCGGTCTGCTCGATACCAAGGCGGTGATTGCCGCACTCAAGGCCGGTCAGCTCGGAGGTCTCGCTCTGGATGTGTATGAACAGGAGGGAGGCCTGTTCTTTGCCGATCACAGCGGTGAAGTGATCGGGGATGACACCTTTGAACGCTTGCTCACCTTCCCCAATGTGCTGGTGAGCGCCCATCAGGCCTTCCTGACCGATGCGGCCCTGGAAGCGATCGCGACCACCACCCTCAGCAATCTTGATCAGGTGGCCGCAGGCTTGCCGTGTGGGAACGATCTCCTGAGATGATGCAGCGGCTTTCTCCTTGACCGGATGTATACCGACTGGACTGCCGTCGCGCTGCTGCTGTTCACCACGGTGCCCCTGGTGGCGGTGGTCGCCACCGCTGCCTTCTTTATTTGGCAGCAGAAGCGGAAACAGCTGCGCTGAACGCTTCGGTCATCCCCAGTTCACCCGGAGGAAAGCGCAGGGACTCCTGATCGACCTTCAGCCCTAGGCCGTCGCCATGACCTAGGCAGTCGAGACAGGTGCGGAACCGCTGATCGGAGACCCGCTGGATGCCGCTCCCCCCGCAACGCGAACAGATGGCCATGCCTGATCTGAAGTGAATTGACTTCAGTGTGGAGAGATTCCACCTCCGTGATCCCGAAGCCTTTGTGAAGAATTGGCGTTGAGGCGTGCCTTCAGCTTCGTTGGGTCGTGATTCACGTCCTGGAGCAGCTCCTTAGCGGAGAGAGCCGAGCCTGGCGCGATCAGGCCCAGGTCAGCGGCCAGCAGTCCGATCACCTGATCCGGCTGGATGCTGTGGGCCTTCAGCGGCGCAAGCCCTTCGCTGCCATCCCGTTTTGACAGCTTTGCTCCGCTGGCATCGCAAAGCAGCGGCCCATGCCGGTAGCGCGGCGGTTCCAACGGCGTGAGGGCGGCGATGACCGCCTCCTGGGCTTCCCGCACTGCAGCAAGGTCAGCCCCGCGCACCACCTCGCTGATGCCCAGAGCGAGCTCATCCACGGCGGTGGCCAGGTGATAGGCAATGAAGCCGTCAGCCCGGCGCAGCACCAGATCCCCGCAGCGCTCCGAGAATGGCGCGGGAACCCTGAGCCGCCAGGCCGGCAGGCGAGCCTGTTGCCAGCCCCAGTCCAGCCTGCGGTTGCGGCAGGTGCCGGGATACAACGGCTGGGCTGCCAGTTGGCGTCGACTACAGCGGCAGGGGTAGAGGTCTCCGATCCGACGCCAATGGGACAGCACAGAGTTGTAAAGCCCCCGGCGCTGGCTTTGCAGGATCGGAGGGCCATCCCAGTGCAATCCCAGCCAATGCAGATCTGCACAGGCGCTGTCGATCGCACCGGTGCGCAGACGCGGCGTATCGAGATCATCGAAGCGCAGCAGCCAGGTGCCGTTCTCATGGCGCGCAGCTAGCCAGGAGAGCAGGGCGGTGGCCAGGTTGCCGCGGTGCAGCGGTCCGGAAGGGGTGGGTGCGAAACGACCCCGATAGCCCTGACTCCGCAGGCGCTGGCCTTCCGAGATCCATTGCTCTAGATGCTCAGGGGTCGGGCGCATGCCATCGGCCATCAAAAAAGCGGCCCCAAGGGGCCGCTTCGATCCTGAACGATGGATGGGATCAGCCCTGGACGCGATCCTTGAACATCTTGCCGGCGGTGAAGGCGGGAACGCGCTTGGCGGGAATCTTGATTTTTTCGCCGGTCTTGGGGTTCAGACCCTGGCGGGCGGAACGCTCGCGGGGCTCGAAGGAGCCGAAACCGAGGATGGAGACCTTCTTGCCTTCAACAACGGAATCGATGATGGTTTCGATGGCGGCGTCGACCACCAGGGAGACGTCGGTCTTGGTCAGCTCGGTGCGAGCGGCAACGAGGTTGACGAGATCAGCTTTGTTCATGTGAGGAGGCGTGGGATGCGGAAGCGGGCTGGCGATGCGGAAGGCGACATCCGCATGGGCTTGTTCAAGCGCGCCAATCGTATGGAGGCTGCGCCGGTGCGGCAACCGAAAGACCCCGCGCCGCAACGCTTTACGACGGTGGGTCTGCGAAACCTGCCGTCGGGCTTGAGGGCATCCAGCTCTCCCAGGGGCTGAGTCGCTCGCCGCGCAGGGCGCCAAGCCCAGCACCAGATGCCAGTGCTGGACTTTGATCTGGAGGAATCCAGTCGCGCAGTCGCTCGAGGCTGCGCTGCTGACGCGGCCAGTGGAAGCTGCGGCGATGGCGCAATGGGGCCAGCTGACCCACTGCCACAGGGATGAGCAAACGGCCACAGAAGAGCAGATCCCAAGGGGGTGGAGCATGCAACACGCAGCTGCCGGGAGAGGGGCCAGGCGTCCAGAGCAGGCGCAGGCCTGCCGCGGTGGTGTGCGTGTCTGCGAAAGTCTCGAGCGGATCGACGCCTGGCAGCAGATAGGCCTCCTGTTCCTGCACCAGCACCGGCCAGCCCAGATGTTCCTGCAGGCGTCGCACGCGCCCATGGCCCTCTCGACTGGTGAGAACGATTCGGGGTGTCCGGCCTGCCGCCAGCTCCTGCAGGGCCTTGAGGCTGCTTTCGGTCAGGGGCGGGCAGTCGATCAAGACCGGCTCCGGATCGCTGTCAAGCCACCAGGCGGAGCCTCCGCGACAGTCGCGATTGGGGGGAAACAGCCATAAGAAGGGGCGGATCTGCTGCGGCGGACGTCCTGATTCCAGAACCGAGGGAAGGGGCATGGGCTGATGGGAACGGCCGCAAGCATTAGTTTGAGCGCAGTGAGGACCGCGCCCTGCGGTCGGGGATCCTTGAGCACGATCCAGCGCGGCAGACCCTGGCCCCTGGGCAGTTCGCTCACGTCTGGAGGGGTGAACTTTTCCCTGGCGGCGCCGGCGGCCAACCGGGTGGAGCTGTTGCTGTTCGCCGATGGCGATGCCCCCCAGCCCGAGCGCATCATCGATCTCGGCCCCGAGCATCGCTCCGGTGATTACTGGCATGTGGAGGTGGAGGGCCTGCGGGCCGGTGCCTGTTATGGCTACCGGGTGTTCGGTCCGCTGGAGCCGGGTGGCCACGGCTTCCGTCCCGCCAAGGTGGTGCTGGACCCATGCGCGCGGGCGATCAGCGGCTGGGGTGTCTATCGCCGGGCTGCGGCGACGGGCGCTTCCCCCAACACCGACTGCTGCTTGAAGGCGGTGGTGTGCGAGCGGGATGCCTTTGATTTCAATGCCCATCCCAGGCCACGCCACCCCTGGAATCGCACCGTCATCTACGAGCTGCATGTGGGTGGCTTTACCCGCCGCAGTGACAGCGGCGTCGCCCCTGAGCGTCGGGGCACGTTGAGAGGGGTGATCGACAAACTTCCTTATCTCAAGGATCTGGGGGTCACAGCGATCGAACTGCTGCCGATCCAGGCCTTTGATCCCCAGGACGCTCCGATCGGTCGCGACAACATTTGGGGATACAGCCCCCTGAGCTGGTTCGCTCCTCACCATGGCTACATCGATGGAGACGATCCGCTTCAAGCTCGACAGCAGGTGCGAGAGCTCGTGGCCGCTTGCCACGATGCCGGCCTCGAGGTGCTCCTGGATGTGGTCTACAACCACACCACGGAGGGCAACCACCATGGCCCCACGCTCAGCTGGCGGGGCGTGGGTGATCGGCTCTATTACCACCAGAACGCCAAAGGCGATTACCTCGATGTGAGCGGGTGCGGCAACAGCATTGCCGCCAATCGCCCCCTGGCTCGGCAGCTGATCCTCGAGTCGATGCGCTGCTGGGCAATCGAGCTGGGGATTGACGGCTTCCGCTTTGATCTCGGCATCGCTTTGAGTCGTGGGGAGGGGCTCAAGCCCCTCGACCATCCGCCCCTGTTTGAGGCGATTGAAGCCGATCCGCTCCTCAGTGATCTCAAGTTGGTGAGCGAACCCTGGGATTGTGGCGGCCTTTATCGGCTCAGTGACTTCCCGGCGGAGCGGATCGGAGCCTGGAACGGACGCTTCCGCGATGACGTACGCAGCTTCTGGAAGGGAGATGAAAACAGCACCTGGAAGATCGGTCAGCGAATGCGCGGTAGTCCGGATCTGAACGGTGGTCGGCCCCTGACCCTGGGGCGGTCGGTGAATTTCATCACCGCCCATGACGGTTTCACCCTGATGGATCTGGTGAGTTTCAACGGCAAGCACAACCTCGCCAATGGGGAGGACAACCGCGATGGCGAAAACCACAACAGCAGTTGGAATCACGGGGTGGAAGGCCCAAGCAGCGATCGGGCGGTGACCGCCCTGCGCCGCCGTCAACAGCGCAACCTGCTCACGTCTCTGCTGCTCAGTCGGGGTGTGCCGATGCTTCTGATGGGCGATGAAGTGGGGCGTAGTCAGGGGGGCAACAACAACACCTGGTGTCAGGACAGCCCCCTGAGCTGGATGATCTGGGGCGATGACCATTGCGATCGGGATCTGCAGACCTATGTGCAGCGTTTGCTGCGCCTGCGTCAGCAGATGGCGGATTTGATCAACCCAAGCCAGCCGATCGCTGAATCACCGTTGCCGCGGTCCGGTGATCCTGATCAGCTGTGGCGCCAGTGGCATGGGGTGGAACTGGGCAAGCCCGACTGGGCCAGCTGGTCCCATTGCCTGGCCGCCAGCCTGCAGCGCGGTACCCGTGGCGCGGTGCTCTGGATTGGCTTCAACAGTTATTTCAAGGCGATGCATTTCGATCTGCCTGAACCGGCCTCCCCCTGGCATCGCCTCATCGACACCGCCTTGCCAGCAGGAGATGACCTGCCCGAGCAACCGGAGAGCTGGAGTCCCTCCGGGGTGCCCCTGGAGGCGCGCAGCCTGGTGGTGATGGTGGCCAGGGAGATGCTCAGCCCGCTCAGCTGAAGGCGGCGGCGGCCTTGCGTTGGATGCTCAGTTCAAGCTGCCGGCGCTTGTCTTCCACGAGATGGAAGCTGCTGACCACCGTGCAGGCCTCGATTCCGTCCTGCCGAAGGCAGACCCTGATCGCCCCATCGTCGAGCTGTTGTGTTTCCAGTGGCATCGCGAACCCTCGGATGATTCAGCCTGCCGCCGTTGGCAGAGTGCAGCCAGTGGTGCGCCCTAAAATCATTCCGATGAATGGCGGGCTGATGAACGGTTTTCCCCGGTTTGGGGCAGCGCTGCTGGTCACCGTTGCAGCTGTTGGAACTGCCAATGCAGCGATCGCTGGTGACTGTGATTTGCCATTGGGTCAGACCTGGACGCCGTTGTTGCCTGCTCAGGCTTCCTTGCGGCTCGCCAACCATGGCTTGATTCCCTGCCGGGAGCGAGGGGACGCAGTGACCGCCCAGGCAGGTGCGGCCTTGGCCTTTCAGTGCGATCGCTTTCAGATCGATCTGACCGAACAGCCCTCTGGCACGGGGGTGTCCGCAGTGGCACTGAACCAGTTCATGGATCAGCGCTTTGTGTTTCAGGGCCCCAAGGTGCTGATCAAGCAGCAGTGCGATCCCGGTCGAAGCGTGACACTCACCCGCTTGATCAAGCTCAGAGGTGAGGGGGTGAGAGTGGACTTTTCTCAGACCTGGCAATGGCGTCCCCAGCAGCAGCCATTTCCTGCGGATCTCTGATTCGGTTGCCGTTGCCACGCTCTCCAGAGGCGATGGCTGATTGACTTCGATCAATCAAGGGAGAGTTTGCATGGAACTGCTCGTCATCGCTGCTCTAGCGATCCCTCTGTCGACCCTGGTGATGCAGGCGCTCTCCAATGAGCATGAGGACGATTACGACTTCCTTTGATGGCTCAACACCCCCCTGCTGGAGTTGCATGACAGGGATTGAAGGGTGATGGAGTTCAAGCCCTTGATGGTTGGAACTCCAGGAACTCCAGGCAGTTATCAAAGGGATCTTTCACAAAGAAGCGTTCGCGGTCTGAGAGCTTTTCTTCGCCAAAGGGCAGATGCCCATGGGTTGTTAGTGACTGATGAAGAGCGGTCAGGTTGTCAATTTGAAAGCAGAGGTGACGGCCTGCGGGGATCGGTGTATGAGCCTCATCGAAAACGATGTGGATCATGGCGTCATTAAAAACAAACCAGATGAGCCCTGTCTTCACTTGTCCTTGCAGATTGCCAAGATGAGCAGGGATTGCCCCTTCTTCCATTTTCAGCAAGCCTGAGTAAAAGCTGCGGGCCTGGTCTTCCTGGCCCGGGGGAGCCGTCATCGCGGAGTGATTGATGCCCTTGATAAAGGGGTGGGTCAACTTGATGGTGACCAGCTCGCCGATGCTCATGGGGCGTCAGGGGAGGCGTGGCTCAAAATCTAGCCAAATCGATCAATCAGCAGGCCATGGTGCAACGTCAGGCTTAGGGAAAGTGGGCTCAGCGGCTGTTGCTGTGACCAACAGCTCTGTTGTTATGGCTGGTGAGCATGAGGTTGCCAAAAAGTCCATGAACGGTTTGATGGCAGGAGCCTCTACCGCGCCATGGCATTGTTCAAAGCCTTTCGCAAGATCTTGGCATCCCTGACTCGTCAAAGCTCAGCACGTTCACCACAGCGCGTCACTAGTCAGCAGTCATCGTCTGAAATCACGATTTTGGGTTAGTGACCCTTCAAAGATTCTCAAAGGCTGAAAGCGTTCATTGCGCAAAGAGTCTTGTGCCTTGACGACAATGGCGCCATGTCAGACCTCACCCCTGAATCAGCCAATGCTGCGATTAAGCGCCTGCTCTTGAGCAGCATCACCCCTGCAATGGCAGCAGAAACAGAAGTCATTACACGCATCAGCGAGCGGATCAGGTCCTGTATCGAGCGCGTGAAGGTTGAAGCGTCAGAGGGTGCGGCTCTCGTTGCTGAGTGCGCCCCGCATGGGCGGACGATGGTGGCTCAGGCGCAGAAGACCTTGGCTGACCTGGAGGCTCTGGCGGTTCTGGAGAGTCTTGCGGGAGAGATATACGGTGCTGACTGCCCAGGGTGACCGCCTGACGGCGTGGCAGCTGCGGGCTGTGACGCGGACTTTGAGACGCCCCCTGATGGATTCGAACCATCGACCGGCTGCTTAGAAGGCAGCTGCTCTATCCAGCTGAGCTAAGGGAGCACCGGCTCATCTTGGCAGCTGGCACGGACTGCAACGCCTAAGCTGATGAGCTTGCAGTCCATGGCAGATGGCGCCTAGCCGGCTCAGCGACAGGCAGAAACAGGAGCTGGTGGAGCGCTACCGCGCAGGCGAGAGCAGTGCTCAGCTTGCCGAGGCATTCGGTTGCAGCCCCAACACCGTGAGCCGCACGGTTCGGAGCGCGCTCACTCCTGAGGAGTACGAAGCCCTCAAGAAGGGGCGGGCAGCCCGTCCCTTCTTGAAAGCTTCAACGCCGACGCTGGCTCCACCTGCCGAAGACACGCCAAGTGCTGAGGTCTCCGCAGAGGAGGATCCCGCCAGCCTGGCCCTCGATGACGCCGACGATTTCGCCGATGATCCCGATCCTGGCGACGACCTCGAGCCAGGGGACCCCGATTCCTGCAGCGAGCCGGAGCAGGAATTCCATACGGTGGCTGTCCTCACCGATCAGATCCCCGCGGATCCTGGTCTCCCGGCCGAGTGCCGTCCGATCGGCCCTGGCGTGCTTCCGGAGAGCGTCTACATGCTGGTGGACAAGCTGGTGGAGCTGGATCCCAGGCCCCTCAGTGATTTCCCAGAGCTCGGCGCGATCGCCAGTGAAGATCAGGAACGGCAGTCTCTGGCCCTGTTCGCCAGTCCCCGTACTGCCAAGCGTCAGTGCGGTCGCAATCAGCGCGTGATCAAAATTCCCGACAGCCAGGTGTTCGAACGCACCACTTCCTATCTCGTCGCTCGGGGCATCACCAGGCTTGTGCTGGATGGGTCACTGATCGCTCTCGACACCTGAGTCGTCCGTTCAGGGTTCTCTGGTGGGCATCAGCACAGCCGCCAGGCTGCCGCCACTGAGCACACCGATGACCAGGCTCACGCCTACGAGGAATCCGGAGGGCAGTGGCGCCGTGCGGCCGAAGCCAAGATTGAGCGCATGGCGTTCGTTGAGGTTCTGGGCACCAAGGCAGAGCACCAGCAGCAAGAGTCCGGAACCCCCGAGGCTCAGCAGTAGCAGGCGCAGCCGTAGCAGCATCAGTCCCGATCGCTCTGCGCACAGTCTGATCGCTCGGGGATGGCTGTCGAGCTGGAGTGGGCTGTCGAGCTTGGGGGCTCCTCCTGGTGCAGCAGGGCATAGAGCTCCCGCTTGGAGCGGTCACCGCCGCTGGCTAGTTGTTTGGCCGCGGCATTGGCGCTGAGACCGCTTGCAATCAACACCTGCAATTGGTCGCGCCAGTACTGGTCATCATGCGTCTCCTTGCGTGGCGCGGGCGCGCCTCCCAGCACCAGGGTGAACTCCCCCTGGGGCGCCTGGGCATGAAAGTGCAGACGTGCTGCTTCCACGGTGGGCCCCACCTGCTGTTCATGGCGTTTGGTCAGTTCCCTTGCCACCTGCAGTGGCCGTTGCGGGCCGCAGAGTTCCTCGAGCTCATCCAGGAGCTGCACCAGGCGATGCGGTGCTTCGTAGAGAACGCTGGTGCACGGATGCTCGCTGATCTGCTGCAGCCGCTCCCGTCGTTCCCGCCCCTTGGCAGGCAGGAAACCCTCAAAGCAGAACCTGGCGCTGGGCAGGCCGCTGCTCACAAGGGCGGTTGTTGCCGCGCAGGGGCCAGGGATGCAAATCACGTCATGCCCGGCGGCGCGGGCGGCGGCGACCAGCTCCTCGCCCGGGTCGCTGATGCCCGGCAAGCCCGCATCGCTGATCACCGCCACGCTTCGGCCCTGCTCCAGTTCTGCCAGCAGCTGGGGCAGGCGAGTGCGGGTGTTGTGTTGATGAAAGCTGCAGCGGCGGGCTGTCGATCCAAGACTGCTCAGCAGCTGGCCACTGTGGCGGGTGTCTTCGCAGGCAATGGTGTCAACCGCCAGCAGCAGGGCCTTGGCTCGAGGCGAGAGATCCCCGAGATGTCCGATCGGTGTGCCCACCACGTAGAGCACTCCGGCATCCGGTTCGGCCCGCTGCTTCACAATGGCTCCGCCCAGAGATCTCCATGATGCCGAGCCCCCTGACCTTGCCCGCCGGGATCGATCAGGAGGCCCTGTTGCAGGCCCTGCGTCCCCTCTGCTGGGGAGCCGCTGACATCCTGCGTGCCTATGCCCGCGGCGAGCAGCCCCCGCATGGTTTTCCCCAGGCGTTGAGTGTTGATGACGGCGGGGAGGGCCCGGTGTCTGCGGCTGACCTGGCCGTGAACAAGTGGTTGCTGGATGGCCTGTTCGCCGCGTTCCCCGATGCCGACTGGACGCTGCTCAGTGAGGAGACCGCTAAGGAGCAGCTCACGGAGGGGCAACCTGTGCCGGCCGAATGGCTGTGGATTCTCGATCCCCTGGATGGCACCAAGGATTTTCTGCAGGGCACAGGCGAATACGCCGTTCATCTGGCTCTGGTGCGTCACAAGCGGCCGGTACTTGGTGTTGTGTTGCTGCCGGAAGCCGATGAGCTTTGGATCGGCATCGTTGGTGAGGGGGCCTGGTGTGAAGACCGTCAGGGTGAGCGGTCACCCGTACGTTTCAGCGACAGAACCGCGGTTTCGGATCTGATCTTGGTGGCCAGCCGCAGCCATCGCGACGACCGTCTGGCCAGGTTGATTGAGGCCCTCGAGCTCGGCGGTTCCAAAGCCGTGGGCAGCGTTGGCTTCAAGGTGGCCACGATCCTGAGAGGCGAAACCGATCTCTACGTCTCCCTCTCCGGCAAGAGCGCCCCCAAGGATTGGGACATGGCGGCTCCCGAGGCGGTGCTGCTGGCGGCCGGCGGTCGCTTCACCCATGCCGATCAGACTGATCTCACCTACAACACCGGCGATGTGCGTCAGGCCGGTTGCCTGATCGCTAGCCATGGAAAAGCCCATGCCGCGCTTTGTGAGCAAGCGACACGGGCGATGGCCTCGATTGATCCTGGCTTTCAGGTCTGAGGGAGGGTTGAGGTGTGCGCCCCTCAGGTGAGGGGAGCAACGGGGGTGGGAGCGGGTTCAGGCTCAGGCTCTTCACCGTTCTGAGGAACACCGCGCAGCGTGAGGTTGATGCGGCCGCGATTGTCGATTTCGCGGACGCGCACGGTGACCTCGTCGCCCACCTTCACCACGTCTTCCACCTTCTCCACCCGAGCTTCGGAGAGCTGGGAGATGTGGATCATGCCCTCCTTGCCGGGGAGGATCTCCACGAAGGCACCGATCGGAATGATCCGGGTGATGGCGCCGCTGAACACCTCGCCCTCGTTCACTTTGCGGGTGAGGCCCTCGATGATCTTCTGGGCTTCTTCAGCGGCAGCTCCGTCGTGGGACGCGATGGTGACAATGCCGCTGTCTTCGATGTCGATCTTGGTGTTGGTGCGCTCGGTGATGCCCTTGATCGTGCGACCACCGGGTCCGATCACCGTGCCAATCAGCTCAGGATCGATGCGGAAGCTGAGCAGACGCGGCGCATGGGGAGAGAGCCCCTCCCGTGGCGTGTCGATCGCCTCCATCATTTTTTCGAGGATGTGCAGACGGGCCGGGCGTGCCTGATTCACCGCTTCGGCGATGGTGTTCACGGCCAGACCGGTGATCTTCATGTCCATCTGCAGGGCGGTGATGCCCTTGTCGGTGCCGGCCACCTTGAAGTCCATGTCGCCGAGGAAATCCTCGATGCCCTGGATGTCGGTGAGGATGCGCACCTCATCGCCTTCCTTGATCAGACCCATGGCCGCGCCGCTCACCGGGGCCTTGAGCGGAACGCCGGCGTCCATCAGGGCGAGGGTGCTGCCGCAGACGGAGCCCATGGAGGTGGAGCCGTTGGAGCTCAGCACCTCGCTCACCACTCTCACCACATAAGGGAAGGTGTCCTTGGCGGGCAGCACGGGGATGATGGCCCGCTCCGCAAGAGCGCCGTGGCCGATCTCGCGGCGGCCTGGGGAGCGCATCGGCTTGGTCTCACCGACGGAATAGGGGGGGAAGTTGTAGTGATGCAGATAGGTTTTTTCGGTGCTCGGGTTGAGATCGTCCATCTCCTGGGCATCGCTGGGGGTCCCGAGGGTGGCGGTGGAGAGCACCTGGGTCAGACCCCGCTGGAAGAGCCCGGAACCATGCACGCGCTTGGGCAGCACTCCTGCAGCGGCGCTGATCGGACGCACCTGGTCGAGGCTGCGGCCGTCCACGCGCTTGCCATCTTTGAGGATCTGCTGGCGCATCAGCTTCTTGGTGAGGGCCTTGAAGCTGGTGGGCAGGGCCTTGCCGTTGGCGCTCACGGCCAGCCGCACCGGGTCATCGTCCTTGAGGCCCTGGATCGTTTCGGCTGTGGATGCCTTGATCGCATCGAGCTTCTCGTCCCGTTCGCCCTTGGTTTGCTCAAACTGCTTGAGCACCTCACCAATGGCCTTGCTGCACTGCTTCTCTAGATAGGTGGGAAGTGTGCTGTCCTGTTCGGGGGCCGGTGGGATGACCTGCTCGATCCCGGCCTGCTTGAGAATGTCCTGCTGGGCTTTGATCAGTTCACAGACAGCCTCGTAGCCGAAATCGATGGCTTCGATCACATCCTGTTCAGGAAGCTGGTTGGCTCCCGCTTCCACCATCACCACCCCTTCGGGCGTTCCGGCCACGACCAGATCGAGATCACCGCGCTCGATCTCCCGATAACTGGGGTTGAGTACGAAGTCATCGCCGAGCAGCCCCACGCGCACCGCTGCCATGGGTCCATGGAACGGGATTCCGGCCAGCAGGGTCGCCATCGAGGCCCCGGTCACCGCGAGCACATCAGCAGGTACCCGCTCATCCAGAGACATGCAGGTGGCAACGATCTGCAGGTCGTCACGGAGCCAGCCCGGGAAGAGGGGCCGCATCGGTCGGTCGATCAGCCGGGAGATCAGCGTGGCCCGCTCAGGAGGGCGGCCTTCACGACGCATGAAGCTTCCAGGGATGCGACCGGCGGCATAGAGCCTTTCCTCGTAATCGCAGATCAGCGGAAGGAAATCAATTCCTTCGCGGCCGGCAGAGCGCGTCGCCGTCACCAGCACTGAAGTGTCGCCGCACTCGATCATGACCGAGCCGCCGGCTTGGGGGGCAAAACGCCCTGTCGTCAGTCGAATCTCCCGTCCGTCAAAGGAGATCGACTGGGTTTGTCCTTGCACGTGTGTTTATGTCTTTCTGTCAACCGTCATTCTGTCATTTGACGTGAACGACTGGCCACAAAAAAAGGAGGCAACTCGTTGCCTCCAGCGCATCAGCAGTGAACAAAATCACCAGCTGGACTTGACCACGCCAGGAAGTTCACCCTTGTGGGCCCGTTCCCGCAGTTGGTTGCGGCACAGACCGAAATCGCGATAGACGCCCCTGGGCTTGCCGGTGGCCCAGCAGCGATTGCGCATGCGGGTGGGGGCACTGTTGCGTGGCAGGGCCTGGATCTTGCGATGGATTTCCAGACGCTCCATGGGGTCGGCTGCCTTGTCGAAGGCTTCCATCAGTGCCGCACGCTTCGCCGCATAGCGCTCGACCATTTTCTTCCGCTTCACATCGCGGGCGATCATCGACTTCTTAGCCATGCGGGCGAGATAAACGGGCGAACTAATCCACAACCTTACCTTGTGGCCGGTCGCGCATGGCTCAACGGCCGCTGAGCTGCTGCACGAGGGGCAGCTGGCTGGTGTCACGCACGATCAGCACCAGGCTCAGGCCCAGCAGCAGCAGCAGGCCTGATTGCATCACGGCCATCTGGAAACGCTCAGGCAGCGGGCGGCCTCGCACAGCTTCCAGCAGCAGGAACACCAGTTGGCCTCCGTCGAGCAGGGGCAAGGGCAGGGCGTTGAGCACGGCCAGGTTCACAGAGATCAGGGCGGTGAACAGCACAAGTCCCCCCTGGCCCTGGCTGCTGAGCTGGGCTCCCATCTCAACGATTTTCACCGGGCCACTCACCTGCTGGGCGGTCTGGCCAAAGTGGGTCATCAGTCCGCCGTAGCCCGCCACGGTGCTGCGAAGCAGGCCGGTGAATTCACCGCTGCCAAAGCGGATCGCCTCAAGCGGACTCCTCGCCGGGCGCAGGCTGCCCATGCGATTCACCTGCAGCTGAGCGCCGATCCGCCCCAGGCCATCACGATCCTCTGGGATCAGGACCAGGGTCTGCTCAGAGTCCGCATCGCGACGGGTCAGCAGTTTCAAGGACTGACCAGGTTCACTCTGGATCCGATTCACCAGGGTCTGGACAGCGTCCTGGCCGGGGCCGAGGGGCTGGTCATTCAGTCGCAGAATCCTGTCTCCAGCCTTCAGGCCTGCCTTGGCGGCCGCTTCCCCTGGCTGCACTGCCACCACGAGGACCCCTGGATCCGGGTCGGCGGGAAGTCCGGCGAAGGCCGACTGGCCCACCAGCAGCAACCAGGCCAGAGCCAGATTGGCCAGCACTCCAGCGCTGATCACCAGGACCCGTTGGGGAATCGGACGGTTGCGCAACAGATCCGGGTCATCCGCTGGGATTGGGCTGTCCTCCTCGTCGTCCGGGAAGGACACGAAGCCGCCCAGAGGAAGCAAGCGCAGCGCGTAGGTCACGCCACGAATCTGTCGCTTGATCAGGGCCGGACCGAAGCCCACCGAAAACCCATTGACGCGGATGCCTTGGCCCACGGCCGCCAAGAAATGGCCTGCTTCATGGATCACCACCAGGAGGCCCAGGGCGATCAGAGCTGCAAGAACGTTCACACCGCCTTGGTCAATCGGGTCATTCTGGCTGGAGACGCTCGCCACCGAAGTACGGCACGAGCGCGGCCGGTAGTTTCACGCTGCCGTCGCTCTGCTGGCCGTTCTCCAGAAGCGCCGCCACCGTGCGCCCGATGGCCAGGCCGCTGCCATTGAGAGTGTGCACCAGACGGGTGTTCTTGTCTTCTTTGGTGCGGATCGAGGAGCGCCGTGCCTGGAAATCGCTGCAGACGCTGCAGCTGGAAATCTCTCGGTAGGCGCCTGCACCAGCAAGCCACACCTCCAGGTCGTAGGTGCGTGCCGCTGAGAAACCGAGATCGCCGGTGCAGAGCTCCAGCACCCGGTAGGGAAGCTCAAGGGCCTGCAGGACCGCCTCGGCATCGGCGGTGATCTGGGCGTGGGCCTCCGCTGAATGGTCGGGGTGGGCGAACCAGTAGAGCTCCACCTTGTTGAACTGGTGCAGGCGGATCAGTCCCCGAGTATCCCGGCCGTAGCTGCCTGCCTCACGGCGGAAGCAGGGGCTGTAGGCCACATAACGCAGGGGCAGTTGGTCTGCCGGGATGATTTCGTCTCGATGCAGGGAGGTCACCGGCACCTCTGCGGTGGGCGTCAGCCAGAGGTCATCGTCAGCGCAGCGGAAGCTCTCCTCCGCAAACTTGGGGAGCTGTCCCGATCCCGTGAGGCTGGCGGTGTTGACCAGCACGGGTGGCAACACCTCCCGGTAACCCTTGCTGGTGTGGAGATCCAGCATGAAGTTGATCAGGGCCCTTTCCAGGCGCGCCCCCTGGCCGAACAGGGTGACGAACCGGCTTTGGGCAATGCGTACCGAGCGCTCCGTGTCGAGCAGTCCCAGGCGATCGGCAATCGCCCAATGCTCCTCCAGTCCGCTCTGCTCTCGCGGTGTGCCCCAGCGACGCACCTCGCGGTTGTCGTTCTCATCACGCCCATCTGGGCAGTCGGCTGAGGGCAGGTTGGGCAGGGTGAGCAGCTGATCCCGCAGGCGGGTGTTCAGTTGCTTCTCCTCGTCTTCGAGCACCGCAACCTTTTGCTTGATCGCATTGCCCTGCTGACGCAGCTCCGCGACTTCCTCGCCTTTGGGGTCAGCCCCAGCTTTGATCCGCAGGCCAACCTCTTTGCCGATGCGGTTGCCTTCCGCTTGAAGGGAACTGCGCTGCTCCTCGAGATCCCGCTGTTGCTGGGCGATCAACTGCAGACCGGTGAGGTCCACATCCATGCCCCGCCGACCGAGCTCCCGGGCGATCAGGTCGGGGTTGTCACGCACCAAGCGCTGGTCGAGCACGGCGGTTGAGGAACTGGCGCCGGCAGCCTAGGTGCTGGTGCTCAGAGGACCTGGCCGACCATCACGGCTGCGACGGCGGAAAAGAGGGTGATTCCCAGGGCAGTGATCGGGTTCTGACCTTGGGCGACAGCCACAGTGGTGATCACGCCGGCTCCCAGGCAGGCCACAGCCAGCTGGCTGGTGAGATCGCTCGAACGGTTCAAGGCCCTTCTGTCGGTATTGCAGCGAACTTACGGAGCGTGTTGGAGGCTGTCCTGCCACGTCTGAGGCTTCGTTACGCCGCGTCAGGCTTCTTCACCCTGCGCAACATGCAAAGAGGCTCCCTTGCTGGATGCGGCCCGGGCCCGACCGCTGCTGGCCCAGCGCTGCAGGGCATCCAGCTGCTCCCGTGCCGTTCTTGAGAGAGGAACCAGTTGGTTCGCGGCACGAATCAGATCGCTTTCCGCCAGCTCCCGCCGTTCGGCGAAGGCAAGGTGCATCGCCTCGATCACCGTCTGCTCGAGTTCGGCTCCCGAATAGCCCTCCGTGCGATCGACCACGGTCTGGAGCGGCAGGGTCAGGCCAGGTCGGCGGCGCTCCACATGCAGGGTCAGGATGCTGCTCCGCTCTTCCACTCCGGGCAGATCCAGCAGGAAGATCTCATCGAAACGCCCCTTGCGCAGCAGCTCGGGCGGCAGACGATCGACCGCATTGGCTGTGGCGACCACGAACACCGCCGATCGTTTCTCCGCCATCCAGGTGAGCACCGTGGCCAGCACCCGCTGACTGGTACCTCCATCGCTGCGGGCATCACCGCCGAAGCCCTTGTCGATTTCGTCAATCCAGAGCACGCACGGGGCCATGGCCTCCGCTCGCTGAATCGTTTCCCGTGTTCGTGCTTCGCTGGCGCCGACCAGGCCGGCGAAGAGCCGCCCGACATCAAGGCGCAGCAGCGGCATGGCCCAGCTGTGGGCAATGGCCCTGGCCGTGAGTGACTTGCCTGTCCCCTGAGGCCCCACCAGCAGCACGCCCCGGGGCAAGGGCAGGCCGAAGCGTCTGGCTTCATCGCTGAAGGCCTGATGGCGCTGCTCAAGCCAGTGCTTCAAGGCATCGTGCCCACCGATGTCGGCTGGATCGGCTTCCGTATGGCAAAACTCGAGCACTTCGCTGCGGGCCAGGCAGCGTCGCTTCTCCTCCAGCACATCGTCCAAATCGAGACGGCTCAGTTGCCCCCGCTGGGCTAAGGCCCTTGCCGCCACATGGCGCACCCTGGCCTCTGTGAGGCCACTGCAGGCATGGGTGAGCTCTTCAAGCACCACGTCATCCAGTCCCTGACCCCCGGCCCTGGCGATCGACTGGAGCAGGGTCTTGATCTCCTCCTCCCGCGGGAGGGGGAGATCAAGAAGCGTGAGGCATTCCTCCAGCTCCGCCGGCGGCGACCAGGCTCCGCTGCAAAGCACCAGGGTGTGGGGGCGTTCCCTCAGGCCGACGGCCAGATTGCGAAGCATCCGGGCGATGCCGGGGTCGTCGCAGAAGCGATGAAAGTCTTTGAGCAGCAGCAGGGTTGGTCGACTTGCCTCCAGATCCTGCAGCCACTGGAGTACAGCCATCGGCTGCCGGGCTCCGGTGCCTTCCTGGTTGAGGGCTCCTTGCAGTCCGCTGATGAAATCCCAGCTGCTGAGCTGCCGCCCAGGGAGCCGTTGAACCACGCTGGCGAGTAGCGCCTGAACCCGCTCTTCCTCCGTGCTGCGGATCCAGATCAGGGGCGTCCCTGCCCGGATCAGCAGGTCGAGCTGATCACTCCATTCAGGATGCATCGTCGTCTCCGCCCGCCAGTTGCTTCAGGGCCTGCCATCGGGGATCGATCGCTCCCTGGCCGAGGGCCTCGCTGCTGGCGTCTGTGCTGCAGGGGTCTGTGCTCCGGGTGTTCGTTGACGAACCAGGCATGCCTGGACACTCTGAACCGCAACGGTTGACCACCGGGAGCTGCAGGCTGAGCTGCTCAAACACCCAGCGCTCGGGTTCAAAGTGGCTGCGGGGATCAAGGGATTCCACGAGTCCCTCTGGGGCGTCCATGTCCAGACCGGCCTCGGTCATCGCGTCGGCACTTGGCTCGGCACCAAGCCAGATCAGTTCTTTCACCTCCGCGCTCAGGCGATGGTTGAACTGACCAAGGCAACGGTCACAACAGAGGGTCACAATCGTTTCGAGGGAGCCCTCCACCTCAAGAACGTTGCCGCGATGCTCGGCCTGAAGGTGCCCCCTTACGGGAGTCAGGCTGGGCAGATCGTCGAGACTGCCCTCCACAGTCCATTCCTTCGCGACTCCAAGAGCCTGAAGTTCACGCAGGGGGATGGGCTCGAGCCCTGGGATCATTTGCTCCTGGGCTCGAAGGGAAGACGACCCGCCTGACCGGCAGAGCCAGAGGCCCCCGCAGTGGCGGTCGATGCCTGCTGACGCAGCTGATCATCGAGGATCGTCTGCAGGTTCTCGGGCAGGGTTTCGCGGGTGAGCAGAAAGGTCTGCGCCGCTTGGAAGATATTGGCGATGACCATGTAAAGCAGAACGCCCGCCGGCAAGGGGAAGAACAGGAACATGCCAGTGATCATCACGGGTGTGATCTTGTTGGCGGTGGCCTGCTGGGGGTTGGCGGGCATGCCCATGCCTGAGAGCAGCTGGGACGCAAACAGGCTGAGGCCGAAGGCTCCAACAAGGATTGCGATATCCCAGTTGATTGCGCCATCGGTGTAGAAGCCCACCTGGCCTAACGCTTTGATGAAGAGGAAACCGCTCCGGGCTGCCAGGCCAGGAATCTTTCCTTCAACCGTGGCATCACCCGCGGCAAGGGCCGTGATCGTTCCGTCCTGAGACACCGAAACGATCGAATCGCCCTTGGTCACCGACCAGGTCGGAAGGAACGTCTGTCCGTTCTCAACGCCGCTGAGAACGTTGCTGAAGCTTTCTCCGCTCTTTGTTTGCAGCTGGATCGTGGCTGACTCACCCTCACCGAGCTTCGTGCCTCCAGGCAGGCTGGCGATCACCGGCACGTGGTTGGTTTCGCTGATGAAGATCGAGTGGCTGGCGCTGTTGAAGGGCTTCGGTTCCACAGCAGCGATCTGCTCTGCCGGCAGCACCTTCAGATTCAGGGTGTAGGGCACATCCGCGAACGGAGATCCGCGCAGGGTCGCGAACAGGGCGAACAGAATCGGCATCTGCACCAGCAGGGGCAGGCATCCCGCAAGCGGGCTGCCGAATTCCTTCATGAGTTTTCCAAGTTCTTCCTGCTGCTTCTGGGGGTTGTTAGCGAAGCGCGACTTGATTTCGGCTTGGCGCTTCTGCATCACCGGTTGGGCAATGCGCATGCGCCGGGCGCTGCGGATTGAACCGGCGCTCAGTGGGAAGAGGGCCAGGCGGATCACCACCGTGAGCGCCACGATCGCCAGGCCGTAGCTCGGCACCAATCCATAGAAGAAATCCAGGATCGGGATCAGCAGGTTGTCGGAGATGTACCCGATCACGTTGGTTCAGTCCTTGGGGAGGGGCAAAACGTGCTGCCAGTGTGCAACAGCGGCAGCGGATTGTTGGAGCTCAGGCAGCGAAGCCCTTGGCATCCTCGCTCTTGTCAGCGGTGCTGCGCGTTTGGATGCGCTGCAGTACATAGGCCTCTGCCTCGCGGAACCGAGGAACGGAACGCATCTCGAGGCGGGAGCCATCGTTGAGCACCAGCACCATGTCGCCCCAGGCTCCAAATCCGCGGGGCACGCTGCGCACCTCCCGAATCTGGCTGTAGACCACCTGACTGCGGTCGCGGCCCATCCAGCCACCGCTGACGGAGATTCGGCGACTGGTGATCGTGAAGCGCAGCCAGAGGGCCCGCACCACGGCCCCAACGGCAAAGGGCAGGCCGATCAGGGTGAGGCCGAACAGGAGATTGATGAGGAGATCTCCCCGGGCGGGACCACCCTCGTAGAAGGTCTCTTCGGACAGGGAGGCGGTCATGGCAGCAGGCCGGCGTTCTTGAGCAATCTGTCGCATTCTTCCAGCAGCGGGGCTTCGAGGAGCTGGACTCCCGGCCGCAGACTGATCAGCAGCCATTGGTCACCCTGCTCAGCAGCCTGTTCAAGCCGTCGGCGCAGGTGCTCGTGGAGGCGGCGTCTCAGCTTGTTCCGCACCACGGAGCGCTTGCTGACCTTGTTGCTGATCACGACGCCGCAGCGGCAGCGACACGACTCAGGTGCCTGCCGTTCCCAGCGTTGGAGCACTGGATTCAGCAATCTGGGTTCGGCTTGCACCACGCGGAGCACCATGTGCTCGCCATCAAGACGTCGACCGCGTCGGTGCAGACGGTTGAAGCAGCGGTGGCCCCGCAGGCGCATGGGTGCCGGCAGAACCATCGCTCAGCGGTTGCTCAGACCGAGACCCGCGCCCGACCACGCTTGCGGCGGCTGCGGATCACGCGGCGGCCGGTGTGGGTACGCATGCGAACACGGAAGCCGGAGACGCGCTTGCGCTTACGGCTGGTGCCACCGAGTGTTCTCTTGGTCATGGATTTTCGGCGCCCGGCCTGTCGTCAATTCGATAATTTATCAGCCGGGATGCCCGGCTCATTCGATGTCGATCAGCCAGCTGCCCAGATAGCCAGCCACGGGAACGTCCCCGGGAGCCTGGGCGAGAGCATTGAACTGGAACATGCCACCGCGATTGGGATTGAAGATGTTCATCACTACCGCATAGGTTCCGCCAGTCGGGATGGGGGTGTCAGGGAACACCTCGATCGCCGTCTGCTTCTCATTCACCTCGAATACCGCTGGCAGCTTCTCCTTGCAACGGCTTCGCGACAGCATGCCGCCAAGCTCCATGCGGCAGAGAGCCAGGTTGTCAGGTGTGATTTTTGAGTTGAAGTAATCGGGCACCGTGATGCTGAGCTTGAGGATCGCGGTCTTGCGGTCCTTCGGACGGAGCATCAGGAAATACTCCGCCTTCTCCAGCTGCATCGTGGAGCTCTGGAAGTAATAGAGCTTCCTGTAGTCGCGGCTGTTCTCCCAGCGAAATTCCAGCAGGGCCGGCGTTCCTTGAGCTTGAACCTGGCGTGGAGCAGTGGCGTCCAGGAGCGAAGCCCCCCCGAGAAGCCCTGCGGCTGCAACACCGCTGGCGAGGCCGAAGCCCCCAAGGGCCTGTCGAAGGGGAGTCATGAATCGGTTGTGCATCGGGAAGCGGATGGCGACGGCCATCGGCGGAGGTCATGAAATCGATTGTCCTGAGCCTGAACGCGGGAACGACGATCCCTGGGCCGGCCCTGGAGCTGTCAGTTGTGACCGGATCGGTCTGGTCGCAGCCGACTGGCCTCGCCGAGATAGGCATGACAAGGCGTCTGATCGGCTGGTAGCCACACGTGAGCCAGTAGACGGATGCAGCGGGCTAGATCCCCCTGAACCGCCATCTGCTGGCAGTCGAGCAGAGCAACGCTGTCCCAGCCGGCATGGCGCCGGGCGATGGCTGCGGGAAAACAGGCGTCGAGATCGGCGGTCACCGAGAAGGTGACCGACACGATCCGTTCAGGGGAGAGCCGGTTGCGTTCCACCATCGCCGTCACCAACTCCTGCACCGAGGCCTCGATGGCGTCAACGGTGTTGGCCGGACAGGTGGTCGCTCCACGCAGCCCTTGCAATCGCAGTGATTCGCTCATGGGCGATACAGCCAGAGGGCCTGGCCGCAGAGCAGAAGTTCGCTTTCCAGCGCCGACCCCAGGCGGCTGAGCCATTCGGATCCTGGGAGCAGCCCCATCAGTTGCTTGCGCGGTTTGCCGAGGGTCACCGGTCGACAGTCCTCATCCAGGTCGGCCAGTTCCGCTGCGATGGTTCGGGCCGCCTCCTCATCACCCAAGACATCCACCAGACCGAGTGCCTTCGCTTGGGCGCCGCTGAACACCCGTCCATCAGCGAAGCCGCGCACCACTGAAGGCTCGAGATTTCGACCCTGTGCCACGGCCTCCACAAACTGGTCGTAGCTGCTGTCAATCAGCTCCTGCAGCAGCTGTCGTTCCTCGCTGCTGAGCGCGCGATCAGGGGACAGGATGTCTTTGAAGGCACCACTTTTGACCGTCTCGAAGCGGATTCCGATCCGTTCCAGGAGCTTGGAGAGATTGTTGCCTCGAAGAATCACGCCGATGGAGCCGGTGATCGTGCCTGGATTGCTCACGATCGTTTCCGCGGCCACTCCGACATAGACCCCACCGGAGGCGGAGATGTTGCCGAAGCTGGCCACCACACGGCAGCCCTTCTCCCGCAGACGCAGCAGCGCCGCATGGATCTCCTGGCTGTCGCCCACCGTGCCTCCAGGGCTGTCGATCCGCAGCAGCAGGGCGGGGAATTCTCTCTTCTCCACCTCGCGAAGAGCCTTCAGCACGCGCCGTCGCGTGGTGGCCGCAATGGGGCCCTCGATGGCAATCCGCGCCATCCGTCGGCGGGATTTGCGGCGCCAAGGCCAGACCATATGCGTCATCCGTTGTCGTTCGGATCTTAAAAAGGAGCCTGCTGGATGGCCCCATGGTTTCCCTCCGCCTCGGGCTTCTGCTGGTCTTGCCCTTTGCTCTTTGGGGCACGGCGATGGCCGCGATGGCGCCCCTCCTCGATTCAGGAGGGCCATTGTTGGTGGCGGCGCTGCGTTTGCTGCCGGCTGGGGTCGCCCTGTTGCTGAGTCTCCCCTTCCTCGGGGCCTCCCCTCGGGTGGCGCCCGCCGATCTGGGCTGGTTTCTGCTTTTCACACTGGTGGATGCCACCGTCTTTCAGTTCTGCCTGGCCCGTGGACTCGCAGGCACCGGTGCCGGTCTCGGCTCCGTGCTGATCGATTCCCAGCCTCTGATGGTTGCCCTTCTGGCCAGGGCTCTCTTTGCCGAGGCGATCAATCCCGTCGGCTGGATCGGATTGCTGCTGGGTCTTGCTGGCATCCTCTGTTTGGGTGTCCCGGCTGACCTTCTCCACCATTGGTGGTTGCTCGGTGCCTCGGTTCCCGCCTCCGGACTGCTGGATGGTGGGGCGCTTTGGATGCTGGCGGCGGCCGTGGCCATGGCCCTGGGCACCGTTCTGAGTCGTTTCGCTTGCCGCGACAGTCACCCCGTCACCGTGACCGGTTGGCACATGATTCTTGGGGGGATCCCTCTGCTGCTCTTTCACGCTGCCGATGCCCGCCGCCCCTTCCTGCCGCCTTGGACTCTTCCCCAGTGGGGGCTGATGGCCTACGCAAGTCTTCTCGGTAGTGCCCTGGCCTACGGGCTCTTTTTCTGGTTCGCCACTCGCCGAGAGCTCACCGGTTTCACCACCCTCGGCTTCCTCACCCCCGTGTTTGCTCTCATCTCCGGTGGACTCTGGCTCCAGGAGCGGCTCGAACCGCTTCAGTGGGTGGGTGTGATGCTCGTGCTGCTCTCCGTTGTGTTGGTCAGTCAGCGCCGTCGTCTTTGGGAGCCTCTTGGCCCCGCGCCCCTCGTTTCAACCGGAGAGTCCGGCTGATGGCCAGCGCTCCTCGCGATCTCGTGCTCGTCAGCACCCCGATCGGTTATCTCGGCAGTGGGCGGGGCGGAGGCGTGGAGCTCACCCTGGCCTCCTTGACCCAGGGCCTGCAGGCGCGTGGCCATCGCCTCACGCTTGTCGCACCAGAGGGTTCGTCTCTCCCAGCGGGTTGTGATGGCGTGGCTCTGCATACCGTTGCCGGCGGAGACCAGCCCAGCTGGCAGCACGCTGATGCCGACGGCCCCGTGCTGATTCCCCCCGATGCCGTGCTGCCCCGTCTCTGGGAGAGGGCCCTCGCGCTCGGGGAGGAGGCCGATGCCGTGCTCAATTTCAGCTACGACTGGTTGCCGTTGTGGCTCACTCCCCGAGTTCAGCCAAGGATTTTTCATCTGATCAGCATGGGGTCCGTGGCCCGGGTCATGGACCAGTTGGTCGCAGACCTGGCCCGCTGGGATCAACGACGGCTTGCCTTCCACACCCATCGCCAGGCGGCCGATTTCAGCTTGCCGGCAGCGGCGCAGGTGGTCGGCAATGGCTTTGATCTCAGCCGCTATCAGTTCCAGCTCGAAGCCGGGGGGGCCTTGGGCTGGGCAGGGCGGGTCGCGCCTGAAAAAGGACTGGAGGATGCTGCTGCCGTGGCCGCTGTCCTGCAGGAGCCACTGCAGGTGTGGGGTGTGGTCGAAGATCCCGCCTATGCCGCCCGGGTGGAACGTGCTGTGCCGCCCGGCACGATTGTTTGGCGTGGTTTCCTGCCGACGGCAGAACTCCAGAAGGAGCTGGGGCGTTGCCGGGCCCTGATCAACACGCCCAAATGGAATGAGGCCTACGGCAACGTGGTGGTTGAGGCACTCGCCTGCGGAGTGCCAGTTGTTGCCTATGACCGCGGGGGGCCAGGAGAACTGCTGCAGAACGGAGTGACGGGCTGGTTGGTGTCTCCCGACGATCGCGACGCGTTGTTGGCCGCGACTCGAAAGGTCGATGCAATCGATCGCCAGGCTTGCCGACGCTGGGTTGAGGCCCATGCCAGTCAGGCCGTGTTCGCCGAGCGGGTGGAGCAATGGCTGGATCTCACCCTTGCGGCAGGGGATGGCAGCATCTCTCGATGCCCATGACCCCCTCGGCAGTGTCGCCAACCCCCACGCCGCGGCTCTCGCCTCGTCAACGCCGTCGCGGCCTGCTGCTGGTTCTGGCCCTCGGGCTGCTCCTCTGCGTCTGGCAGCTTGGTGGCACTGGCCTTGTGGATGAAACGCCGCCTTTATTCGCCGCCTCTGGGCGGGCCATGGCCCGCACCGGCGACTGGCTGACGCCCCGGGTGAATGGCTTGCCGCGCTTTGACAAGCCTCCTCTTGTGTACTGGCTGATGGGTCTTGGTTATGCCCTTCCAGGGCAGGCTCAGTGGGACTCTCTCGGTACCTGGGCCGCGCGCTTGCCTTCGGCACTGGCGACCATCGCGGCCATGCTCATGCTCGCCGATACGGTGATGAGGCATCCACAGGCTGGGGATGGTCAGCCGCGTCGTACAGCTGTTGCGGTTGCTTTGGCCTTCGTGCTCTCACCCCTGGTGCTCCTCTGGAGCCGCACGGCCGTCAGTGATGCCCTGCTCAGCGGCACCCTCGCTGTCAGCCTGCTTTGTCAGTGGCGCTGTCATGTCACTGGCGGTCGTCGCTGGTGGCTTGCCTGGGTGGGGCTGGGCTTCGCGGTTCTGACCAAAGGCCCGGTTGCCGTGGTGCTGACCGGACTCACCCTGGGACTGTTTGCGTTGTTGCGTCGCGATCTCCCCTCACTCTGGAGACAGCTGCGCCCCCTCCCCGGTCTCTTGATCACCGCCCTGATCAGCGTGCCTTGGTACGTCGCGGAACTGGTGGTGGAGGGGCAGCCCTTTTGGGACAGTTTTTTCGGCTATCACAATCTCCAGCGTTTCACCTCCGTGGTGAATGACCACCTCCAGCCGTGGTGGTTTTTTGGTCCGGTGATGTTGATTGCCGCCCTCCCCTTCACACCGCTTCTGCTGCTCGGGCTATGGCAGGTCATACCCCGCCAGGTTCTGCGTCGTTCTGACGCCCGCCCCGACCAGACGCTCCAGGCTTTCGCTGCCTGCTGGCTGCTGTCGGTGCTGCTGTTGTTTACGTCGGCCGCCACCAAGCTGCCCAGCTACTGGTTGCCAGCGACCCCCGCAGCTGCCTTGCTGATCGTTCTCTCTCTGCGGGCGGCCCCCACGCGCTCCCGGTCCGCCCAGTGGTGGGCCTGGATCGCTGCTGTCGGACTCACCCTGGTGTTGGCGGCGGGTCTCTGGGCATCGCCCCTCTGGGTTCCGCTGATCCAGGATCCGGAGATGCCCACCCTGCCTGCAGAGTTGCTGGCCAGCGGTCTCGTGTTACGGGCAGCGGTCTGTTTCAGCGTCGCTGCCCTTCTCGGGCTTTGGTTGGCCCGCTGCAGGCCTGTTCCTGAGGGATTGCTGGCGATGCAGGGGCCCCTTGTGGTGTTTCAGCTGGTGGCCCTGTTGCCGATGATCTTCCTCGGAGACCGGGTGCGGCAGCTTCCCGTTCGCGAGGCCGCGGCGGAGATGCTCAGGCAGCAGCGTCAGCAGCCCCAGGAGCCGTTGGCGATGGTGGGAGCCATGAAACCGTCCCTGCACTTCTACACCGGTCAGGTGGTCGTCTATGAGGGGCGATCCAAAGGTGCCCTGGTGAACCTGGCGGACCGGTTGCGATTCGAGCAGCGGCGAGGCTGGAGCGGCACGCCGGTCGAGCGCCCGACGGATCACCCCCCCGCCACCGTGTTGGTGCTGATCGATCAGGGCACCACAGAGCGGGAGCACTGGAGGGGCCTGGAGCCACAGCTTTTGGGACGCTATGGAATCTTCCAGCTCTGGCGGGTCGATCGGCGCCGTCTGGAGCAGCGGGCCCGTCGCCTCGCGGCCGACGGCAACGCCCCTGACTGGCGTCGCCCCAGGCCGGAGCGCTACTGATCGGTTGACGCGATCTCTGGAGCGGCCAGTTCCAGACGTCGACAGAAGCCGCAATGCCCCCACAGGGCCATCTCCCCCGCCGGAGCAGGGCTCTGGCAGCGGGGGCAGCGGGCCAGTCCATGCACATCGATGCGGCTGGGATGGCGTTGCCAGATAGCGTCCTCGCTTTCCAATTCGGCTCTTTGGGCCGGATGGTGCTGCTGGATGCGCAGGTCCTTGATGCTGTGCCCGGCACTACGCAAGGCGGCCATGAGCTGGGGCCGGCTGTATTGGAGGGCCTGTCGCCATTGGGGTTGGCTGGCACCGATCGTCAGCAGACCGTTGTGTAGGGAGAGCGGCCTGCAATGCGGAGCCAACTGGGAACCTGCCAACCGGGGCCAGTCTTCCCAGATAGCAGCCAGGGATCCCTCCATCCGCCAGTGCCGCTGCAAGTCCTCCAGGCAGCTGGCGAGGGCTTGGGCCGGTGCTGGTGCAGGCGGCTGGAGCAGTTCGCCGCGGCCGAAACGGCGGCGCTGGGATTGGGGTGCCCTTGCCATGGGGGCATGCTAGTCAGCTCCCTCGCCTCCTCTCGCTAGCCTCCGGGGGCCGCCTCACTCGCTGCTCGTCCCAACCATGGGTTTATTTGATCGGCTCAGTCGTCTGCTGCGCGCCAACCTCAACGATTTGGTGAGCAAGGCGGAGGATCCGGTGAAGATCCTCGATCAGTCTGTGGCCGACATGCAGGCCGACCTGGTCAAGTTGCGCCAGGCGGTGGCGATGGCGATTGCGAGTCAAAAACGACTTCGCAACCAAGCAGAACAGGCTGAGTCTCAGGCCGTGACTTGGTACGAGCGTGCCGAGCTGGCCCTCAAGAAGGGCGAGGACGGTCTGGCCCGGGAGGCCCTCGCTCGACGCAAGACCTATCAAGAGACTGCGACGTCCCTCTCTGGCCAGCTGCAAGGCCAGGATGCCCAGGTGGAGACCCTCAAGAAGAGCCTGGTGGCACTCGAGGGCAAGATCGCCGAGGCGCGCACTAAAAAGGACATGCTCAAGGCTCGAGCCCAGGCGGCCCAGGCCCAGCAGCAGCTCCAAAGTGCCGTGGGCAATCTCGGCAGCAATTCCGCCATGGCTGCCTTCGAGCGCATGGAGGACAAGGTGCAGGCGATGGAGGCCAGCAGCCAGGCCGCTGCCGAGCTCGCCGGGGCCGATCTCGAGAGTCAGTTCGCCGCCTTGGAGGGCGGAAACGATGTTGACGACGAGCTTGCGGCTTTGCGGCAGCGGCTGGAGGGAGGTCCGGAGGCGGTGGCTCTGCCATCAGCCGAAGCGGCTTCGGCTGATGTGGAGCCGGTGAAAGTTGAAGAGGTGGATGCAGAGCTCGAGGAGCTGCGTCGCTCGATCGACAAGCTCTGAGTCCCCATAGGATCAGAGCTATTCGTGCCTTCGCCGTGGCTCAAGCCGTCTCCGATTTCACCGATGCCGTCTTTGCCCAGGAGGTGCTTCAGGCACCCACCACTGTGCTGGTGGATTTCTGGGCTCCCTGGTGTGGTCCCTGTCGCCTGATGGCACCCCTGATGGACTGGGCGGCTGAGACCTATTCCGGCCGGCTTCAGGTGGGCAAGCTCGAAGTGGACGGCAATCCTGCAACCCGGGACGCCTATCAGGTTCAGGGCATCCCCACCCTGATCCTGTTCCGGGACGGTGAGGTGCTGGCACGCCATGAGGGCGCCATCGCCAAGCCACAGCTGCAGGCCTTCCTGGATGCTCACCTCTAAACGCCTTCAACGCCTCGGCAGCGGCGTCTTTGATCGCAACGATCAGCGCAAGCAGCGCTACCGCGAGAGTGCTGCCGCCAGCAGGCTGCCCCTGGTGGATCTTTCGCTCGGATCCACCGATTTGGATCCTCCGCCTCAGGCGGTTGCGTCCATGGCCGCAGCTCTGCAGCGTCCAGGCAGTGCCACCTATTGCCTTCATGCCGGTACACGTCCCCTGAGAGAGGCGGTGCGTGCTTGGTGCTGGTCGCGGTTTGAGGTTGAAGTGGATCCCGATCGGGAGGTGCTGCTGTTGGTGGGTTCCCAGGAGGGCACCGCCCATCTGCCCCTGGCCGTGCTCAACCCGGGTGATGCCGGTCTGATTCTCGATCCCTCCTACCCCTCGCATCAGGGAGGACTGCTTTTAGCCGATGCTCGGATCGAGCGGCTCGCCCTTGAGGCCGACCAGGGCTGGCGTCCTCGCTGGGATCAGTTGAGTCCTTCCATCTGGGATGAGCTTCGGCTGATGGTGATGGGATTTCCCCACAACCCCACCGCTCAGGTCGGCGAGCAGATCTGGCTGGATGAGGCGATGGACCGTGCCCGCCGCCATGATCTGGTGCTGGCCCATGACAATCCCTACCTCGATCTCGCCCTGGACGGAGAGGCTCCAGCCCTGCTGCGAACAGCAGGCTGGAGGGAGCGCGGCATTGAATTCTTCTCCCTGTCGAAGGGATGGTGCCTGGGGGGCTTTCGATTGGCGTTCGCCGTCGGGGCAGAGCCACTGATCACCGCCTTGCGTCAGCTCAAGGGGGTGGTCGACTTCAACCAGTCTCTCGCTCTCCAGCAGGGGGCGATCACGGCCCTCACCGAGGTGCCGGATTGGCCGCGGCGGATTGTGCCGGTCTACCGCGAACGGCGGGACCGCACTCTGACGGCCCTGCAGCGCCTTGGATGGCAGGCGCCGGTTCCCTCGATGGCGCTTTACCTCTGGTTGCCGGTGCCGCCCTGGGCCAAGGAGCGTGGCTGGAGTGATGAGGATCTAGCCGCAGCCCTCCTGGATCATGGTGGCCTGGCGCTCACTCCGGGATCGGGGTTCGGTTCCGCAGGTGCCGGCTGGCTGCGGCTGGCCTTGGTTCAGCCGGCGGAGGAGCTTGAAGCTGCTGTGGCTCGACTCGAGCCCTGGTGGCGTCAGCAGTGCTGAGCCCCTGCGGGTCGGCGTCTCTGGCGTGGCGCCGGCACCAGGCCGGTCTGACCCCCTGGCGCCTGCGGGTCCTGCCGGTGTGCGCGAGCACCGAGATCGAATTGAGTCGTTGGCTGGCGCGGACCCCCTGGCAGGGTGGCGTGCCACGGGCCGTGGTCGCCCGTCGGCAGACCCATGGTCAGGGGCAATGGGGGCGTCGATGGCAGTCGCCTGCGGGGGGGGTCTGGCTCAGTGCTGCCTTGCCCTGGTCTGCTGATCACGGGGCCCCGGGGCTCCTGGGACTGGCCGTCGCTCTGGCCCTGGCGGAACGTCTGGAGCGTCAGGGTTTGCCGGTGGCGATCAAGTGGCCCAACGATCTACTCATCGGCGAGGACAAATTGGCGGGGGTGTTGCCACGGATGGTGCACCGCGGAGGCAGGCTGCGCCTGGCCCGGGTGGGTGTGGGGCTCAATGTTTGCAATCCCGTTCCGGATGGCGCGGTGGCGCTGCGGCAATGGTTGCCGCTCGGCCGTTGTGATCCCGAGGCCTGGACGGCTGAGTTGCTGCTGGCCCTCGATCGGAGTATTGCGTTGGCGGCTGCACCCCAGGCGGTGTGTCAGGGGGTGGAGGAGCGGATCTGGACCAGGACGGTCCGCGATCCCAGTGGTTCGGGGGTCTGGGAGGTGGAGGGGCTATCGGCTGATGGTTCCTTGCGCCTGCGTCAGGGAACCCGGACCAGCAGCTGGACCCGATGGCCAGCTGAGCCGGCCGCCGATCTCTAGAGTCTCGCCGTCTGAGATTCCTGCGTGCTCCCTCGCTGGCTTGCTGCTGCCTGGCTGCTGACCCTGCCGGCGGCGCCTGACACCACTGGTGACCGGCCTTCGGTGCAGGCTCCGCTGCGGCCTCCGGCTCAGTTGGAGGTGCAGGAACCACTCCGATTTGATCGCTCCCTCGAGAGTCTGGAGCGCAATCGGGTCATTACTCCTTTGGAGAGGCGTCAGCTCGAGACTGAGGCCATTGGCCAGCCGATTGACGTGCCGGCACTGCAGCAGGCTTGCCGCAGCGGAGCCCTTTCCAAGCAGGAGTGTTCGGCTGGGGTCGCTTTCCGCGGCCGCGTGCGACGCCCGGAGGATGCCCGTGTGGCTTGGCGTGCTCGGGGGGATGGTCAGCCACTGCCACCGATCACGGTGCCCGTGTCGGCGTTGCTGGCCGGTGGAGGTGGCGGTTTCCGACTGGAATCGGTTTTCGCCGTGTCGCCCCGTCCTCTGCCGCTGCCCGGCAACGGCGATCGGACTCTGTTGTTCCCGATCATTGGCTCGGCGATCACTACCAGTGAATTCGGCATGCGTCTTCACCCGGTGATCGGCAATTGGTTAATGCATGCCGGTAAGGATCTGGCGGCTCCTGAGGGCACCCCTGTGGTGGCGGCACTCTCCGGAACCGTCACCAGCAGTGGACTGGCAGGTGGTTACGGCATCGCCGTGGAATTGGAGCACCGTCAACCGCTGCGGCGCACCCTGTACGGCCATCTCTCAGAGATTTATGTGAAGGCGGGTCAGACCGTGCGCCAGGGGGAGGTGATCGGCAGGGTGGGAAGCACGGGCCTGAGTACTGGTCCTCACTTGCATTTTGAGCTGCGCCGACCGGAGGCGGGCGGCTGGGTGGCGATCGATCCCGGCGAGCTTGATCTGCGTCCGCTGACGGCCGGTGGGGTCGATGCCGTGTCCTTGCTGATTGCTCAGCTGATGGAAGGCTTAGAGCGGAAACGCAGCTGAATCATTGCGTTTCGGTGGCATCCCGCAGGATGAAACCGACGCCGCGCACGGTATGGATGAGGCTCGGTCGATCATCCGCTTCGATCTTTTGGCGCAGATAACGGATGTAGACGTCGAGAAGGTTGTCGTCGCCGTAGAAGTTCTCCCCCCAGACGCCGCGCATGATCTCAGCCCGCTCGAGCACACGGCCTTGGCCGCGCATCAAAAATTGCAGCAGGTCGTATTCCTTCACCGAGAGCTGAATGGAGCGTTCGCCCCGGCTCACATCGCGAGTACCGGTATGCATGCGTAGGTCGGCGACCTCCAGCACCAGGGGCTGATCGCCGGCCGTTGGTGCGGAAAAGGATTCGGCGCGACGTTGCATCGCGCGCAACCGAGCCATGAGCTCTTCGATTGAGAAGGGCTTGACCAGGTAGTCATCGACTCCAGCATCGAGTGCCTTGACGCGATCGGCGATGTCGTCGTGGCCGGTGAGCATCAGGATCGGCGTCGTGACACCACTGCTGCGCATGCGCTGGCAGATGTCGACCCCAGAGAAATCGGGAAGATTCCAGTCGAGAACGATCAGATTCGGCGTCGGCTCCTGCCGGGCCTTGAACAAGCCGCTAGCCCCGTCGCCGGCGACCCGCACCGAATAGCCCTCCAGTTCGAGCTCAAGTCGAAGCAGATCTGTCAGCCGCGTTTCATCGTCGACCAGCAGAACCCTGGTGCTGGAGGCTGCGGCGTCTGGCATGCAGAAGGCATCATCCTTCCCGAACCTTAGACAGCCTCAGGATCAGGATCTTGAACAACCTTCAGTTGGATTGCCGTTCCAGGCGCTCCACCCGGCCATCCCGGAAATGAGCCACCGTCTCAGCCCTGGCGGCCACCTCGTCCTCGTGGGTCACCATCACGAGGGTGATTCCCTGGCGATGAAGATCATCAAAAAGATTGAGCACATCGTCCGTGGTGCGTGAATCCAGGGCGCCTGTGGGTTCATCCGCCAGCAACAGGGCTGGTTGGTTGATGATCGCCCGGGCGATAGCCACGCGCTGCTGTTGCCCGCCAGAGAGTTGATTCGGACGGTTCTGCATGCGATCGGAGAGGCCAACGCGCTCCAGGGCCTCAGCAGCCCTTCTGCGGCGTTCCGTTGCGGGAACCCCCGCATAGATCATTGGAAGCATCACATTGTCGAGGGCTGTGGCGTGGGGCAACAGATGGAACTGTTGAAAGACGAACCCCAGCTCCTGATTGCGCAGATCGGCCAGGGCATCGTCATCGAGGGATTCCACGGCGACCCCGTTCAGGCTGTAGCTGCCGCTGCTGGGTCGATCTAGGCAACCAATGATGTTCATCGCCGTGCTTTTGCCGGATCCACTCGCGCCCATCACAGCCAGATAATCGCCCTGGTGAACGGTGAGATCGAGGTGGTCGAGCGCTCGCACCGTTGCCTCTCCACTGCCGTAGAGCTTGCTGACGTCACTGAGACGTGCGACCTCCCGGTGAGCTGTTGGATCAGCCAATGCTGTGAAGGCCTGCCCTGGCGATGGCCTGTTGCAGCAGGGGAGTGCCGGCTACGGCACTGTTCGCCCACTGGAAGAGAGGGTTGGAGAGGATGCCACCCACTGCTGTGACCAGGACACAGGCGATCAGAGCGAAGCGGAGCGGAGGGAGTCCAAGGGTGGACCACTGGATGGGTGGGTAATCGCGGACCGCTTCAGAAGCTTCCTGCGGTTCCTTGACCACCATCATCTTGATGACACCGATGTAGTAGTAAATCGAGACCACTGAGGTAATCAAGCCCACCACAACCAGCAGGTATTGATGATCAGCCCAGCCGGCGAAAAACAGGTAGATCTTGCCGAAAAAGCCCAGCATCGGTGGAATGCCCCCGAGGGAGAGAAGGCAGAGGCTCAGGCCCAAGGTGATCAGTGGGTCTTTCTGATAGAGGCCGGCATAGTCGCTGATCCGATCGCTGCCGGTGCGGATTGAGAAAAGAATGATGCAGGCAAACGCCCCCAGATTCATGAACAGGTAGGCCGCCATGTACAGCACCATCGCTGCGAAACCATCCTCGGTGCCGCAGACGAGTCCGATCATCACAAAGCCGGCCTGGCCGATCGAGCTGTAGGCCAGCATTCGCTTCATCGATGTTTGAGCCAGGGCGACCACGTTGCCCAGGGTCATGCTGAGGAGAGCCAGCACCGTGAACAGCAGCTTCCACTGGGTGTCAAAGGAGCCGAAGCAGCCCACAAGGATCCTGAGTGCCAAGGCGAAACCGGCTGCTTTGGATCCCACCGACAGGAAGGCCACCACAGGAGTTGGTGAGCCCTCGTAGACATCAGGAGTCCACTGGTGGAAGGGTACCGCTGCAATTTTGAAAGCCACTGTGGCGAGCACAAACACCAGGGCCAGAGCTGCGAGGGGCGTCGGGCTGGTGAGCAGGGCATTGCCGATCACCTCAAGGCTGGTGGATCCGCTGAGTCCGTAGAGCAGAGAGGAGCCGTAGAGGAACACGGCTGCGGCCGCGGATCCCACTAGCAGGTACTTGAGAGCTGCCTCGGAGCTGCGGGCATCCCGCTTCATGTAGCCCGACAGCAGATAACTGGCGACGGAGAGGGTCTCGAGGGAGACGAAGACACTCACCAAATCAGTGGCTCCGCAGAGCAGCATTCCACCCAGGGTTGCGGCCAGAAGGATGGCGGCGTATTCACCCACCGGAGTGCCGCTCTTCTCGGCGTAACGCCAGCTGATCAGAAGCGAGAGCAGGGTGGAGGTGGCAACAACTGCACGGAAGGCGATCGCCAGACGGTCCGAAAGGAATGCGCCCAAAAATGAGGGCTCCAGAGGGGCGTTCCACTGGAGCGCCAGCAGCACAAGGGCGCCGCCGAGACCGAGATAACAGATCGGCGGAACCCAGCGCACAGCAACGCGTTCTCCGGCCAGATCCACCAGGAGAGTGGCCAGCATGGCCAGTAAGACAGCACCTTCTGGGGCTACGGCCCCGGCATTCAGAGCGAGATTGAGCAGCTCTCCCGGAGCGGCCATCGCCTGGGTGGTTAGAAGCAGTGCACCCAACTCGGGCATGGTGCGCGTGGGATCCGTCCTGTGCGGCGACTGTAGCTGCGCTGCCGGGAGGCGAACGGGACCACGGGATTTCGACTGTTTCGCTGCCGACGGAGCCACGGTGCGATAAAGAAGGGGACGGTTACTTGCCGCCTGTGGCGAACACCCTGGTCATTGTCGAGAGCCCTACGAAGGCCCGCACCATCCGTGGTTTCCTCCCCAAGGGCTACCGGGTGGAAGCGTCGATGGGTCATGTCCGTGATCTCCCCAACAACGCCAGCGAGATTCCAGCGGCCCAAAAAGGGCAGAAATGGGCCAATCTCGGCGTGAATACCGAAGCCGACTTCGAGCCCCTCTACGTGGTGCCGAAGGACAAGAAGAAGGTGGTGCGCGAGCTCAAAGATGCGCTGAAGGGTGCGGATCAGCTCCTGCTGGCGACGGACGAAGACCGGGAGGGGGAGAGCATCAGCTGGCACCTGCTGCAACTTCTCGCGCCGAAGGTGCCCGTCAAGCGGATGGTCTTTCACGAGATCACCAAGGAGGCCATCTCCAGGGCCCTTGATGAGACCCGAGAGCTCGATATGGAGCTGGTGCATGCCCAAGAAACCCGTCGGATCCTCGATCGCCTCGTCGGTTACACCCTCTCCCCCCTGCTCTGGAAGAAGGTGGCCTGGGGGCTGTCCGCCGGTCGCGTGCAGTCGGTGGCGGTGCGACTGCTGGTGCAGCGCGAGCGGGCCCGCCGGGCGTTCCGCAGTGGCAGCTACTGGGATCTGAAGGCTCGCTTAGAGCAGGCAGGGGGTGGGTTTGACGCCAAGCTCACCCATCTCGCCGGTCAGCGAATCGCCACTGGCAACGACTTCGACGAGAGCACCGGTGGCCTCAAGCAGGGCAGCAGCGTGCGCCTGCTTAGCGAGCAGGAGGCCCGCACCCTGGTGGAGACCGTGCGCTCCTCCCCCTGGCTGGTGGAGGCGGTGGAAGAGAAGCCCACCGTGCGCAAGCCCGTTCCGCCCTTCACCACCAGCACCCTCCAGCAGGAAGCCAATCGCAAGCTGCGCCTTTCGGCTCGCGAGACGATGCGCTGCGCTCAGGGCCTCTACGAACGCGGTTTCATCACCTACATGCGCACCGATTCGGTGCATCTCTCCGACCAGGCGATCAGCGCGGCGCGAAGCTGCGTCGAGAGTCGCTACGGCAAGGACTATCTGAGCAAGGCGCCGCGGCAGTTCAGCACCAAGTCCCGCAATGCCCAGGAGGCCCATGAGGCCATTCGCCCCTCGGGTGAGAGCTTTCGTGCTCCTGCCGAAACCGGTCTCGATGGCAGGGATCTGGCCCTCTACGAGTTGATTTGGAAGCGCACCGTCGCCAGTCAAATGGCTGAGGCCCGGCTGACGATGCTGGCGGTGGATCTGACCGTGGCGGACGCCCGTTTCAGAGCCATTGGCAAGCGGATCGATTTCGCTGGTTTCTTCCGCGCCTATGTGGAGGGAAGCGATGACCCGGATGCCGCGCTCGAGGGGCAGGAGGTGCTGCTTCCGGATCTGAAGACCGGAGATTCCCCCACGCCGAAGGAGGTTGAGGCCCTCGGTCACCAGACCCAGCCGCCAGCTCGCTACAGCGAGGCCTCTTTGGTGAAGATGCTTGAGAAGGAGGGCATCGGGCGCCCCTCCACCTACGCCAGCATCATCGGCACGATCGTGGATCGTGGCTACGCCTCGCTCCAAAACAATTCTCTGACCCCCAGCTTCACCGCTTTTGCCGTGACCGCCCTGCTGGAGGAGCATTTCCCAGACCTGGTCGATACCAGCTTCACGGCCCGGATGGAATCCACCCTGGATGAGATCTCGACCGGCAAGGTGCAGTGGCTTCCCTACCTGGAGGGCTTCTACAAAGGGGAGGAGGGGTTGGAATCTCTCGTGCAGAAGCGCGAGGGAGACATCGATGCTGGCGCCTCCCGCACGATCGATCTGGAGGGCTTGCCATGCGTGGTGCGCATCGGTCGTTTCGGGGCGTATCTCGAGGCCAAACGGGTCGCTGATGACGGTGAAGAGGAGTTGATCAAGGCCACGCTTCCTCAGGAAATCACCCCTGCAGATCTGGATGCAGAGAGGGCTGAGCTGATCCTCAAGCAGAAGGCAGATGGACCTGAAGCGCTTGGCGAGGACCCGGAAACTGGTGATCTCGTGTATCTGCTCTTCGGGCAGTACGGCCCCTACGTTCAGCGCGGTCAGGTCAGTGATGAGAACCCCAAGCCGAAGCGGGCCTCCCTGCCGAAGGGGGTGAAACCGGAGGAGCTGTCCCTCGAGGATGCGCTTGGTCTGCTGCGCTTGCCCCGTTTGCTCGGGGAGCATCCCGATGGCGGACGGATCCAGGCAGGTCTCGGTCGCTTCGGGCCCTATGTGGTTTGGGATAAGAGCAAGGGTGAGAAGGACTATCGCTCCCTCAAGGCTGAGGACGACGTGCTGATGGTGGGCCTCTCCCGTGCTCTGGAGCTCTTAGCCATGCCTAAACGCGGTCGCGGTGGCCGCACCGCTCTGAAGGATCTCGGGGTGCCTGAGGGCTCGGAGGAGACCGTGCAGGTCTTTGATGGTCCCTATGGCCTCTATGTGAAGCAGGGCAAGGTCAACGCGTCCCTTCCGGAGGGCAAGGGAGCTGATGACATCACCCTGGCTGAGGCCATGGAGCTGCTGGTGGCCAAGGCTTCCAGCAAGAAGACGAGCAAGCGCTCCACCAAGAGCAGCACCACCAAGAGCACAACCGGCCGCAAGGCAGCCGCCGCCAAACCGGCAGCCAAGAAGCCCCCTGCCACCACGAAGACGGGGCGTCTGCGGGCCAGCGCCGTGCGGGTGATCAAACCTGGAGACACTTGATGGCTCTGCGGCGCCTGGGTTGGTTGCTTCTGCCCCTGGTACTGCTGCAGGCCTGCAGCAGTACCCCCTTCGGTCGCCAGCTTGCGGACAGCTTTGACTCCCCCGGAGCTGCCCCGGCATCGGCTCCGGCAGCGAATGGTGCGAGCAGGCCCAAGCCGCCGTCTCCGCCCAAGACTGGGTCTGCGGCCAAGACTGGCCAGGAGGCTCCTGCGCCGACGTCTGCCCCGATCGCTGAGAAGCCTGCTGCACCGTTGCAGTCGCAGCCCAAGCCCGTGCCGCAATCGGCTGCTCCCCAGCCCTACCGCATCATCCTGCGGCTCTCCTCGGCGGATCCAGCCGCTCCTGCCGAGCAGGTCACGCGGTCCCTGCGCGAGGCGGGCATTGCCTTTGAGGTGGAGACGATTGAACGGATCCAGCCCCCAGAACGGCTGACGGTGACCCCGGAGCGCAAGGGGGCCACGCCGTGACGCCGCCCTCGCGGTCATCCGCTTCCCCAGCGCCGACAAGCCGCCGACAGGCTTTGCGCATGATGGAAACCTCCTACCTGGCTGCTGCTGCTGCCCTGATCTGGCTGGCGCTGTATTACTTGCCGGTGGGGGGTGCCCTGTTCCGTCTGGCCCTGCCCCTGCCCCTTGCTCTGCTGCTCATTCGTCGTGGCTGGAGGGCCGGCCTCGAGGGGGTGGCGGTGTCGTTGTTGTTGCTGACCGCTCTGATGGGACCGGTGCGGGGACCGCTCATGCTGTTCCCCTACGGCCTGCTGTCGCTCTGGCTGGGTTGGTGCTGGAGTCAGCAGCGGAGCTGGTGGCTGAGCTGGGGAATCGGTCTCGTGCTGGGTGCGGTGGGTTTTCTCGTGCGAGTGCTGGCGCTTTCCCTGCTTCTGGGTGAAAACCTCTGGATCGTGATCACCCGCGCTGGGGCCGGATTGCTGGATCGTCTGGTGGATCTATTGAGGCTTCCTCTATCTCCCGATCTCGCGGAGGTCCAGCTGATGGCCCTGGCCCTGGTGTTGTTTCAACAGCTGGTTTATGTGCTGGCTCTGCATGCGCTCGCCTATTGGATCTTTCCGCGTCTACAGGCTCCGGTGCCCGCTCCCCCTCCTCAGCTCAAGGGGTTGGTGGCATTGGATCCCCTCTGAGACCCAACCCTCCAGGAGGTGTCGCCATGGCAGCGTCCGTCCCGTCACCGCCTCTGCCCGTCGGCTGCCAATGGCTCAGCCCACAGCCGCTGCCAGCCTCCTGGCCCGAGCGGATCGAGTCGGCACTCGCTCCCTGGCGCGATTCCAGCCAACAGCCTGATCTGTTGTTGCTGTTGGCGGCCACGGCCACTGCGGAGGTGGAGGGCATTTCGGCGGCCGGCTCGTCGGCCGCCTCACGCCGCTACACCGCACTCGCCGATGCCGAGTTGCTGCTGTACGGACCGGACCACCGTCCCCAGTGGCCCCTACCGCCTCTGCCAGCAGGCGTATCACCGGCGTTGATCAGCTGGGTGGCCAGCCAGAGGCTTGGTCTGCAGCCCCTGGTGGTGGCCCTCGGGTTGGCGGAGCCGCCTCCTTTTGTTCATCTGCGCCTGGAACCCCTCATCGAGGGGCCGGCGGCCTGCCTGAGTAGCGGCCAGGCCATGACATCAACACGCGTGGAGCGCCTCTGGAGTCGGGGGATGCAGATTGGTCGCGGCTTGCGGCGTCCATTGCTGCTGGCGGAATGCGTGCCGGGGGGCACCACCACGGCGCAGGCGGTGCTCCAGGGTTTGGGCTTGTCCGTTGCCGGTTTGGTGGGAGGCAGCGCCTTGCATCCCCCCATGGTGTTGAAGCAGCGGCTGGTGGCGGAGGGGTTGAGGCGGGCTGATCTGGGGGCAGCTCCGACCCCGGGCTTGCTTCTTGCGGCTGTGGGGGATCCCTTTCAAGCCGTAGCAGCGGGGCTGCTGGTCGGGGCCTTGGAGAGCGGTCAGCCCCTGTTGCTGGGTGGGGGCAGCCAGATGGTGGCTGTGTTGGCGCTTGCCTTGGCGGCCCTGCCCCCTCGCGGACGCGCGGCTTTGGCTGCTCAGGTGGTGCTTGGCACCACCGCCTGGCTGGGGAGCGAGCAGCTTGAGGGTCTGCAGCCTGGGAGCCCGCCCGCACTTTCCCGACTGCTGACCTGCCTGCAGGGGGCCATGGGGGTGGAGCTCCTGGCCCTGACCAGTGGCCTGCGATTCGTGGCCAGTCGGCACCAAGCCCTGCAGGATTACGAGCATGGCCATGTGAAGGAGGGTGTTGGCGCCGGTGCGCTTGCTTTGCTGGCTCAGTTGCGCGGCGTCAGTCCTGCTGAGCTTCAGGAGAGCTGTGAAGAGGGTTTGGATCGACTGCAGCGCCAGTAGGGTCGGGCCATGACCAGGTTGCGCGTTCCTTCGACCCCAGGGCTCCGGCGTCGCCAAGTGCTGCAGCTCGGAGGCGTTTTGGGGCTCACAGCCCTTGCCGGTTGTACGCGTGGTGCATCGGCTCCCCTGCTTCAGGCTGCTCCGGAGATCCTTCCGGCCCTGTGGCGTCGCCGATTGCCCAGGCCCTGGCGTTTCGAGCCTTTGGAGCTGACTGGGGGCTCGGGAGTGGCCCCCTGGCGTCTGGACCGCTCCGCCGATCTGCTCGCTCTGAGCGATGGCTGGTTGCCGACCACCACGGATGCAGACTTCCAACCGATTGCAGCAGCGCCCCTTCAGGCTCGACTGGCCGGGCAGGCCAGGCGTTACCTGGAGTTGCTGGGGGCCGAGCGCGCCTCCCGTGTGCTTCCAGTGGCTGTCACTCCCTGGGTGATGCTCTTCCGGGGCTTGGATGGCCTGGATGGTGCCTCGGAGCGCGGTTGGCAGCTCCTGCTTGACCCGGACTTCAAGGGGCAGGTGGTGCTTCCCGCCAGTCCACGGTTGGTGATGGAGCTTGCCGATCAGATCCCTGGCGCGGAAAGCCTTGCCCGGCTGCGCTCCGCGGCGCTCACCCTTGATGATCAGCAGGGTCTGAACTGGTTGCTTCAGGGAAAGGCGAGGGTGGCGGTGCTTCCTCTTCAGCGCTGCATTCAGGCTCTTCGCCGGGACCCTCGCTTGCGCGCCGTCTTGCCCGACTCCGGTGCACCGTTGCACTGGACCTTGCTCATGCGTCCCGCATCCAGCCGTGAGCCTCTGCCCCAGGCCTGGGTCGAGGATGCCTGGGGGACACCCTTGCTTCGACCGCTTCTTGGGCGCGGCTGGCGTCCGCCGCTTGCGGAGGAGCTTCTGGATGCACAGCGAGATGCCGTTCCGGCCAGTTTTCGTGCGCTCGTGCTGCCGAAAGCGGCGGTGTGGGCTCGTTGCTGGAGCCTTTCCCCCTTGAAGACGGCGGCCGCTGAGCAGCTCAGTCAGCGCTGGCGGGATGCCGCTCCCTGAATCAGCCCCAGAGGCGCCGTCTTGGTGCTGCTGCAAGCAACTGGTGGGTCTCCGCCAATAACTCGGGAATCGGGAGCTGGTGAGGGCAGCGGGGCAGGCAGTCGCCGCAGCGGTTGCAGAGGCTGGCATCCACCTCCTCCCACCAGTGGCCTGCACGGCCGATCAGGTTGTAACGCTCCTCGCAGAAGGCTTGCATGTCATGCCCCAGCCTCAGATTGCGAAGCCGAAGCAGCTCGGGGATCGGCACCTCCCTGGGGCAGGGCAGGCAGGCGCGGCACTGTTCACAGTGCTGGCTGCCGAGCCGCTCCCGCCTCCGTATCCCAAGCCGATCAAGCACCGCCTGTTCCGTGCTGGTGAGTGCGCCGTCGGCATGGGCTAGCCGTTTGACCAGAGCCAGCTCCCCTGGACGGCTGGCACCCACGGTCAGGGTGGAGATCCCCTCCGCCAGCAGGAAGCGGTAGGCCAGTTCGAGGGGATAGATGGGCGCGCAGTCCTCCACCATGGTGGGGCTCGGATCCCAGAGCCGACCGCCTTTGTCAGCCGGTGAGATCGCCAGCACTCCCATCCCGTGAGCGAGAGCTCCGCGGGCCAGATCCAGGCGGCTGGGGTCGAGCAGATGCAGATGCAGGTTGCAGAAGCCGAAGACGCCGCTGTCGATCGCTTTGGCGATCAGGTCGTGGGATCCATGGCTGCTGAAACCCACCTGGCCCACCAGTCCTTCCGCCTCGGCCCAGATCAGCAGCTCCCGTCCGTCCCCCTCAAGGGCCCATTGCAGGTGCTCCTCCCGGTTGATGCCGTGCACCGCCAGGTTGTCGAGTCGGGTCTGCCCCAGTCGTTTCAGGCTGGCGAGCAGCTGACGGCGGCCCTCCGCCAAGCCCGCGCCCGGCAGGATCTTGCTGGTGATCAGCCAGCCTCCCTCCGGTGCCAGTCCTTCGTGCATCAGACGGGAGAGAGCAGCGCCGAGAAAGGTTTCAGCAGGGCCGTAGGCGGGTGCCGTTTCAAGGTGATTGATGCCAGCGTCGATCGCGGCTCGCACGATCGCTTCCATCTGATCCGGAGCGGCGAGCGCCCGCATCGTTCCAAGTGTGAACAAGCTGACGGCGGGCCCTCTTCCGAAGGGGCGTCGCACCGCCGTGGTCATCCTTCGGGGGCAGGGTCCGCCCCAGATCCTTCCTCTGGCTGGCGGGATTCGAGGTGGCGGACCAGAGCGGCGGGACTCACCTGATCGAGGAAGCGGCGGAAAGCGTCTTGCTCCTCGCTATCGGCTTCGGCATCCACTGGGATGGAGGCTTCCGCAACGACTTCCTCCAGCATCCAGATGCCGCTGCCAGTGCGGATTGCCAAGGCAATGGCGTCGCTGGGACGCGCATCCACCTCCTGGATATTGGCAGTGTTCTGGACGCTTTCGTCATCCGGGCGGGATTGGGCCTCTGCCTGGTCAGCGTCCTTCATGACGCTCTCCCCTTCGCCTTCGGTGGCGTCGCCGGACGGTTCGCTCCCGGCTCCGCTCACACCGAGTTTCAGCACCGCCCGGAAGGTGTTCTCCTCAATCGCATGGATGATCACCCGCTCCAGGGAGAGGCCACCGGCCTCCAGCAGCGCCACCATCAGGTCGTGGCTCAGGGGGCGCGGGGGGGGCTCGTCTTGGATGCCGGCCATGATGTTGTGGGCCTGCGCCTGGTCGATCCAGATCGGCACCTGGCGCCTGCCGGAGGGATCGCGCAGCAGCACGATCGGGCTGCGGCTGGCCGCATCCAGGGCAATTCCGGCGACGTGCATCTCAACCACTGTCACTCCTGCCCTGATTCGATTATGACCAGGCGAGGGGCCGCAGGTGGGTGCGATGTTCACGGGTCTGGTGCAGGCAGTGGGCCAAGTGGAGCGGCGTGGTGCAGGTCTGCTGGTGACCGGCTGCCAACCCTTTGCTCCTTTGCAGCTTGGAGACAGCGTTGCGGTGGATGGGGTCTGTTTGACGGTGGCGGCTCTGGTTGCCGACGGTTTTCTGGCGGATGTCAGTGAGGAGACCCTTCAGCGCACCACGCTTGGCGCGAAGGCGTCCCGCGGTGGATCAGTGAATCTGGAGCCGGCGCTGCGTCTGGCCGATCGGCTGGGGGGGCACTTGGTGACTGGCCATGTGGATGGGGCTGGCGAGGTGATGGCGGTGGAGGCTCTTCCCCAGTCATGGCGTGTGGAGTTGCGCTGGCGCGATCCCGGCCATGAGCGTTACATCTGTGAAAAGGGCAGCATCACGGTGGATGGCATCAGCCTCACGGTGGCGGGCACTGCCGAGGAGGGGCGGCGTTTCTGGATCGCGGTGATTCCCCATACCTGGGCATCAACAGCTCTGCGGGACCTGAAACCTGGTGATGCGGTCAATCTGGAGGTGGATGTGATCGCCCGCTACACCGAACGCCTGCTCGCAGGGCGGTCCCATGCTGGGGAGGAGCTCACGGCTGCCTGGCTGGCAGGCCATGGCTGGCACTGAGAAACGATCACAGGTCCTGGTCGATTGCTGAAATCGTCAATACCTTGCAGTGGTTGTTCATTCCGAACGTTTCATGACTGCCGACGGGCGCCCCGATTCTCTGGGCAGCTTCAAAGCCTTCGCCATCGCCGAAGGCATTCTTCTGATTGTGCTGGGGATCCTGGCGCTGATCTTCCCTGTGATCGCTTCGTTCTGGACCACCGGCGTCATTGCCGTGCTCTTCCTCATTGGTGGACTGGTCGGCTGGATCAGCAACCTGGCCCGCTCAGGACGCATGGGCCGCTGGGTGTGCTTCTGGCGCCTTGTGGTGTCGACCCTGTTCATCGTGGCCGGTGGCTCGATGATCAGCAATTTCCGCGATCCCGTGGAGGCAGCGGAGCAGGTAGCTGCTTTTGCTCTGGCGATCGGCATCGTCTTCTTGGTGGAAGGCGTGGTCGCCTTCTTCAGCGGTCTGGCCAGCAGCAACCGTCCTGGCGCAGGCTGGGCGATCGCGAATGGCGTGATCACCTTCATCCTGGGCCTGCTGATCGTCACCCTCAAGTTCTGGGGGTTGCTCTGGGTGCTGGGGACCCTCGTGGGTATCAGCTTCCTGTTCAGTGGCATCGAACTGATTGCCTTCAGTTCGGTGATTCACGATGACCAGGACCCTCCGGCCCTGGCCTGATCAGCACTGCGGCCAGGCCTCAGGCGTTCTCCTGATCCTGGCCGCCCAGTGGTTCTGCTGCTGGTTCATCGAGCGGCAGCAGCCAGATCGAACCGGAGTCGCGGTGCAGCTCGATCCGGAACTCCTGCCCGGGCTCCAAGCCCAATCGTCGCGTGTAGGCATGGCCGATGAGCAGATTGCCATTGCCATGCACCCGTGTGCGGAATTCAGCCTGGCGTCCGCGGGTGCCACCGCCGTCACTGCCTGAATTGGACGGCAGTTTGTAGCCCTTGGCTTCGACAAGGGCGCGATAGAAACTCTTGCGAAGCACCCTGCCGCTTGGGCCGACATATCCGCAACCCCGAGCAATTTCATCCTCAGGACGGTTACTGAGGGCCCTTGCCTTATCGAGCAGTTCCTGACCGACCAGCATCTGAGCGATGGAATTTGTATGAATTGTGGCTGGAGATCGCAACCCAGGCAAGCGATTCAGCCTTTCCTGAGCTCCTTGGGGCTCAGAGCAGGTAGAGAATCACAAACAGAATCACCCAGATGCCATCAACGAAATGCCAGTAGAGCTCGGCCGCTTCGAGGGGGAAGTGGTTCTGCGCTGTGATTCGGCCTGACGGTGTGCGGCACTGCCACCAGACAATCAGAATCATCAGGGCTCCAAGTGTCACGTGAAGGCCGTGAAACCCTGTGAGGGCATAGAAGGTGCTCGCGTAGAGATTGTCTGTTAGGCCGAAGGGCAATGTGAAGTATTCGACCATCTGGCTGACCAGAAAGGCGAAGCCCAGGGCCGCTGAGATCAGGAGCCACAGACGGCAGCGCTGATGCATGCTGCGACGAAGATTGGCGCCGGCCCGGTGAAACGTGAAGCTGCTCACAAGCAGCAGCACGGTGTTGAGAATCGGTAAAGGCAGTTCCAGCTCGTAAATCGCGCCAGCCGGCAATGGATTCACCGCCTTGAAGGTGAGATAGGCGGCGAAGAAACCCGCGAAGGTCATGGCATCCGCCACCAGGAAGGTGGCTAGCCCGAACATGCGGTGATCGGCGTGTGTCTCGCCGGCATGGTCGAGGTTCAGGTCGGTTTCGGATGGGGTGAGTGTCGTCATCGGCCGTTGCTCCAGAGGTCACGGCCGCTGGCGGCCTGAAGATCAAGTTGTTCTGCCGGAACGCCGTAGCCATAGGGCTCGGTTACCAGAGGGGCTTCCCCTTCCCAGTTCTCCACTGGAGGTGGCGAGCTGGTGAGCCATTCCGGAGTGAGGGCCCGCCAGGGATTGTCTCCAGCGATTTCCCCGTTGAAGGCACTCATGATCACGTTCCAGAGGAAGGGAAGGGTGCTGATCGCCATCAGCAAGGCTCCGACACTGCTCAATTGATTGATGAAGGCGAATTGCGGGTCGTATTCGGCCACGCGTCTGGGCATGCCGTTGAGACCGAGCCAGTGCTGGGGGGCGAAACAGAGGTTGAAGCCGACGAATGTGAGCAAAAAGTGCAGGCGGCCGATCGACTCATTCAGCAGCCGGCCCGTGACCTTGGGATACCAGTGGTAGATCGAGGCGAAGATCACAAACACCGAGCCTCCGTAGACGATGTAGTGAAAGTGCGCAACAACGAAGTAGGTGTCATGCACATGCACGTCGAATGGCACCTGGGCGAGTGCCACGCCTGTGATGCCTCCAAGCACGAAATTGATGATGAAGCCGCAGGAAAAGAGCACGGCACTGTTGAGTGAGATGCGTCCACCCCAGAGAGTTGCAAGCCAATTGAAGAATTTGATTCCCGTCGGGACGGCGATGAAGGCTGTTGCGATCGTGAAGAAAAGGCGCATCCACGGTGGTGTGCCACTCGTGAACATGTGATGGGCCCAGACCACCAGCCCCAGCACAACAATCGCCATGATTGATACCACCATGGTGGCGTAGCCGAACAGAGGTTTGCGGCAGTGCACCGGCAGTATTTCACTCACCAGCCCGAAGGCAGGCAGCACCATGATGTAAACCGCTGGATGAGAATAGAACCAGAAGAGATGTTGATAGACCACGACGTTGCCCCCCAGTCCAGGATTGAAAAAACCGGTATGAGCGACGATGTCAAAGCTCAAGAGAATCAGTGTGCCAGCCAACACTGGGGTGGAGAGCACGACGAGAATGCTGGTGCCCAGCATTGCCCAGCAATACATGGGCAATTGCATCATCTTGAGGCCTGGGCGCCTGAGCTTCAGGATCGTCGCGATGAAATTGATCCCGCCAAAGATGGAACTCCCCCCCAGTAAAAGCACGCTCAGGATCCAGATGATCTGCCCACTGGCTGGGGTTGTGATGCTAAGAGGGGGATAGGCGGTCCATCCTGACTGGGCGGCACCGGTGATGAAATAACTGCTGATCAGCAGCAGGCCTGCTGGAGGGATCAGCCAAAAGGCCACGGCATTCAGCCTTGGAAAGGCCATGTCCCGTGCGCCCACGTAGAAGGGAATCAGATAGTTACCGAAAGCACCGTTCACCACGGGAACGATCCAGAGAAAGATCATCACCGTTCCGTGCAGGGTGAGCACCTGGTTGTAGACCTCTCTGGGCATGAAGTCGGAGAGAGGACTGACCAATTCGGTGCGAATCGCTCCCGCTAAGGCGCCACCAATCAGGTAAAACGCAAAGCCGCACACCAGGTACTGGAGGCCGATCACTTTGTGATCAACGCTGAAACTGAAATATCGCAGCCAGCCCTGCGGTTGCAGGGAAGGTGATGGATGCTCGCTTTGAGCTGGAAGAGTGGCGGTCATGTGTCAGTGGCTGTGATCTTGTTGTTCTGAGCAAACCAGTTGTCGAAAGCGTCCTGTTCCTCCACGACCACCGTGGATCGCATGCCGCCGTGATAAGGCCCGCAGAGTTCGGCGCAGACGATCGGATAACGCCCCGCCCTGGTAGGCGTGAAGTTCAACACGGTGGGCTGTCCTGGAATCACGTCTTGCTTCAGCCTGAATTCAGGGACCCAGAAGGCATGGATCACATCCTTGGCTTCCATGCTGAGGCTGACGGGTTGGCCGACGGGTACATGCAATTCGCCTGAGATGAAGTCACCTTTTGGGTAGCGAAAGAGGAACGCGAACTGCATGGCGGTCACCTCCACTGGGAGAGGTGATACAGGTGTGCCCTGCTCGGATGCGGTGAGTACCGGTGTGCCGATTCCACCCCATACCCGTTGTTCAGCACCGCTTCCTTGGTTCGAGGAGGCGTGATCCATAGCGGCGTGTCCCATGGCGGCATGGTCCAAGGGCGCCATTCCACCCATGCGTTCATAGATGTCGTAGCTGAACAGTCCGATGAACAGCACGACAACAGCAGGAACGGCAGTCCAGAAGATTTCGAGCGGAAGATTGCCTTCGATCGCAAGACCATCAGACAACTCGCCAGAGCGTCTGCGGAAGCGGATCAGGCTAAAGACCACCAAGCCAACGATCCCAAGGAACAAGATCGTGCCGATGCTGAAGAGAACACGGAAAAGTTCGTCGTAAATCGGCGCATTCGCGCTTGCATCAACAGGCAGAAGGTTGACGTTCTGTCCGATCCACAGGCCTCCAAGCACCAGGATCATCCCCAGCACAAGCGTGATGATCGATGGAGGGATCGGCACGGCTCATCCGTGAGTTGTTTCAGGCTATGGAGGCTGCCGGGTGATCACCACGCGTGGATTCTTAAGACGGTTGGAAATTCCCAGGCAAGCCCTTGTGTGGCTTCGGTTTTGAGCCCTTGCCCCCGATTGTTCATTGAAACAAGCGACGGTCTCTTGTCAGGGAAGAGAGACGTTTGTGTGGTCTTGGTGTTGCAGTAGGCCACACAACGTGCACGCAGGACGGCAATCGCTACGTTCCGGAAACACACCACTCCCTACCAGGAGGGATCGATCCTTGATCAGCTCATCCCTGGTTCCGATCCGTCGCCGGTTGGCACTGCTCGCCTGTCATCTCGTCGTTGCCCTGGTTGCACTTGTGGTCATCGGTGGTGCCACTCGCGTCATGGAGGCGGGCCTCGCCTGCCCTGATTGGCCCCTTTGCTACGGCTCTTTCTTGCCGGGGCGGCAGATGAATGTGCAGGTGTTTCTGGAATGGTTTCACCGGCTCGATGCCTTCGTGGTGGGCATGGCTCTAGTGGTGCAGCTCGCTGTTGCCTGGTGGTGGCGCCGGCAGTTGCCGGGATGGTTCCTTCCCCTGAGTGCCCTGTTGCTGGTTTTGGTGCTTGCCCAGGGAGGCCTGGGTGCACTCACGGTGCTTCAGCTTCTGCCTTCCGGCGTTGTGACCGCTCATCTGGCCCTGGCTCTGACCCTCCTGGCCTTGGTCAGTGGCAGCAGTCAGCTGTTGCTTGCTCCCATCGAGCCCAAGGTATCGAGCGATCAGGTCTCCCACGGTTCACGTTTCGAGGCTGCCCCCCTGTGGTGGCGTTGTCTCGCCGCGCTCAGTCTTCTGGCCGTCGCCAGCCAGTGCTTGCTAGGAGGCCGTATGGCTACCTCCTGGGCTGCCCAACGCTGCCTCGAGGCCGGGCAGTCCTGCCAATGGCTGCACTGGCATCGCAGTGCAGCCACCCCCGTGGCGATCTGTGTGCTGGGTTTTGTGGCCATCGCTCTGCTGGCAGGGGGCTGGGCCCGGCGTCAGTGGCCGCTGCTGCTGGGGCTGGCTGCTCTTGTCAGCACCCAGATCACCCTCGGGGTCCTCACACTCCGCCTGGGGCTCTCTCAGCCGGCCGTAACTGTTGCCCATCAACTGGTCGCCTCCCTTCTGGTGGCCCTGCTGGCGGCCTTGCTTTGCCGCCGGCAGACCTGCTTGTCCCCGGGGCCGCTCCCCGTTGTCCTTGATCCCTCCACCCTGGAGCCCGCGCATGGCTAGTTCCACCGCACCTGCATCCGCTGCCCTCACGCGCGAGGACGTCGTGCCCTCACGCCGGCGGGTCAAGTTGCCCGCTTGGCTGGAAGTGGCAAAACCCCGTTTGATCCCTCTTTTGCTGGCCACCACCTTGGGCGGGATGGCCCTCACGGAGGGGTGGCCTCTCTCCTCCCCCCGTTTGGCCTGCACCCTGGGAGGCGGTGCGCTTGCCGCTGCGGCAGCCGGAGTTCTCAATTGCCTATGGGAACAGGAGCTCGATGGACGCATGCAACGGACCAGCGGGCGAGCTCTCCCCTCCGGACGTCTGTCTCCCACCGCCGCTTTCTTCGGTGCTGTGTCCTGCACGCTGGCCGCAGCTCTGCTGCTGGTGAGTGGCGTGAATTGTCTCGCCGCCGGCCTCTCCCTGCTCGGGCTTTGCAGCTACGTGCTTCTCTACACCGCCCTGCTGAAGCCGAGAACCTCCCAGAACATCGTCATCGGCGGGGTGGCCGGGGCGATTCCTCCCCTCGTGGGCGCTGCTGCTGCCACCGGTCATGTGGGTCTTGGAGGTTGGTGGCTGTTCGCTCTTGTCATGGTCTGGACTCCCGCGCATTTCTGGGCCCTTGCACTGCTGCTCCGCGAGGACTACCGGGCGGTTGGAATCCCGATGCTGCCGGTGGTGAAGGGGCCTGTGGTCACAGCCAGGGCGATTCGCCGCTACGGCCTCGCCACGGTCTTGCTGAGCACCCTTGGCGTTCTCGCCTTACCGGAAGGGGGGCTGCTCTACGGGCTGCTGTTGCTTCCATTTAATGGACGACTGCTGCAGATGGTGGAGAACCTGGCGGCTGCTCCCGACAGCATCGAGCGGGCCAAGGGGCTGTTCCGCTGGTCGATTCTTTATCTCTTTGGGATCTGTTTGCTGCTGGTGATCAGCCGTCTGCCTGCTGCGGCTCACTTCGATGCCCAGCTCCAGGCTGCGATCGGTCACTGGCTTGTGAGCCTCTCGCCCACCTCTGCCTAGATTCCACCCAATTCGCTGCAGGCAAAGGCCCGATGCTCGTGTTGGAGCTCACTCAGCTTGAGAAGGCCTACGGGGCGGTCAAGGCTCTCGATGGCTTGAGCCTGACGGTTCCTGAGGGCTGTCTTTACGGGTTGCTCGGACCCAATGGAGCCGGCAAGACCACTACCCTGCGGATCCTGGCCACTCTGCTGGCCCCCGACGCAGGCCGTGTGAGCGTTGCAGGGGTTGATGCCCTTAAGGATCCCCGAGGGGTTAGGCGTTTGCTGGGTTATGTCGCCCAGGAGGTGGCGATCGACAAGATCCTCACCGGCCGTGAACTCCTTCAGCTGCAGGGCGACTTGTATCACCTGCAACGCGGTGTGCGTGATGCACGGATCGCAGAGCTCGTGCAGCGGCTGTCCATGGCGGAGTGGATTGACCGTCGTTGCGGGACCTATTCCGGTGGCATGCGTCGCCGCCTCGATCTCGCAGCGGGACTGCTCCATCAGCCTCGGGTGCTGGTTCTTGATGAGCCGACGGTCGGTCTGGATATCGAAAGCCGCGCTGCGATCTGGCAGGTGTTGCGGGAACTACGCCAGCAAGGCACCACCGTGTTGCTGAGCAGTCACTACCTGGAGGAGGTAGAGGCTTTGGCCGATGCAATGGCCATCATTGATGCCGGCCGGGTGATTGCGGAGGGCACCCCTGAGGCCCTCAAGCAGCAGCTTGGTGGTGATCGTGTCACCCTGCGTGTCAGGGAGTTCAGTGATCAGAAGGAGGCTGATCAGCTTTGCGCGCTGCTCGAACCTGTGGAGGGGGTGCGGCAGATCGTCGTGAACCGTTCCCAGGGTTATTCGCTCAACCTTGTTGTTGAGGGTGAGTCAGTTCTGCAAGGCCTGCGGGCCAAGCTCGAGGGTGCGGGCTTGCCCGTCTTTGCTCTCGCCCAGAGCCGGCCGAGCCTGGATGACGTTTACCTGCAGGCGACCGGCAGGACCCTGATGGATGCGGAGCTTGCCGTCGCTGGTCAACGCGACCCCAAGCAGGAGCGCAAGCAGTCCATGCGTTGAGTTCATTCGTTCTTGATCTGTTCCCCGCCTGCTTCCACTGATGACCCAACCCGAACCATCCGCGCTCGCTGAACTGCTGCAGGAAACCATGGCCCTGACCCGGCGCCTGTTCCTGCAGTTGCAACGCCGTCCCTCCACGCTGGTCGCTGGCGTGCTGCAGCCCCTGATCTGGCTGGTGTTATTCGGTGCACTTTTCTCAAGGGCGCCAGAGGGGCTCCTCCCTGGCGGGATGAGCTATGGGCGCTTCCTTGGCGCCGGTGTGATTGTGTTCACCGCTTTCAGTGGGGCGCTCAACGCCGGTTTGCCGGTCATGTTTGACAGGGAATTCGGCTTTCTGAATCGTCTGCTGGTCGCCCCCCTGCGCAGTCGCAGCTCGATCGTGCTCGCTTCGGTTCTGTACATCACCACCTTGAGCCTTGTTCAGAGCCTGGCGATCATGGTGACTGCCTTCTTCTTGGGCTATGGCTGGCCCGGGACAGCAGGCCTGGCTCTGGTGTTACTCACTCTGTTGCTGCTGGTGTTTGCTGTCACGGCCCTCAGTCTTGGGCTTGCCTTTGCGTTGCCAGGGCACATCGAGCTGATCGCTGTGATCTTTGTGGCCAATCTGCCGCTCCTGTTTGCCAGTACCGCCCTGGCCCCGCTCTCCTTCATGCCGCCCTGGATGGGCTGGCTTGCGGCGCTGAATCCACTTACCTTCGCGATTGAGCCCATTCGGGCGGCCTATGCAGGCCCCCTCGACCTCTCAGCAGTTCTGCTGGAGGCTCCTTATGGGTCGGTCAGCGGCACAACCTGCCTGCTGGTGCTCACCGCCCTGACCGCGGGTCTGTTTCTCCTGATCCGTCCCCTGTTGAATCGCAAACTTGCCTGACCCCGTGACCGATCTCTCCTTCCGTCAGCCCCATCAACGTCAGGAGTCCCTGCGTCGGCGTCTTCTGGTTGCTCGCGACCAGGGCGATCAACGCGTGATCGCTCTTCTGGAGATGCAATGGGTGCATCGCTTTGGAGTCGCCAGCCTGCAAGGGGCTGAGGCCGCTCCCGCTGCCGCCACCAAGCCATGGGGTCCTCAGACGGAGCAATCGTCTGCCGTGGAGCCCCCTGCACGTGAGACTCCAGGACTGGTCAGCCCTTCGTTGGCCCTGAGCGAGGAGAACGCTCTTGAGAAGGCGCCGAACGAACAGGAACCGCTTCAGCAAGAAGCGGTTCTTGCTCAGATGGATCTGGAGGAGGTTCCTGACCAGGCCCCCATGGATTCAGCGCTGAATCGCTTCCGCTCGCTCCTGCGTGACGGCTTTGATTCAGTCAGCGCCACGGTCCAACCCCTTCCCCGCAACGCTGATCCGATCAGCACCACAAACGTCACGTCGAAGACGGAGATGGAGCGATCCGAATTGCCTCCTCCCCCGCCGCCGAGCCTGAAGCGCCTGCGTCGTTGGTTGCCATCCGACGGCCGCGATCTGCCCAAGGCCTCCTGAACCATGGCTTTTCCTGATCCGGCAACCCTGCGCGGCGGCCTCATCGTGTCGGTGCAGGCGCCGGAAGGTTCGCCCATGCGCCATCCGGATGTGATTGCAGCAATGGCTGAAGCGAGTCTCGATAACGGCGCTGTAGGCGTTCGCCTTGAGAGTCCGGAGCACATCGGTGCCGTCCGTCGCCGCTGCCCTGAAGCGCTGATCATTGGCCTCTGGAAACGCACCTTTGCGGGCAGCAGCGTTTACATCACCCCTCGCTGGGAGGAAATCCGTGCCGTCTGGGCGGCTGGTGCCGATGTGATTGCCCTCGACGCGACCGAGCGACAGCGACCCGATGGGGAGGAGCTCGCTGATCTCGTGCAGAGGGCCCGATCTGAGCTGGATGCCCCTCTGATGGCCGATGTCGACAATGTGGACAACGGTTTGAGGGCTGCAGCCATGGGATTTCACTGGGTCGGAACCACGTTGTATGGCTACACGGAAGCGACCCAGAGCTGTCGACCGCCTGGATTCAATCTGCTTGCGCCCTTGCGAGAGAAGCTGCCTGAGACTGTTTCCTTGATTTGTGAAGGTGGTATCGCGTCAGCCGATGCTGCCGTGCAGGCCCTTGACGCTGGAGCCGACTTGGTGGTCGTGGGCACGGCGATCACGGGTGTTGATCTTCAGGTGCGTGGGTACTGCAACGCCCTAGGCAAGCGAAGACCGATCTAAAAGCGACCTGCCCATCCTGTCCCGTGCTCAGAATGGGTCAAGACGCGTGAGATGGGCGATGGGTCATCGTTTCTTTGCGCCACTTCTGCTTGGAGGGGTGCTTTTGGGGATGCCGATTGCAGGTCTGCCTATGGGAGAGCTGCAAGCGCTCAATGCAGAGCTCGGAAGACTGTGCAAGCGCCCCCCTCGGGAAGCGCTCACGGTCTGCCGTTTGCATGCTCGGCTGGTGCATTACCTCTGAGCTCTGAATCACATCATTCCGGGCATGCCCATACCGCCCATGCCTCCCATACCGCCCATGCCTCCCATACCGCCCATGCCTCCCATACCGCCCATGGGATCGCCGCCGCCAGCCGGGGGGGCCGGAGGTTCTGGTTTGTCGGCGATCACCACCTCGGTGGTGATCAGGAGGGAGGCGATGGAGACCGCATCCTGGAGGGCGAGGCGAATGACTTTGGCCGCATCGAGAATGCCCGCCTGCAGCAGGTCTTCGAAGGCTCCAGTGATGGCGTTGAAGCCAAGGTTGTTTCGGAGCACCTCTTCAACCACCACATCACCGTTTGCGCCGGCATTGATGGCGATCTGACGCAGGGGAGCGGACAGGGCCCTTTGCACGATCTCCACGCCGGTGCGCTGATCACCCAGGAGTTGATCCGCTAGGGCATTCAGTTCCCGGGAGAGCTGGAGCAGTGTGCAACCGCCTCCGGCGACGATGCCTTCTTCCACGGCAGCCCGGGTGGCATTGAGGGCATCCTCGATCCGCAGTTTCTTGTTCTTGAGCTCTGTTTCCGTTGGAGCTCCCACCTTGATCACCGCCACGCCACCGGCCAGCTTGGCGATCCGCTCATTCAGCTTTTCGCGGTCGTACTCAGACTCTGTGTTCTCCAGTTCACGGCGGATGGATGCCACCCGTGCTGCCACGGCGTCCCGGTGGTCATCGTTGGCCACAATCGTGGTGCTCTCCTTGGTGATCGTGATCCGACGGGCTCGGCCCAAGTCTGCGATGGTCACCTTGTCGAGGGTCATGGCCCGGTCTTCACTAATGACCGTGCCGCCCGTGAGCACTGCGATATCCGCAAGGGCTGCCTTGCGGCGCTCGCCAAAGGAGGGGGCCCTGACTGCCGCAACTTGGAGCACACCGCGGTTCTTATTGACCACCAGAGTGGCGAGGGCTTCTCCATCGACTTCCTCGGCCAGGATCACCAGCGGGGAGCCGGTCTTCTGCACGGTCTCAAGCGCCGGCACGAGGTCGGCTACGGCGCTCACTTTGCGGTCGGTGAGCAACAGGAGTGCATTTTCGAATTCGCACACCTGACGGTCGCCATCGGTGACGAAGTAGGGGGAGGAATAGCCGCGATCGAAGGCCATGCCTTCCGTCACTTCCAGCTCGGTGGCCAAGGACTTCGATTCTTCGACAGTGATCACACCGTCGACGCTCACTTTCTCCATGGCTTCAGCCACCATGCGGCCGACTTCCTCATCACCACCGGAACTGACGGTGGCGACCTGCTGGATGGCAGAACCGGAGACGCTCTGGCTGCGCTGCTTGAGGCCGGCCACCACCTGAGCGACGGCCTTCTCCATGCCACGACGTAGCTCGATCGGGCTGGCGCCAGCTGCCGTGTTGCGCAGGCCCTCCTCGACCATGGCTTGGGCCAACACGGTCGCCGTGGTGGTTCCGTCACCGGCTTTGTCTTTGGTTTTCGCCGCCACCTGCTGGATCAGCTTGGCCCCGAGGTTCTCAAACGGATCCTCGAGGGTGATCTCTTTGGCGATCGTGTCGCCGTCGTTGACGATGTCGGGTGCGCCGAAGCTTTTCTCGAGCACCACATTGCGCCCACGCGGGCCGATCGTCACGCGCACCGCATCGGCGAGAGCATTCACGCCCCGCTCGAGGGCGGCACGGGAGTCATCCGAAAAACGTAGAAGTTTGGCCATGGTGGTCTGATACCCGCAGGTCAATGTCCCACAGGGAGGTGACCATTCGAATCCGCGGATTGGTGGGGAAAGCCGAATCGAGGCCGTTTCAATCGTGCTCGCTTGGTTGTCGCTCGTTATGGTCCGGGAATGAATGAATCAGGGACCCTCTTCTTCGTGTTGATGGCGGGTCTGGCTGGCGCCATGGCCCTCGTTTACGTGCCGCTGAGGATTTTTCTGACCGCCACTGCCCGCAGCCGCAGGTTGCGACTGCTGCAGCGGATCCGTCGCCTGCGGGATGAACTTGGCCAGCCTTTGGAGTCTTGAGCTCCCGTCACTCAGTGATCGATGGTTCAGCCCATCACCATGCCGCCATCGACCTGAAGCACCTGGCCGGTGATGTAAGCAGCGGCAGGATCGGCCGCTAGGAAACGCACGGCACCGGCCACCTGCTCAGGGGTACCGAACTGGCCGAGGGGAATTGCGGCAAGGATGCCCTTGGCATTCAGATCCTTCGTCATGTCGGTGGCGATGAAACCTGGGGCCACGGCATTCACGGTGATTCCCCGGCTGGCCATCTCTTTGGCGGCACTGCGGGTCAGTCCGACCACACCAGCCTTCGCAGCGGCGTAGTTGGCCTGGCCGGCATTCCCCATCAGCCCCACAACGGAGGTGATGTTGATGATCCGGCCGCTCTTCTGTTTCAGCATTGGTCGGGTGACGGCGCGGGTGCAAAAGAAGACGCCGGTGAGGTTGAGATTGATCACGGCCTGCCAGTCCTCTGTCTTCATGCGCATCAGCAGTCCATCGCGGGTGATGCCCGCGTTGTTCACCAGCACATCGATACGGCCGCTGCGTTCCAGCACGGTTTTGATCAGCCCCTCAACAGCCTCCTCGTCCGCCACGTTGGCCTGCAGTGCATAGGCCTTGCCTCCTGCCGCAGTGATCTCAGCCACCACAGCCTCTGCGGCATCAGGAGAGCTGGCGTAATTCACCACCACTTCCGCTCCGGCTTCAGCGAGAGTCAGGGCCACAGCCCGGCCAATGCCACGGCTGGCACCGGTCACGATCGCTGTCTGGCCGGTCATGGGAGCGGGCGAACTCATGGGCGAGGCCTCGATGGAGGGAAGAACCGGGGCTGATCGTAGGCAGCACCCGGATCCAGCCCCCTGAGCTGCGGTGTCTAACGCCCCATCGTCTCGACCATGTCCACGGCTTCGCCCAGGAGGTCACGCAATTCGCAGAGCTGCTGTTTGCTGCCGAGCACCACCAGAAGTTGGCCAGGTTGAAGCGTCACATCACCGCCCGGATTGGCGATCAGTCGTCCACCATCACGGATTGCAATCACCATCGCGCCGGTGCGCCGACCGAGTTCCAGTTCTGCCAGGCTCCTCCCTGGCAGGTTGTGAAGCAGAAGTGGATCACGGCTGAGTCGAAATTCCTCGATCTCGCAATTGGATCCGGCCAGCAGCTCCATGAAATCCACCGCCAGTGGCCGCAGGGCTGTGGCTGCCATCATCCGGCCGCCAGCTACGTAAGGACTGACCACAACGCTGGCGCCCGCCAGCCGGAGTTTGGCGGCCGATTCCTCGCTGTCGGCCCTTGCAATCAGGCGGCAATTGGGCTCCAGTCCGCGGGCACTGAGCACCACATAGAGATTCGCGGCATTGCTTGGCAGGGCCGCGACCAGGCTGCGGCAGCGTTCCAGGCCTGCCTCCAGGAGGGTCTCATCGAGGGTGGCATCCGCCTGAAGCACCCGAAGGCCACTGTCCTCAGCGGCTTGCCGGCGTTCCGGATCCATTTCCACCACCAGCACCGGAACATTCTCGAGCTGGAGCTGCGCTCCGATCTCCCGGCCGATGCGGCCGTAGCCGCAGAGGATCACGTGATCATGCATGCGACGCAGAACCCGGCGGAAACGAAGTTCGCGAACCTGTCGGAAGTAGCCCGATTCTGTCAGTCCGAGCACCCGTTGGATCGAGAGCTGCACGACCACCACACCGCCGGCGATGATCAGCACCGTCACCAGCCGCCCAGCCTGCGAGAGGGGTTCAACCTCCCCGTAACCGATGGTGCTGATCGTGATCAGCACCATCCAGAGGCAGTCACCCCAGTCCCAGCCCTCGGTGATGCGATAACCAACGGCACCCGCCAAGATCACCGCCGAAAGCGCCAGCACCGGCAGGCGCCAAGGTCTGGCCAGCATCCGCAGCCTCGGTTGGAGCGGGCTCCGATGCCGTCGCGACGGATGACCTGGTCCGCGGCGTTGGCTGGGCATTAGAAGCCCAGGGCGTTCAGCACATCCTGCGGGGTGAGGTTGGTCAGCCCTCCAGCTGGGGCTTGAACCACCCGCAGACCTTCTCGGCTGGGCAGTTGGTCTGCGTCCGCTCCCAGGGCGACGAGCGGCACTCCGCTGTAGACGGCAAGGAGTTGGGTGATCGGGCAGCTGCTGAGCACGACATCGGCGCTGGCAACCTGAGCGGCCCTCGACGTCACAGATCCACCAGGTGGAAGCACGACGGTGCGCAGACTGGCCAGTTTTGATCGGATCGTTTCCGGCAGCTGCTGCCATTGCTCGGGGGGCCAGTCACTGCTGATTCCGCTTGCCGCCAACAGCAGCAGCGGACCATCTCCGGCTGGCTGGCGGCTCCGCGCTTCCTCAAGGGCTTTGGCTGGCAGTGACAGGCGGAAGCGTTCTGCATTGAGGCTCAGGCCGATGGCCTGAAGGAAGCCCTCCTGACGCTGGGCGAGCCAGCCTTCGCCAGGACGAGCGGTGGTCGTAGCGGAGAAGCCGCTCGTGGCCACCCGCGTGGGGATGTGGCTCATGGAGAGCATCAGGTTCACCTGACGGCCTTCGGCGAAGTTGAGGCTGAGTTGGAAATCCGGTTCGCGCACGGATCCGAGAAGGTTGGCCCAGTCGGCCAGGGTCGAGCCCGCCTCAAATTCGAAGGGGATCACCTTGTCCACCGCCGCCAGCAGGCTCCAGACCTGGCGGGTACTGGCAGGGCAGGCCACCTGAAGCGTCGCATCGAGTTGCTCGGCAAGGCTCGCCAAGGCCGGCAGCCGTTCGAGTTGCTGCTGAACGGTCCCTGGACTGAGGGCGAGAACGCGCATGAACCAGCGTCACAGGTCGTTGCGTGCTGATTGTATGGAGGACGTTTCACCCTGCCTGTTGCAGGAGTCGCTTGTGCATCTGTTGATCGCCGCCGCCGGGAGTGGTCGTCGCATGGGCGCAGACCGCAACAAATTGCTCCTGCCCCTTGCCGGTCGACCGGTGCTGGCTTGGACCTTGGAGGCTGCATTGGCAGCCAAGGCGATTGCCTGGATCGGTCTTGTCGGTCAGCCGGTGGATCGTGCTGAGATCGCCCCTTTGATGGAAGGTGTCGCTAAGCCGGTGGTCTGGATCGAGGGGGGCAGCACCCGACAGGAGTCGGTTCAGCGAGGGTTGGCGGCCCTGCCGGCAGCAGCCACCCATGTCTTGATTCACGACGGGGCTCGCTGTCTTGTGGAGCCCTCTTTGTTCGATCGCTGTGCAGCTGCAGTGGAGTCGGGTGATGCGGTGATTGCGGCCACCCCCGTGACCGACACGATTAAACGGGTCAACACGGAAGGGTTGATCTTTGACACTCCTGATCGCTCGGAGCTCTGGGCCGCCCAGACCCCCCAAGGGTTTGCGGTTGAGCAGCTCCGGGAGGGACACCGCCAGGCCCTGGCGAGGGGATGGAGCGTGACGGATGACGCGTCCCTCTATGAGCGCTTGGGATGGCACGTGCAGGTGCTTGATGCTGGACCCGCCAACATCAAAGTCACCACTCCCTTCGATCTCACCGTCGCGGAGGCGGTTCTGGCTCTTAGAGCAGTCTGAGACAGCCCTGGGCGGGATCGAGTTCAGCGAGCCGCCCCATCGGCAAGGCGGCATTCCCCCCTGGGCCATGTCCGACGGGCAGTCCGCTGAGCACAGGAATGCCTAAGTCGCTGCAGCGCTCCCGCAGGACCTGCTCGAGGCTGAAGCCGCCGCGCTTGGGATCTTGGTCGTTGCAATCGCTAAAGCGGCCAAAGCAAAGACCGCCAAGCTTCTGCAGCAACCCCAGCAAGCGCCATTGGGTGAGCATGCGATCGAGCCGGTAGGGGGCCTCGGCCACATCTTCCAGCACGAGGATCGCCCCCTGCAGGGCAGGAACGTGTGGGCTGCCAAGCAGGTGAGTGGCCACGGTCAAGTTGGCCGCCACGAGCGGTCCTCGGACTGCACCCGTGCCCATAGATGCTGCGCTCCAGGTGTCCCCCCGGAGATCGGGCAGCGCACGCCCGAACAGAAGATCCTGTAAACGTTGCTGACTCCAGAGAGGCTCTCCCGCGAGGGTGGTGAGTAATGGGCCATGGATTCCTCCATCGATGCCTGCTGCCAAGCGCGCCCAAAGCAGGGCTGTCACGTCGGAGAAGCCAAGCAGCCAGCCCGGTTGCCATCGGATGGGCTCTTCCAGCAACCTGGCAGCGCCCCAGCCGCCGCGGGCGCAGGCCAGCAGTGGGGCTGTCGGGCTGGGATTCAGATCCGTCCGGCGCTGATCATCCGTGCCGGCCAGGTAGCCCCAGCGTCGCTTGCTGGCATCCCAGGGCAAAGGCTGAAGGCCCCAGGAGCTGAGGAGCTCCAGCCCCTCCTGCAGTCGGCTCGCATCGTCGATGGCTGAGCTGGCCGCCACCACAGCCACAGCATCACCGCCTTGAAGGGGTGGGGTGAGCTGACTGGATCCGCGAGTCGGCACCAGGGATCTCCGCAACGGTCAACCGATCCTGCCGAGGATCACCCCCAGCAGCAGCAAGGAGCCGAGCCACACCTGATGGCGGAAGTGGGTGCCGTAGATGGCCATTGGCTGGGGTTGGGTGCTGCGCAGGTCGTTGGTGGATCGTTCCATGCCAATGGCTGCCACAAACCAGCAGAGCCAGAAACCAGCAGCGAGTCCAGCGCCCCAGGCCGCGAAGGCCAGACTGAGTGCCGCCAGGGCGTAGCAGCAGCGCACTGCGACGACACAGTGCGGCCCAAGACTGAGAGCACTGCTGCGCAGGCCGAGCCGGGCGTCATCCGTCCGATCCGCCATGGCGTACACCGTGTCGAAGCCAAAGGTCCAGAGCAGCGTGGCCAGCCAGCAGCCCACGAGGGTGATCGATCCGACAAGCGGAGCACCGGTGGCTGCCCAGGGAATCAGCACTGCAAAGCCCCAACAAAGGGCCAGCACCATCTGGGGATAGGCGAACCAGCGTTTGGCTGAGGGGTAAAGAAGAATGGGCGGCAGGGCCAACAGCGCCAGCCCCAGGCAGGTGAGGCGATGCCGGTCAGGGAGAGCCAGCACCACCAGCAGGCTCAGAAGCAGCAGCAGCACGAGGGCGACGAAGGCGGCTTGCAGCGGGATCTTTCCCTGTGCCAGGGGGCGTTCTCGGGTCCGGGCCACCTCCCTGTCGAAGCGTCGATCCCAGAGGTCATTGGCGATGCAGCCTGCAGCGCTCACGCTCAGACCTCCCAGCAGGATCAACAGCACAAGCGATGCAGGAGGTGGTCCTGCAGGAGACAACCAAAGGCTCCAGCCCGCTGGGATCAGCAGTATCAGCCTTCCGCTCGGTTTGTTCCAGCGAAGCAGTTGAACCCAGGGGGTGAGAGCCGGGCGTGAGGTCGGGCCGGTCACAGCGCTGAGCAGCTGCAAAACCTTAGGCGGTGGCAAAGTGGTGCTGTTTGCTCTCCCGGTGCTTCATGGCGGCTGCCGAGCCCACCGCGCTGCACGAGTTGGAGCCCCCAGGAGTGGAGATGACGGAAAGCGCTCAGGGGCTGCAGGGTCATGGCCGTCGGATTCGCCGGGTGGCGGCTATCGACATCGGGACCAACTCCACCCACTTGCTCGTGGCGGCTGTGGATCCGAGCCTGCGCACGTTCAGCGTTGAGCTTGCGGAGAAATCAACGACCCGTCTCGGTGAGCGGGACCCTGACAGCGGTCACCTCACTGATGGGGCCATGACCCGCGCCCTCGAGACCCTCCGACGCTTCCGGGAGTTGGCCTCCAGCCATCAAGTGGAGCAGATCGTCACAGCGGCAACCAGTGCCGTTCGCGAGGCGCCAAACGGGCGGGACTTTCTTCAGCAAATTAAGGATGAGCTGGACCTGGATGTGGATCTGGTCAGCGGGCCGGAGGAGGCTCGACTGATTTATTTGGGGGTGCTCTCCGGCATGCCCTTCGGCGATCGCCCCCACTTACTTCTTGATATCGGGGGGGGGTCCACCGAGTTGATCTTGGCGGATGGGCGTGATGCCCGGGCCCTCACCAGTACCCGCGTCGGTGCAGTTCGCCTGCAGCGCGATTTCGTCAAGGATGATCCGATTCCGGCCCAGCGCCGGGCCTTTCTGCAGGCCTTCATTCAGGGCTCCCTTGAGCCTGCAGTCGACAAGGTGAGGAGGCGGATTAAGCCAGGGGAGACCCCCGTGATGGTGGCCACCAGCGGCACGGCGATGGCGATCGGTGCCTTGGCGGCCAATGAAGAGGAGCGTCCTCCCCTCAAGCTGCATGGCTACCGGATTTCACGCCAGCGGCTGGACCGGGTTGTGGAAAAGCTGGTCTCGATGACTCCGGAACAGCGTCGCGCTTTGGCCCCAATCAATGACCGTCGCGCGGAAATTATTGTTCCCGGGGCCTTGATTCTCCAGACCACCATGCAGATGCTGGCGGTTGACGAGATGGTGCTCAGTGAGCGGGCCCTGCGCGAGGGTCTGATTGTGGATTGGATGCTCAGGCATGGATTGCTTGAGGACCGTTTTAGCTTCCAGAGCAGCATCCGTCAGCGCACGGTGATCCATCAGGTGCAGCGCTTTGCTGTTAATCAGCTGCGGGCGGAGCGGGTGGCTTCCCATGCTCTGAGCCTCTATGACTCAACGGGCGGTCAGCTGCATCAAGACGGTGGTGCTGGGCGCGACCTTCTCTGGGCTGCGGCGATGCTCCATACCTGCGGCCAACACATCAACCTGAGTGCTTATCACAAGCACTCTTGGTATCTGATTCGCCATGGGGAGCTTCTCGGGTACTCAGAAGCCGAGCATCTGATGGTGGCTGCGATCGCTCGTTACCACCGCCGCAGCTTGCCGAAGAAACGCCACGAGGCTTGGCAAGCTCTGCAGTCGAGGGCCAATCGAACCACCGTGTCGGAGATGGCACTGCTGCTGCGTCTTGCGGCTGCCCTTGATCGGCGTCCTGAACCGGTGGTGGCTTCAATCCGTGCGGACGTCTCCGGGCGTGTCTTGAGCCTGGAGCTGGTCCCGGAGCGGCTGAATCAAAACATCAGCCTGGAGCAATGGAGCCTGGAAAGCTGTGAGCCAGTGCTCCGTGAGGTCACAGGGCTTGCTCAGAACGTGACGGTGCGGCAGTAAGGCGGTACCAACGCACTTGATCAATGGTCCCGAGCGGCGTCCCCTCCTGGCTGACGCCCTCCTGGCTTGTTGACACAAGATCAGGCCGGCCGGCATAGATCTCTAGCCCCCGCTCCCCATTGAAGGTTTTGCTGGTGTTCAGGGTCCCCTCGAACAGCACAGCACCGGCACCATCACGGATCACCACCCAACTGGGCTCCTGTGAGCGCACAACGATCGATTTGCTTGCTGTCGAGGTTGGGGTTGATGGCTCAGCGGAGACTTCCTCCGTTCCGGAGGTGGTCTGCGGCTGCGCTTTGGGTTCCGGAGCGCTGGGCATCGCGGCGAACTTACTGGCGATCGGCCCCAGCTGATCAAGATGAAAGGCTGCCAGCAGGCCAGCCGCCAGCGCTGCCAGCCCTGAGAGGGGCAGCAGCAGATTCGGGCCGGCTTTTGCGTCTTGGGTTTCCTGGGTGTCCCAACGGCTTGCTGTACTGGTTGTCAGCCTCGGGCTGCTATTGAGGCCCTGCACCAAGGGCTCCGGGTCGATCCCCAGCTTGCTCGCCACCCGACGCACCATCGCCTTGATGAAGACCGGCTCGGGCAGATTGTCCAGCTGAGCTGCCTCTAGGGCTTCGAGTTGCTCGTCTCCCATGTGGAGAGAGGCGGCAAGCTGATGGATGGTCAGCCCTTTGGCTTCACGTGCACGCCGCAGGACTTGACCTGCCAGCTCCAAAGGAGAGATCGATTGCTCGGAGCCGTGGCTCGGCTTCAGAGAGATAGGCTCACTCTGCTCCGGTCCCATCTGGGTGAAACAATCATTCGACCGGAGATTAGTCCGAATGGCAACGCTTGTCAGTCCACCAAGACGAGCGTTCAGATGGGCGATACTGGATTCGAACCAGTGACCCCTTCCGTGTGAAGGAAGTGCGCTACCACTGTGCTAATCGCCCGCACAGAGGAATCTTAAACCACCACCGGCAGGTGATTCTCAGCTTCAACGCCCAGGGCGGAAGAGGTGATCGTGGTCTGGCGAATAGAGCTTGGATCGCTGCCCCTGGGCCTTGAGGGCAGGGCTGATCACGTAGAGCGTGGTGCGGATGAGGTCCCGTTGTTTCGAGACGGTTGCCATCTCTTGGAGTGGGACCACCTGAAGCCACTGATCGGGCCAGCTGACGCGGTAGCCGATAGCGACCGGGGTGTCGGCGGGGTAGTGCTCCATCAGCGTGGCCTGCACCTCATCGACGTGGCGGGCGCTCAGATAAAGGCATAGGGATGCTTGCAGGCGGGCCAGGTTGGCGAGTTGCTCCCGCTCTGGAACACCAGTGCGTCCCCCGGCTCTGCTGAGCACGATGGTCTGCACCAATCCGGGGATGGTCAGCTCAGCACTCAGCGCTGAAGCGGTGGCTTGATAGGCGCTGAGGCCTGGCACCACGTCCACGTCAATGCCTGCATCAGCAAGGCCGCAGACCTGTTCAGCGAGAGCTCCATAAAGACAGGGATCACCATCGTGCAGGCGAACGACCCGCAGGCCTGCCTGGGCCCGCTCGATCATCAGTGGCAGCACCTCTTCAAGCGTGAGAGTGCTGGTGCGAATTCGTTCGCATCTCTCTGGAGCCAGGGCTGCAATCTGCGGTGAGACCAAGGAGTCGGTCCAGATCAGCACCTCTGCAGCCCGCAGGCGATCCTCGGCTCTTCGGGTCAGAAGATCGGGGGCACCCGGTCCGGCACCCACGATTGAAACTTGCGCAGGGTTGGGTGAGACCGAGCTGTTCATGCCGGATCTCCCCGTCGAGTGGAGCCAAGATCGGGCAAGGCCCGTTTGCGTCCATACAGCCACCAGAGCCCAACAGCGGCAAGTCCCATGAGACCAAGGCTCATGAGTTGGGCAATGCGCAAGCCTCCATCGCAGAAGGGTGGTTGACCTCCGAGGCAAAGCGGATCAATGCGTAGTCCCTCAATCCAGACCCGGCCAAGGCTGTAGGCCAGCAGGTAGACGCAGCTGAGCGCTCCCGCCGGCAGATTGATGCGCCGCTTTCGTCCTTGCAGGAACAAGGTCATCAGCAGGGCGAACACCAGCAGGTTCCAGATTGATTCGTACAGAAACGTTGGATGGAAGTAATCGGCATCAGCGAAGACGGCCGGGCGTTGCGGATAGGCGATGAACAGCTTCCAGGGAAGATCAGTGGGTACGCCAAAGGCCTCCGAGTTAAAAAAGTTGCCCCAGCGGCCGATCGCTTGGCCCAGGGCAACGGATGGCACCAGTACATCGAGCACATCCCAGAACGACTGCCGCCGCCATCGACAGAACAGGATCACGGCCATGGTGCCCGCTAGCAGAGCACCATGGATGGCAATACCTCCACGCCAGATGGCGAACGCTTCCCACCAGGCGCCTTGATAGTTGCGCCATTCAAAGGCCACGTAATAAATCCTGGCGCCAATAACGGCCGCCAACACCAGGATCGGCAGTAGGTCGCTGATCAGACCTTGTTCCAGGTCTCGCTGACGGGCTAACCAGCTGGAGAGGTTGAGACCGATCAGGACGGCGAGCGCAATCAGCAGGCCATACCAGCGCAAGGCAAAAGGCCCGAGCTGGAACAGCTCGGGCCCGGGTGATGTGAACATCGCGAGGAGTGACACGGAAATCAGACGCCCTCAGCGGCCTGAACTTTCTCCACCTGTTTCTTCTTGAGGACCAGCATGATCTGGGCCAGTGCAACCGCGGCGAAGAAGGCAAGCAGACCGTAGATGCGAACAGGGTTCTGAAGAACGATTTCACCGTCCATCTGGCCGAAGCCACCCACGTTGGGATCGTTGGTCAGAGCTTCACCTGCTTCGACCTGGTCACCCACGGCAACGATGAGCTCTGGGCCGACAGGGATGGTTTCGTCGGTTGTGCTGCCGTCAGCTGCTTGGATCGTGACGATGCTGGCGCCGTTTTCGCCAGGGGCAATGGCGCTAATGGTGCCTGCTGCAGGAGCGGTGTAAATGGTGTTGTTGCTCTTTTCACCGGTGGGATAGACCTGACCGCGTCCGCGGTTGCCACCGACGAAAACCTGGTATTTGCCGAAGTGAATGTTGCTGTCGGCAGCAGGGTCAGGCGAGAGGATCGGGAAGACGATCTCCTGATGCTGGTCACCGGGGATAGGACCAACGAGGAGAATGTTGGGCTGGTCGTCGCTGTACTGCGTGAAATAGACGCCTTCAGTCTCTTCTTTGATTTCGTCGGTCCAGCGATCCTGGGGAGCCAGGGTGAAACCGTCCGGGAGTTGCACAACGGCACCAACCTGCAGAGGAACTTGGCTGCCATCGGCGCCGATTTCCTGCAGGCCCTGCTCGTAGGGAATCTTCACGGCTGCGGTGAAGACGGTGTCAGGCAGCACGGACTGGGGGAGCTCCACCTGGGTGAGCTTCTTGGCTAGATGGCAGTTGGCGCAAACGATTTTGCCGGTAGCTTCCCGTGGGCTGGCGTAGTTCTGCTGAGCCCAGAAGGGGTAGGCCCAGCTGGCGGCCGGAGCGGTAAAGACGGAAACGCCGACGATCAGAGCGGCGAGGAGAGGGGAGAGGAGGCGACGCATCAGAGCAGGGAGACGGGAGAGAGGGAGGAAGCGCTGAACGAATCAGACCCACCAGGGCTTCTCGCCCGTGCGGAAGTCGGTGTCGGTCCACTGGCTCACGAACACGTTGTCGTTATCGACACTGACGTTGGCGAGGGCCAGGGACAGGGGAGCGGGACCACGCACCACCTTGCCGGTGGCGTCGTACTGGCTGCCGTGGCAGGGGCACATGAACTTGTTGGCGCCACTGTTCCAGGGCACAACGCAGCCCAGGTGGGTGCAGATGGCATTGATTCCGTAGCTGCCGATGGCGTCGTCGCCTTCAACAATCAGATAAGTGGGGTCGCCTTTGAGGCCCTGCACCAGGCTGCGGTCACCGCTGGGGTGGCTGCTCAGCCAGCCAGTCGCGGTGATCGGGTTGCCGAGCTCATCTTTGGCCGTGGTGCCGCCGCCGCCACCTGCCGCCCGGGGCGGGATGAAGTAGTTCACCACTGGGTAGAGCGCGCCGAGCGCAACACCGGTCACAGATCCAAAGGTCAGCAGATTCATGAACTGCCGACGACCCATTCCGGGCACATCGCTCGAGGAGGCTTGGGTCATGGCGGAGGCAACCGTCACTGAATGGCGTCCATTATGGACGTTGAAGTGCCCATCACGCTTTGCAACGACTGGGCTTTAACGTGTGTTGACGGCCTGTTTCCGTGCTTGAAGAATCTCCCTCCAGTCCCCCTGAGCCTCTGACGGTCGAGGAGGTGATTGGCTGTTTACGCCAGCGTTGGCAAGCGAGTTACGACCTTCAGTTGGTCGTTCGCCAGGGCCGGCTCTATGTCCAGGTGATGTGGGCTTATCTGGAACAGCAATCGTTTCCCCTCGATGAAGCTGCCTATCGGGAGCACCTTGCTGAGGTGATCGAGGTGGTCAATCGCTTGGCCCAAGCCAATGCCGTGCGTACCTGGCTGGAGAACACCAGGGATCGTCCCCGGCTTGGCAAGGCACTCAGCCTTCAGCTGCAGGGGGCTGAGCGTCTGGAAGAGTTTCTGCTTTGAAGCCCTGGGTGACGGCCACCAGTCCAACGCCGACAAGAAACAGGGCGGTGATCGCTCCTCCCAGCAGCAGCATTGTGATCGGGTCTGTGGACGGGGTGAGTACGGCGCCGGCGAGGGCTGCTGCCAGCACGACCCATCGCCAGGCCGCCAGCATTCGCTTCCAGGTGATCAGGCCGAAGAGACCGAGCAGCAGCTGGAGCACAGGCAGCTGAAAGGCCAGACCGGTCGCCAGCATCAGCAGAAGCACGAAATCGAGATAGCGCTCAATCGACCACAGGGGTTCGACCACATCAGCGCCATAGCTCACAAGGAAGCGAAGGGCTGCCGGCACCAAGGCCCACCAAGCAAAGGCAAGACCGGCCAGGAACAGCACAGCTGATCCCGCCACTGCCGGCGCGATCAGTCGTCGCTCCTTCCTTGTGAGCCCTGGAAGTACGAAGGCCAGGCCCTGATACAGCACGAAGGGCAGCGCCAGGGTGAGGCCGGTGTAACCAGCCACCTTGAACGACACGAACAGAAATTCACCGGGAGCTAGCTGCAGAAAGTGAATCGACCCCGCCGGCGCTTCGAGGAGGCGGACCAGAGGCTTGACCGCCACCAGGCATCCCAGGGCTGCGATCACTACGGCCAGCAGGCTTTTCAGTACCCGCTGGCGCAGCTCCTCCAGGTGATCCGTCAGCGGCATCTCCACATCGCCGGGCAGCTCAGCCGCAGGCCTGCTGATCCGAATGGGCGGAGGGGGAGCCTGGGGGGAGGCTGCCGCGGCTTTGGGCTCGTTCGGGTCGACGGGGCTCAGGAGGGCAGGTTCTGGCTGGAGTCAGGCTAGAAGTTCTCCGGCGCTCAGTCGCTGTTCCGCCCGTTCCGGCTCCGCCCAGCGCACGGCTCCGCCTCGGTGACGCACCGTGCCGGGGCCAGCGCCAGCGATCCTCTGCAGCTGCTCCACTGGCACCATCACCACTGGCACCCTGCGGTTCCGGCGGGCACGGCTGAACAGGGCGGCCAGATCGGCGGCCAGCTCTAGGTCCGCTTCGCAGGCGAGGCCTGTGGAAGCCTTGAGCACCACATGACTGCCTGGGCATTCCTGGGCGTGAAACCAGAGGTCCCCTGGCCGTGCCTGGCGCAGGCTGATCCAATCGTTCTGGCGGTGATTGCGGCCGACCTGAATGGTGAGGCCAGCGGGACTGCGCAGTTCCAGGGGCTCCGGGCTGCCGTCCCGACGCTGGGGGGAGCCCGTGCGCTTGCTGCGTTGGCGTGGCTGAAGCAGCTCCTCCAGCTCTTGTTTCAGTTCCTTCAGGCGTTTCACCCGCTCGAGGGCTTCGTCCCAGCTGGCTGTGAGGAGATCCTCGAGAAAGCCATCACTCCCTTCAATCAGCTGCAATCGCTGCTGATGGTGCCGTTCACGCTCTTCAAGTTGGGGAACCGCACGGCGGAGCTTGCGCGCGCGCCGATAGAGCTTCTGGGCTTCATCGATTTGTGTGCGCTTCGGTTCCGACAGGCAGAGCAGAGCATCAGCCTGATGCTGCAGGGCGGTGGCCTGCTCGGTTTCTTTCATCTTCATCAACTGCTCTGCGAGCTGCCGCTCCTCCCGCTCCCGCCAATGGTCGAGGCTTTGTCGCAGCTCTCTGGCGATCTGCTCCAACTGTCGGCGTTCCAGTTGGTCCCGGTAGTGCCGTCCCAGGCGGAGGCTGAGCGGCTCCTCAGCCTCCGGATTGGCTTCCTCCTCCCCTGACCAGACCTGGTAACGGCCCGCACGATCGATCCGTAACTGGAAGTGCTCATCCTCCAGTTGCCACAGCCAGCTGCACCAGCGGCTGTGCAGAGCACGCCATTCCGGCTCGCTGAGCTCCTGCACCGATTGGTTGAGGCGCTGCTTCGACACTTCAGGGTCGTCATGCGCCAGTTGCCGTGCCAGGGCGGGGCTGATGCCCTGGTAGCTCTGGCGTAACGCATCCCCGAGGGGAACCGGCAGCAGCATCAGACGCTCATGCCAGCGTTCGAAACTCTCCTGCGTCGATGGAGGGATTCCTTGCAGCGGTGGGGGCGGTAGGTAGGGATCACCGGTGCTGATCGGTCTGACCCTGGATTGGTGATCACGAACCTGTCGTCCCAGGGCGATCACTCGCTCCTGTTCGTCGAGAAGCATCAGATTGCTGTGGCGGCCCATGAGCTCCAACACAAGCCAGCGTTGGATCTCAGCTCCAGGGCGTGGCGCGAATCCGAAGCGCACCACCCGTTCGAATCCGTCCTGCATGAGGCTGACGAGAGCCAGCTGCTTCAGACTGTGCTGGATCTGTTGCGCCAGGGTGCTGCCACTGCCTTCGCGCCGAGGGGGGGGGATCTGCACCAGCCTGGCCTGCTCCGCCTGCCAGCTCAGCTCGAGCCACACCATGCCTTTCAGCGTGCGAAAGCCCAGCTGGAGACCATGGGCGTCTGGCTGCTGGGCCTTCTCAAAGCGGCTGGGCAGGATGCGTCCACGTAGGTCGCTCAGAACAGCCCGTAGAGCTGTGAGGTCCATCACCTGGGGCGAGGCACTGAGCGGAAAGGGCTTGACCATGGCGGCGGCCGAGTTCTGCCGAGCGGATGCCTTCCTACCCTGCGGGTCGATCGGAAGCAATCCATGGTCCCCCCTGACACATCCGCCAGGCTCACGGTGCTCACCGGGCCCAGTGGTGTCGGCAAGGGCACATTGGTGGCCCGTCTGAGGGAGCGTCATCCCAATCTCTGGCTCTCCGTCTCCGCCACCACCCGATCGCCGCGGTCGGGGGAAGAGGAGGGGGTTCATTACTTCTTCCACAGTCGGGCCGGGTTTGAGGCCCTGGTGCAAGCCGACGGCTTACTCGAGTGGGCGGAGTTTGCAGGACATTGCTATGGAACTCCCCGGCAGCCGGTGCAGGAGCGTCTAGCTGCAGGAGTGCCAGTGCTGCTGGAAATTGAGCTTGAGGGCGCCCGCCAGGTGCGACGCAGCCTTCCAGATGCGCTTCAGATTTTCCTTGCCCCTCCCAGCCTGGAGGAGCTGGAGCGGCGGATTCGTGGGCGAGGAACAGAGGCTGAGGAGGCGATTCAGCGCCGACTAGCGCGGGCCCGTGAGGAACTGGACGCTCAGTCGGAATTTGATGCCGTGGTGGTGAATGCTGATCTGGACAAGGCTCTGTCCGAACTTGAGCGGCTGATGGGGATGCACAGCCATTGAGGATGGACAGCCATTGAGTGAGCCATGAAAAAAGGAGGGGCTTCGCCCTCCTTTCATCGTGATGGAATTGGCTCGATGCCTCGAAGGGCGATCAACCCATCGGGTGGAAGAGAAGATCGGGGAAGAATCGGTTCCACTCGATCAGGATGCCGGCGGTCAGGGTGAACCAGATCGCGGCAACGACGGGAGCGGTGGTGAGGAATTTCTGCATCGGATCAGGGCGCTTGGATGGAATAAAAACGGAGATCTCAGCGGGGCGAGACGGTGACCTTGTTGTCGCTTTCCAGCAGTTTGCCGCTGGTGAGCTCGCCGAAGGCAGCCAGGGGCCAGGTGGCCGCGGCGATGCAGCTCTTCAGAGCGAGGGGGAGATCGATCTGGATCTCCTTGGTGTACTGCTCCTTGGTTCCGCGGGTGGCCTTCAGGTATTCGCGACCGGCCCAGCCGATGCAACCTGCGATGTAGAGGAACATCAGGCCGGGATACACGAAATCACCGGCGTGGCTCCAGCGACCATCAACGATCAGGTGAGGCAGGCCATCGTCACCGCACACAGCCTCGCTGTACATCTCGAAACGAGCCTTGGCTTGGGGGGTGGTGGCTGCCGCAGCACGCTGCTGGAAGCGGGCGCTTTCAGCGCAGGGGGTGAGACCTGCCACATCAGCCTTGGCAACGGGGGCGAAGCCGAAAACGAGCAGGGCCGAAAGCGCAAGGGCAAAGAGACGACGCATCGGATCGATTCCTGGTTGGGCCTGCCCCAGACGGCAGGATGTCACTAGCGGACAGTAGGGGAGGCTGACCAACCGGATGACAACACTGCTGGCCCTCGAAACAAGTTGTGACGAGTCGGCCGCCGCCATCGTGCGGCAGACAGACGTAGGAATCGAGGTTCTGGCCCACGGCATCAGCTCCCAGGTGGAGGAGCACGCCCAGTGGGGTGGGGTGGTGCCCGAGATCGCTTCGCGAAGGCATGTGGAGGCGTTGCCCTTTCTTGTCGAGCAAGCGCTGGCGTCCTCGGGGCTCTCCATGGATGCGATGGATGCTGTGGCCTCGACCGTTGCTCCCGGGCTCGTGGGGGCGCTGATGGTCGGTTCGATCACGGCGCGCACCCTGGCGGCTCTCCACGGATTGCCATTTCTAGGCATTCACCATCTGGAGGCTCATCTCGCATCCGCTGCCCTTGGGGAGGCTCCGCCAGAGCCTCCCTACCTGGTGTTGCTTGTGAGTGGTGGTCATACGGAGCTGATCCGGGTGGATCTGGAGGGGCGCATGCATCGGCTTGGCCGCAGCCACGATGATGCTGCTGGCGAGGCTTTCGACAAGGTGGCTCGCCTTCTGGGTCTCTCCTATCCAGGTGGGCCGGCGATCCAGGCCTTGGCAGTGGCCGGGGATTCCTCCCGCTTTCAGCTGCCCAAGGGTCGGGTGTCGAAACCCGGTGGTGGCTATTACCCCTATGACTTCTCCTTCAGCGGTTTGAAGACGGCGATGTTGCGGCAGGTGGAGGCCTGCCGCGCCGATGGCGCCGAGCCTCCCTGGGCTGATCTCGCGGCCAGCTTCGAACAGGTGGTAGCCGATGTGTTGGTGGAACGGAGCCTGCGCTGTTGCCGCGACCAGGGCCTTCATCGCCTGGTGATGGTCGGTGGGGTTGCCGCCAACCGTCGTCTGCGTGCACTCATGACCGACCGGGGCCAGGCCTTGGGGGTATCGATCCAGATCGCCCCGCTCGCTTACTGCACCGATAACGCCGCCATGGTGGGAGCAGCAGCGCTCCAGCGCCTGCAACGCTCCACTGCGGCCAGTCGCCTTGGCCTCGGCGTGGCAGCCCGCTGGCCGCTGGAGGATGCGGATGCCCTCATGGCTTCGCCACCACCGTTCTGATCCGTCGTCCTTAGAATTTCTTCCACCGAAGCGGAGTCATGGCATCAGCACCTAGACCTGATTCCGCTCCTTCTGAGCAGGATCATTCCTCAACTGACGCTGGCGGACCTGGGCCCAGCACGGTGGCTGGTGGTGAGCTCAACGCCTGGCGTCGTGGCTTTACGCCTCAGGCGGAAATTTGGAACGGACGCTTGGCGATGCTTGGCCTGTCCGTGGGCATTGCCCTGTTGTTGATCCTGCGTGTGGTCGGCGGCTCCCATTCCTGATCGAGGACCTCCCTTCAGCTTCGCCAGCACAGCGCATCTGGCAAGTCGTTGCTGCTGAGGGGGGCTGAAATCACCGATAGGATCCGGCTTGATTCATCGGCTTTAGCGCTGTATGGCAGGTCTGCCGCGGGTGACGATCGTCCTGGGAACCCGGCCGGAAGCGATCAAGCTCGCCCCGGTGATCCAGGAGTTTCAGGCCTGCGATTGCCTGGAGACCCGTGTGGTCCTCACCGGGCAGCACCGGGAGATGGTGACTCAGGTCATGGACCTGTTCGGTCTGAAGGCCGACCGCGATCTCGATCTGATGGCGCCGCGTCAGACCCTCACCCATGTGACCTGTGCAGCACTTCAGGGCCTCCGCGACGACTTCCAGGCGTTCCCCCCGGCCTTGGTGCTCGTGCAGGGGGACACCACCACGGCCTTCGCTGCTGCTCTTGCTGCGTTTTACGAGCAGATCCCCGTGGGCCATGTGGAGGCTGGTTTGCGGACCGACAACCTGCTGGATCCCTTTCCTGAGGAGGCCAATCGACGCTTGATCTCCCAGGTCGCCCAGCTGCACTTCGCCCCGACCACGCGCTCCGAAGCCAATCTCAAAGCTTCCGGTGTGGTGGGCCAGGTGATGGTGACCGGTAACACCGTGATCGATGCCCTGCTGCGGATGGCCGAGCGGGCTCCCCTCCTGTCCGATCTGCCCATCGATTGGGAGCGGCAGCGGGTGATCCTCGCCACGGTCCACCGTCGTGAGAACTGGGGGGATCGCCTGGCTTCGATCGCTGCCGGGATGCTGCAGGTGCTGGAGGACCATCCCGATGCGGCCCTGCTTCTGCCTTTGCATCGCAATCCCACCGTGCGTGAACCTCTGCAGGCACTGCTGGGGGCGCATCCGCGCGTGGTGCTCACTGAACCGCTCGACTACGACCGGTTGGTGGCTGCGATGAAGGGCTGCACGCTGCTGCTCACCGACTCAGGCGGCCTGCAGGAGGAAGCCCCTGCCCTGGGCAAGCCCGTGCTCGTGCTGCGACGCACCACCGAGCGACCGGAAGCTGTGGATGCTGGCACCGCTCGCCTGGTTGGCACTGACGCGGCCACGATTGCCGCTGAAGCCTCCCGGCTGCTGAGTGATTCCAAGGCCTATGAGGCCATGGCCCGGGCTGTGAATCCCTTCGGCGATGGTCAGGCCAGCCGCCGGATTCTGGAGGCATCGCTTGCCCTGCTCGAGCGCTGAGAGTGGGACGGCTGTCAGTGGAACTGTCTTCAGTGCCTGCAGGCGCTACCGCTGGATCCTGAGCCGCAGTCTTGGTGGCGGCCAGGCCCCCAGCCTGATCTTCATCGGCCTCAACCCCTCCCGTGCGGATGGAGAGAGGGATGACCCAACCTTGCGGCGACTGCAAGGCTTCGCTCGGTCCTGGGGCTACGGACGGCTCGTGGTGCTCAATCTTTTTGCCCTGGTGACCCCTTCACCAGCGGTGCTGCGACGCAGCGCAGAACCGGTAGGGCGGGCCAATGATGCCGTGCTCAAGGCCTGGTTACGTCGCTGGTCTCTGGCGCCGCAGCAGTGGGATCTCTGGCTGGGCTGGGGGGCTGCCGGTGGACTCCATGACCGGGATCAGAGGCTGCTCGCGCTGCTGCGTGGCCTGCTCCCCCAGCGTCAGGCATGCGGTGGGGGCCCCCCTGGTGTGCTCGGTCTCACACGCGGGGGCTATCCCCGCCATCCCCTCTACCTCCCTGCTGGCCAGCTGCTGCAACCTTGGATCCAGGCAGAGGAGCCGCAGGTTCGTCATCCTGTGCCGAGGGCTCAGGGAGGTACGGTTCGCAGATGACTCGTCAACCCCGTCGTTATGCGGTGTCCCTCCATCTGATGGGGGGACAGACCGAGATGGTCCATTTCCCCAGCCTGGAGCAGTTCCAGCAGTGGTACCAGGGGCTGGTGAATGCTTCCCCTAATGGGGGATTCGTGAACGTGCCGCTCGGAGATCTGGAGGGGGAGTATCTGGTGGTGCGTCCCGACGCAGTCATAGGCCTTCGGGTGGAACCTCAGTTCACCTCGATCGATGACGCCTGAGCGGCTGGGACTGCTCTGGGGCGTCACCGTGTTCGCGGGTGCCGCTGCCAGGCTCCTGTCAGCACTTTCGGGGTTGCCGGGAGTCGTCCTACTGCTCCTCTCTGGACTGCTCATTGGCCGCTCCGGCCTAGGCCTGGTGGAACCGCTCGATCTCGGCCAGGGGCTCGAGACGGTGGTGGGGCTGCTGGTCAGCTTGGTGCTTTTCGACGGTGGGCTGAACCTGCGGCTGCCGGGAGACACGATCAAAACGACCGTGTTGCGGATCTCTCTGATCCGTCTGCTGCTTTCGCTTGCTGCGGGCCTGTTGGCAGCCCACTGGCTGGCTGGGCTCGGTTGGTCGGTGGCAGCGGTTTACAGCGCGATCGTGCTGGCGACAGGGCCCACCGTTGTGACGCCGTTGGTGCAGCAGATTCGGCTCGCCCCTCCTCTGGGGGATGTCTTGGAGGCGGAGGGGCTGGTGCTTGAGCCGGTTGGGGCGGTGCTGGCCCTGCTGCTGCTGGAGTTGTTGCTGGGTGATTTGCATGGATGGCGGGAGTTGGCCATTGGCTTGCTCTCCCGACTGGGTGGTGGTGTGTTGATTGGTGTGGCCTGCGGCTGGCTGCTGTCAGAGGCGCTGCAACGGCTCAAACCGGATCCGGCGGTGGGGTTGCGCCTGCAGCTGACCCTGGGGGTTCTCTTTCTGATGTTTGGGGCCTGCGAATGGCTGCTGCCCGAATCCGGGCTCCCCGCTTCTGTGGCTGCTGGCGTGGTCGTGGGCCGCAGGCCCTCCACCGATGCGGCCCAGCTCGATGCTCTGATCCGTGAGCTGGCAAGGCTGGCGATCACGATGTTGTTCCCACTCCTCGCCGCAGATGTCTCCTGGGCGGAGCTAAGCCCGCTCGGCTGGGGAGGCATCAGCTGTGTGCTGGTGCTCATGGTGCTAGTGCGGCCGGTGGCGGTCAGCGTGGCCACGGTTGGCCTTCCACTCGACTGGCGACAGCGATTGTTCCTGAGCTGGTTGGCACCCCGTGGCATCGTCACCGCGGCGGTGGCGTCTTTGTTTGCGATCCGCCTGGAGCAGGCCGGTGTGCTGGGTGCCGGACGACTCCAGGGCCTTGTTTTTCTGACGATCCTGATGACCGTTGGCCTCCAGGGACTGACCGCTCAACCGCTGGCTCGGATGCTTGGTCTGATTGCTGCTGACGAGGACGAAACGGTGGGTGCGAATGCCGATTCCGCAGCTGCCGATTCAGAGGCAGCGCTGAAGGCGTTGCCGGTCGTGCCCGATCCTGGCCAGTAGCCCCCAGGTGGTCATCAGGTCAGGGCCTTGAAGCCGTCCCAGCAGGGCGGCGCGCAGACTCTTCATGAGCAGCCCTTTCTTCACCCCGGCCTGGTCAACCGCCTCTTTCAGCAGTGCTTGCCCGCGCTCGCTGTCGCAACCATCCCAGGGGGCTGACTCCAGCAACGCGTTGAGGGCTGCCAGCGCCGGTCGAGCTCCCTCCTGGTCCAGTTGAGACAGGGCATCGGCCTCCAGGTCGGGTTCGATGAAGAAGGGCCGCGCCTGCTCAATGCCGTCGTTCAGCAGGGTGAGAGACGGTCCCAGCAGCTCAGCCAGGGCCTCCTGCCAGGCCTGATCCGCAGGCAAAGTCCATCCCTGCGCCTGCCAGAGGGGGGAGAGGGCCATAAGCAGCTGCGGCGCCTGCCATCCATGCAGCACCTGGGCATTGAGCCAGTTGAGCTTGTCCCAGTCGAAGCGGGCACCGGCCTTGTTGACCCGCTCAAAACTGAACACGGAGGCCGCATCTGCGAGGCTGAAACGCTCCTCCATCCCTTCGGGAACGGACCAGCCGAGGAGGGTCATGTAATTGGCCAGGGCTTCTGCGGTGTAGCCCATGGCACGGAAGTCGCTGATGGAGGTCACCCCATCCCGTTTGGAGAGCTTGCGCCCCTCGGCATTGAGGATCAGCGGGGTGTGGGCGAACTGGGGGGCTTCGAGGCCCAGGGCTTCGTAGAGAAGCAGTTGCTTGGCGGTGTTGGCGATGTGATCTTCGCCGCGGATCACGTGGGTGATCGCCATGGCGGCATCATCGACCACCACCACAAGGTTGTAGAGGGGATCGCCGATTGCATCGGCGGGGGCCCGTCGGGCGATCACCATGTCGCCGCCGAGGTCAGCACCGCTCCAGCGCATGGCGCCGCGGACCATGTCTGTCCAAGTGATCGATGCACCATCGTCGATGCGGAAACGGATGACAGCAGTTCGGCCCTCGGCCTGGAATGCGGCCTCCTGTTCAGGGCTGAGATTGCGATGGCGGTTGTCGTAACGCGGGGCCTGGCCTGCCGCCCGTTGACGGTCCCTCAGGGCATTGAGCTCCTCCTCCGTTGTGTAGCAGCGGTAGGCGAGACCATGTTCGAGCAGGGTCTGGATCGCCTGCCGGTGCTCCTCGATCCTGGTGCTCTGCACCACGGGCTCATCATCCCAATCGAGACCGAGCCATTGCAGGCCGTCGAGGATGTTGGCGGTGAATTCCGGCTTGGAGCGCTCGCGATCGGTGTCTTCGATGCGGATCAGGAAGGAGCCGCCCATCCGCCGAGCGAATAACCAGTTGAACACCGCGGTGCGAGCCGTGCCGATGTGAAGGGTTCCCGTGGGGCTGGGGGCCAGACGAACGCGAACGGACACTGCTGGCAGAAGGTTTGGAACGGGACCGACGGGGCTCGAACCCGCAACTTCCGCCGTGACAGGGCGGTGCTCTAACCAATTGAACTACGGTCCCAGGCTGACCATCGACAGGACTTCATGCCCTGAGCGGTTGACCTGTGTCGCCTGCGCGACCAAGAAAGTATCGACCTCCGCCCTGCCCTCCGTCAACTCATCGGTCTCGAGGGCAATCGAGCGCTGGTTTTATGCAGATCTCGAATGAATCGGCGAATTCGCCTTCATCGATTCAGATGAAGGGGGGCACGGGTGACATAAAGGAAGCGCTACTGGTTGCTCGGCTTTCGGATGCTCTCGGTTGATGCGTTGAGGATGCTGGATTACCAGCTTTGGCTGCGTTCCGGCGAGCAGGCAGCCACCCGCCTGCACTGTTCTCAGAGCACGGTGTCGCGTAACAACAGTCAGACCCTGGCGCTCTTCGGCCTGTCGTGCCATCGCCAGGCTGGGGAGTGGCAGCTCCGGGGCGACCAGGGCCTGCTGCTGATGGAGCGTCGCGTCCATCAACTGTCGCGACTGCGCCACGGCATGGCTCCTGCACGGATTGAGGCCAATTGCTGGGCAGTCCCAGCCTTCCTCGATCCTCTCCCCGAAGGCTGGGAGGGGGGAGTCGCAACCCATGTGGGTATGGCTCGCCCGCTGCAACTCCTGCGGGAGCGGGTGATCGACGCCTGGATCGGTAGTTATCAACCCGATCTGCCAGTGGATGATCCAGACCTTGCGGTCTTTGATCTCTGTGCCACAGCAGTCCATTTGGTTGCTGCCGTGGATCACCCCTTGGCGCATCAGGCTGAACTGACCGAGGAGGATCTGAGCGCTTTCCCGAGCCTTGCCCTGCCGGCAGGGATGTTCCCTCGCACTGAGGCGATTCTTCGCCGTCAGGGTCTTTGGCGGATCCGTGTGCGTATGAAGCGCTACAGGCCGGAGTTCTGGCAAGGGCGCACGGAAGATCAGGTGACGTTGACCTACGCCAACTGTCTGGCACTGAATGTGATGCCGGGGTTGGTGCGGCTGGATTACCACCTAGGGCTGACCAGCGGTGAAGCTCTGGTGGTCCGGCGTGATTTGAAGGATGAAGCCCTCATCCAAAAGCTGCTGGCTTCTCTGCGGCAACGCTGCCTTCAGCTGGCTGAGCGTCATCCTGACCTCTGGCCAACGTTGACCTTGCCAGTCGCTGAAGAGTTGAGCGTTCAGCAGCCGGAACAACCCCTGGAGACCCAAGGCATGACGGCATAAACCAGGCATAAAAAAGGTCCTGCCGGGCGGCAGAACCTCGTGAGATTTGAATTCCGATCCGTCAGGGTCGGAAGCCGGCGGGTTCAATCAGGCGCACCTGGTTACCGCGGGCAGTGAATTCACGACCCTGGTCACTTTGAACAACCACGCGACCACCGGATTTGACACGGATCACACGGGCACGAACCCAGCCGAGAGCGGCTGACTCAAGCACCTTGACGACATCACCAGGTTGTAGATCCAACTCCATGCTCAAAACCGGGAAACTGCATGAGGGGTCATCGGACGCGCCGTGGAGGACTTGAACCCCCGACATCAGGTTTTGGAGACCTGCGTTCTACCAACTGAACTAACGGCGCAAGGCGATGGACCCCTCGACCACCGCGAAGCGATGGCATTGGATTGAACGAGGCCGGAGCCTCAGCGATCGAAGCGCTGCTTCACACGAGTGGCCTTGCCCACCCGGTCTCGCAGATAGAAAAGCTTCGCCCTGCGTACCTTACCGCGGCGTTCCACCTTGATGGAGGCCACCTGGGGGCTGTGAAGCATGAACACACGTTCCACGCCGATGCCCTGGAAGATCCGACGCACGGTGATGGTGGCATTGAGGCCGCCATGGCGCTTGGCGATCACAACACCTTCATAGGGCTGAACACGTTCTTTGTTGCCCTCACTGATGCGCACGCCCACGCGAACGGTGTCGCCCACGTAGATGTCAGGAAGCTCGGATTTCAGTTGTGCGGCTTCAAACTCCCGGATCAGAGCTTCTGCTCCGAGCTTGGCCACTGCTTTTGCTGCAGGAGTCTCAGGCTTGCCTGCAACGGCTGCAGGCTCTTCCACTGCGGTGGCAGTGACCTCGCTCTCGGTTGTCACCACCTCAGTGGCTTCCTCCTTCGGGGAGGTCTCTTTCGGATCCGCTGCCATCCCAGCTCCGGGTAAACACGCCAAACAACCAGCTTACCCTTTCGCCTCCCCTTGCTTCCTTGATGCCGTTCCGAACGGTCGTCTCCACTGCTGAACGAGCATCGTCGCGCCGGTGATCAGCATCCAGAGGAGCCCAAGGCCATTCAGGAGCACCAGCACGGGTTCCAGCTTGGGGCCCAGCCACTCACCTTCATGCAGCACCATCAGCCAGTGCACCTGGTCCCGACTGAAACCTGCCCAGTCTCTTGCCAACCGGTAGCCCACCCCTGAGCCAACGGTGAGCAGCAGTGGCAACAAAACGAAGGGCGCCAGCCAGCGATGCCATTGGCGGATGCTGCGCAGCCAGACCAATCAACCTCCTCCTCGCGTTCAACATTGATAGCGTGACGGAATCGACTATCTGTCGCGGGTTACCGCCAACGTTTGATGAATCTGTTTGCTGACCTGCTGGCAGCCTCTGGCGGTGCCAAGGCCACGGCGACTGGACCTCGGATCCAGCAGCGCCGTGGTGTGGAAGTGAAATCAGCCCGCGAGCTGAAGATCATGGCCCGGGCCAGCAGCATCGTGGCGTCCGTGCTGCGCGAGATCATGGCGTCGGTGGAACCCGGTCAGACCACCGCTGATCTCGATGCCCTCGCCGAACGACGGATCCGCGAGCTCGGTGCTACCCCCAGTTTCAAGGGCTATCACGGGTTCCCCGCCAGTATCTGCGCAAGCATCAACAACGAGGTGGTGCATGGCATTCCCAGTGCCAAACGGGTGATCCGCAAGGGGGATCTCCTCAAGGTCGACACCGGTGCGTATTTCGAGGGCTACCACGGTGATAGCTGCGTCACCATCTGCGTCGGCGAGGTGCCTGAGCAAGCCCGCACTCTCAGTCGTGTTGCCCAGGAGTCGCTGATGGCTGGACTGGCTCAGATCAAGGCCGGCAACACGCTGCTTGACATTGCAGGTGCCGTGGAAGACCACGTGAAGGCGAATGGATTCAGCGTGGTGGAGGACTACACGGGACACGGCGTTGGCCGCAATCTCCACGAAGAACCGTCCGTGTTCAATTTCCGCACCGATGAGTTGCCCAACGTGACCCTGCGGCCGGGGATGACGCTTGCGGTGGAGCCGATTCTCAATGCAGGCAGCAAGCGCTGTCGAACCTTGAAAGACCGTTGGACCGTCGTAACCCAGGACGGCAGTCTCTCCGCGCAGTGGGAGCACACGATCGTGGTCACTTCCGATGGCTGCGAGATCCTCACCGATCGGGGCGATTGCTGATCAGCCTGTTGTAAGCGGCCCGCCCTAGTTCGCTCAGGGGCATCAGCAGATAAGTCAGGGGGTTTGGGGTCACGATCACCAGTGGCAGTCCGAGCCCGGCCTGCAGGATCACTTGTCCCGCCACCCAATCGGCTGACATCACGCCAATGGGATTCAGTTCGGATCGGAACGGTCCCAGCACGAGCTTGCGTAGGCGCAAGGTTGGGATTGGGCTGCGCTGATGCTCACTCCAGCGGAGGCTCACCAGTTGTCCGAGCAGACGCTTGCTCAGTTCATAGGCGGGGCTTAAGGCGGGCTGGATCTCCGCCTCCGAGGTGTTCACCCAAACCTCCCGTGGCTCGGAGCCGGGAGGCAGCTCCGCGGCGATCCGCTCGTAGTGCTCGAGCAGTCGCCAGCTGCTCAGGGCGTTCACCTCCAGGGCGCGATTGAGGGTGAGGCTGCGCTGGTCAGCCCCGGGATTGATCCCGTGGTTGAGCACCAGCAGATCCAGTTGGGCCAGAACGGGTGCGAGCTCCTGCTCGCGGCCACAGTGCCACTGCACCCAGCTCTGACTTGCCGTGGTTGCGCTTGCCGCATTGCAGGGGGGCTCTCGGTGCGTCAGGCCCACCACGTGCGCGCCTTGGGCCTGAAATCGACGGCTCAGGGCCTGGCCCAGGGCTCCCTGGGCACCGGTGATGCCAATCCGGCGACCCTGCCAACGCTGGTGGTCGACGGCGGATGGGAGGGAGCTGCTCTGGGCCATTGCTCCAGCTTGGGGCATGCTTTGGGGGATTGGCGGGATTCGTGCCTACACCATCCCTCGATGCTCAGATGGCTTTGTTCGCTCCCTACTGCGGCGGTCGCAGTCGAGAGCAAGACCTGCTGCGGGTTCTGGCCTATTGGCCGGGGGGGGAGGTCCGCGGTGTGCGGAGTCTCATGGAGGCCTCTCCTCACCGGTTCGATCTGCGCTGGCAACCGGTCCGGGCACCGCTGGAAATCACCGCTTGCACACTCAACATTGAGGCGGAGCCGCCGCTCGCCTACCGCTTCTCCGTTCCCGCCCATCAGCTGATGGACTGGTTGATGGAAAGCGGTGATCGTTCTGATCGGCTTGAGCTCCCCGATCGCTTCTGGCAGTGGTTGCTGCTGGAAGCGGGAGGCGAAGACCTCTACATTGCAACACCAAGAGCGCGCCGGGTCGGGTCATGGGCAACACCTTGCTGATCGGATCCTGTGAACCTTTCAGCGGGAAGTCCGCCTTAGTGCTGGGTTTGGCTAGAGCCCTCGCGAGTGGTGGCCGCCAGGTGCGGTTCGGCAAACCGCTGGCCACCAGCCTCGAGTGGAGTCCCTCCGCAGGGCCGCTCCCCGATCCGCTCATCGATGACGATGTGCGCTTCGTCGGCAGCACCTTGGGTCTTGGTGATGGTCAGCTGATCCCCTCATTGCATCTGCTGTCGCCGGTCACGGCGGATGCACGCCTCGCCCAGGGCCAGCTCGCCGCCGGTGATGGTTTCATTCAGCTGCGGAACGAGCTCTCTCAGCATCAGGACGGGGTCACCTTGCTGGAGGCAGCAGGCAGTCTTCACGAAGGTCTGCTTTATGGACTCAGCCTTGTGCAGCTGGCCCAGGGCCTTCAGGCACCGGTGGTGCTCGTGCATCTTTGGCAGGACAGCCGCAGCGTTGATGCTCTGCTCGCGGCCCGTGACCAGCTCGGTGATCGCCTGATGGGCATCGTGCTGAATGCCGTCACCCCTGATGAAGTGGATGAACTCCAGCGTCATGTGGTGCCCGCCCTCGAGGGGCTTGGCCTGCAGGTCTTTGGCGTGATGCCTCGTTCGCCCCTGCTGCGCAGTGTCACCGTCGGAGAACTCGTGCGTCGTCTCGATGCAAGGGTGATCTGCTGTGAGGAGCGGCTTGAACTCCTGGTGGAGACCCTGAGCATTGGCGCCATGAATGTGAACTCCGCCATGGAGTTCTTCCGTCGACGCCGCAACATGGCCGTGGTGACGGGCGCGGATCGTACCGATATTCAGCTGGCCGCCCTTGAGGCGTCCACCCAGTGTCTGATCTTGACCGGTGCCGGCGAGCCCCTGCCCCAGCTGATCAGTCGCGCCGATGAATTGGAGGTGCCGCTCCTGAAGGTGGAGAGCGACACGCTCGCCACAGTGGAAGTGATTGAACAAGCCTTCGGGCATGTCCGTCTGCATGAGGCGGTGAAGGCCACGTATGCCTTCCGGCTCGTGGAGGAGCACTGTCAACTGGATCGCATTTTCTCCGCCCTCGACCAGTCGGCCTGACAATCCTTTTGGCACTGCTAGTTTCAATTTCAAATCGGCGGGATGTCCTTGAGCCGCTCCCTTGACCTACCTGCCCTCGATCGGGTGGACACCCTGGCCCAGGAACTGGCCCTGCTTCAGGACAAGGGAAAACGGCGGATCGCAATTCTTGGGAGCCGCCATGTGCCAGTGGTGGCCATCCATCTGATCGAACTGATCGCCCGCTCTCTGGCCCAGGAGGGGCACTCCCTGATGACCTCAGGAGCCCAGGGGGTCAACGCCGCGGTCATCCGCGGTGTGCTCGAAGTCGACCCCGCGCGCCTCACGGTGCTCCTGCCCCAGAGCCTCGATCGGCAATCACCGGAGATCCGCGATCAGCTCGAACGGGTGCTGCATCTGATTGAGAAGCCCGAGCATGACGATCTGCCCCTGCCGATGGCCAGCAGTCTCTGCAATCAGGACATCATCAACCGCTGTGACCAGCTGATCTGTCTGGCCTTCCATGACAGCGAAACCCTGCTGAACAGCTGCCGCAGTGCGGAGGACATGGGCAAGGTTGTGAGTCTTCTGTTCTTCGACTGACGTTCAGGGCCGGAAACGGGCGATGACCTGCAGCTGGGTACCGTCCCGCCCCACGACGAGCACCTGGTCGCCGTGGCTGATTGCCTGGTCGAGATCCAAGGAGCTGGCGGCCCAGCTCTGACCATGCCAGCGCACCCGACCTTCGCCGCCCGGGGGGATAGCACTGATCACTTCAGCCAGATCCTCCCGTTGGCGCTCCTGGCCAGGACGTGGATTGCGGCGAGCCGACCAGCGGCTGAGCCAAATGGTGCCGACGACGGTCAGCACCAGGAACAACAGAATCTGCACCAGCAGAGGCAGAGGGGTCAGGGCCGTCAGCAGAGAGAGCAGCAGTGCTGCAAGGGCCGCGACCATCAAGCCGTCGAAGCTGGGTTGGGCCAATTCCAGGCTTAGAAGTCCCCCAGCGATCAGGAGCCAGATCAGTGGAATCCAGAACGGGGGCATCGGCGGGCGGTTTGTGGTTCTGAATCCCCACTCTGCAGTCCCCGGCCTTGATCGGCAGAGTGTTGCCGGCTCGAGGCACTGTCCGTAGGGTCCGGGAAGTGGGTGCTCAAGGGATGGAAGCCTTTCTCGGTCTGCCGGCGCTGGTGTTGATTGCCCTGTTGGGCAGCGGAAGCGTCAAGGTCACCAGCGGAGGCCGTTCTCGTCTGGTGGAGCGCCTTGGCAAATACGACCGTGAACTGCAGCCGGGCTTGTCCTTCGTGCTGCCGGTGGTGGAGAAAGTGGTGAGCCATGAATCGCTGAAGGAACGGGTGCTGGATATCCCCCCTCAGCTCTGCATCACCCGCGACAACGTGTCGATCGAAGTGGATGCCGTGGTGTATTGGCAGCTGCTCGAGCACCCCCGCGCTTATTACGCCGTCGACAATCTTCAGGCGGCGATGGTCAATCTGGTGCTCACCCAGATCCGGGCCGAGATGGGCAAGCTGGATCTTGATCAGACCTTCACCACCCGCAGTGAGGTGAATGAGTTGTTGCTGAAGGAACTGGATGAGGCCACGGACCCCTGGGGTGTGAAGGTGACCCGGGTGGAGATGCGCGACATCAATCCATCACCGGGTGTGAAGCAGGCGATGGAGGCGCAGATGACGGCGGAGCGGGAGAAGCGCGCGGCGATCCTGCGCTCCGAGGGCGAGAAGGAATCTCAGCTGAATGAGGCCCGCGGCCGTGCGGAGGCTTTGGTGCTGGATGCCCGGGCCCAGAAAGAAGCGCTGCTGCTCGATGCAGAAGCCCAGGTGAAGCAGCAGGAACTGCTGGCGAAAGCCAAGGCGGAGGCTGCCCTGGAGCTGGCCCGTGCCCTGGAAGCGAACCCGAAGGCTGCCGAAGCGATGCGGTTGATGTTGGCGAAGGATTGGATGGCGATGGGTGAACAGTTGGCCGAGGCCCCAGCCGGCAGTGTGCTGATGGTGGATCCCCAGTCGCCCGCCTCCTTGCTGGCGGCACTCAAGCAGTTTCAGCAGGGATAGAGAGCGGGTGGTGGTTGGTTGTTTGTGCTACGCACGCTTTAGAAAAAACCGCTAGACAAGATTTCGAAACTCAGGCGCATCAGGCTGCTGCAAAGCAGTTGTTTTTTATGTTTCTCACCGTCTTTGGTCAGAAGGGAGGGGTCGCCAAAACCTGCACAAGTGTGCATTTATCTGCGGTCTGGGCAAGACGAGGATTCAATGTCTGCCTTGTTGATGCTGATCGCAATCGATCAGCGACGGCCTATGGAGCCAGGGGGTTGCTTGATTTCTCGGTGGTTCCCATCGAGGCGGCGGCCAAGGCGACCCGTGCTGCCGACATCGTTGTGACCGATGGTCAGGCCAGTAGTCAGGATGACGAGTTGAACAGGTTGTCTGAGGGATCTGATCTGATTGTTCTGCCGACAACCCCGCAGGCTCGATCGGTTGAACTCACGATTGAGCTGGCCTCAATGTTGCGCAGCAAAGAGGTGCCAGCCTGTGTGTTGATGGTGAAAGTCGACTCGCGTAAGCAGCGGCAAGCCCACGAAGCCAAGGCAATCCTGGTGGATTTTGGGTTGCAAGTTCTCAGGGCTGAGATCCCTCTGCTGGCAGCCTTTGATAAGGCTGAGGTACAGGGAAGCATCGTGATGGACGCGGTGGATGATCGTGGTCGGGCTGACAGTCGGCGCATGCTCGGTTGGACTGCCTATTGCGCGGCAGCTGCTGAGATCGAAGCGATCCATCGGGCTGCCCAGGCCGAAGCCGGTGACTCCGGGCTGGATGGACTTGCGGCCTGATAGCTACCCGTTGAGGCTTCAGGCAGTGGCGAGCAGAGCGCGGAGACCTTCGACATACAGCGTGCCTGTGCATAGCAAGGCGCTGGCCCAGCAGAGACCACGGAGGGGCGGCACATTGCCGACGTAGGCCCCGATGTAGAGGAGACGAAGGAGCGGCTGAAGCAAAGCCGCTGTGATCGCGGTGTTGGGAAGTGATCCGCTGTGCAGAGCTGCGATCACACAGAGCAGGGCAGCGGGAGCGTGGAGAGTGAAGGCTTCGAAGCTGTTCTGGTGGGCCCAGCTGGCCCGTCGTCCCCAAATGGGCAGGCGTTCGAACATCGCCCGGGGCGCACCCATGTCGGCCATGGTGAAATCCGCCTGGGAGCGGGCGGCTCCAAGGGGCACGATGCTTAGGACGACAACGGCCCCTGAAAGCAACACCGACCAGGCATAGGGTGCCGCGGAACTGGCGGTGAACAGGCTGGTCAAAGGCATCGGCGGCCGGTTGCAGTGCCCTTTTCTAAGCTGCGGGCAACCGGATGAATGCCATGGCCAGCACCTTTTCCTTTGATGTGGTCTCGGATTTCGACCGCCAGGAGCTGGTGAATACCCTCGACCAGGTGCGTCGGGATATCGGTACCCGTTACGACCTGAAGGACTCGGGAACGGAGATTGAGCTGGAGGAAACCGAGGTGGTGATCACCACCGCCAGCGATATGACGCTCCAGGCAGTGGAGGATGTGCTGCGTACCAAGGCCACGAAGCGCAATCTTTCCCTCAAGATCTTTGATTTCCAGACGCCGGAGGCCGTGGGTGGTAACCGGGTGAAGCAGGTGGTGAAATTGCGCAAAGGCCTCAGTCAGGAGATTGCTAAGAAACTGAGCAAGATTGTGCGCGATGAACTCAAGAAGGTGACGGTGGCGATTCAGGGAGAGAGCCTGCGCATCACCGGAAAGAGCAAGGATGACTTGCAACAGGCGATTCAGTTGCTGAAAACGAAGGAGGAGGAGTTGGATGTTCCCCTGCAGTTTGAGAACTATCGCTGAGAGAGCCTGGTTTGAATTCAGTTGAATTGTGTGCCCACCTGCACGGAGAAGCTGTTGTTGACTTTCGGTAGCGTTAACGAGTTGTAGATTGTTTTTCCGGTTAGTGCAGTGAAGAGCTTTTTGCTTCCAGTAGGGAAAATCTTTAAGGTGCCGCTGAAGGTGTTGCTTGGGGAGATGCCATTGAGGTAGGCCCCGTTGAACTGATTGCTTACCAGCAGGTTGAAGTGTTGATTTGGTGTCCAGTTCAAACTGGCCCGAGCACTGCCACCCGCCAGGTTGACTCCGCAGGTCGCCGAGGTGTCGCAGTTGCTGCCACCCCAGATGCTCTGGAGTGATGGGCCCGCCGACAGATTGATCGTGGTGGTTTTGGTCTTCACGACATCGATGCCAAGCCCAACGCTGTTCGTCAGGGTGTTGGAACCCACGTCATTGAGTGTGTCGTAATCAAAGACGCTGGCGGCGTAAGCATTCAAGCGGGGACTGAGCTGGCGGGTGTAGCGCAAGTTCGCATCACCCTGATTGGTGTCTGTTGTGTTTGTTGTCTCGCCGTTGTCTCGGGAGAGTTCAAGCTGGGCCTGGGCGGAGAAGCTCAGCTCCTCGTTGTTGGTTTTGTAGCGCGTAGCGAGGCTGGCCGTCCCCCCTGCTGAGAAGTCATTGTCGGAATTACTGCCATTGACACCGAGAGCCAAGCTGCCCGACCAAGGGGATGGTTTTGCGGTCGGTTTCAGGTCTGAGACCTGAATCTCCAGTCGCCCGAGGTTGGGGTGAAGAATCACCTTGACGGTTTCGGTGCTGTCTTCCGTGATCAGTGTTCCCGTCAGCTTGTCGCCGTTCTGAAGCAGCAGGGTCACACTTTCAGCATGGGCTTCGGCTGTTGCCGCAGTGATCGCTAGGCCTGCTGTCAGCAAGCAGTGAAAGAAGCAGGGGCGGCTGTCCAGGCAGATGAACGACAGGGAACTCTCCGTCAACGGCCGCATCTTTGCATGAGGTGTGTTGCAGTCTGCCTCTCATGCTCACCTTGCTCCGCTGACTTCCATGAAGGCGACCTGTGATCCTGGTCACAGGTTCAGATTGACCTGCACACCACCAATCCAGCTTCCGGGAACAGTGCCGCTGCCTGAGGGATTGATCAGCCACTGCATCAGTGGTTGCACCTGCACCACCTCAGAGATGTTGATGGAGTAGTTGAGTTCGATCACGCCTTCGTAGGTCAGTCCGGGGTTGAGTGTTGGGCTGAAGCTGTTGCGGGTGATACCCAGCGCAAGCACATCGTCCGGACGATTGGGCAGGACACCTTGGGAGAGCCAGCCCCCTGCGGCGAAGCTCGGCACAGGGTTCTTGGCGGGATCAAGGCCGAGATTGCCAGCCAGCCAGAGGCGGTTATCGATCCCGATCGGCAGGGTGACGGGCCAGGTGATCGTTCCATACACGATCCGGTTCAACCCTTCACCCAGCTCTGTGCCTGCGCTTCCTGGCCAGGCGGTGTTGGAGAGCATTCCGCCCAGCTGCAGCAGCGGTGCTGGCAGCTGTCTGGCCACCGTGGTGCCATCCCTGCCTTCGATCGGCGCCAACAGCTCCTTCCGATGGGCCAGAGGATTGAGACTCCACTCGAGCACCTGGACGCTGCCGCGCACATCAGGCTGCCCGGGATCCACGCCGAGGCTGGCGGCAATGGCCGTTTCAGAATCCAGGTTGTAGTAGCCGTAGCGCAGATCCCCTAGGGAGCTGCTGTGGGCAGCCACGGTGATCCCGGGAGCCACGAAAGGGTTGATTGGCACCCCGGGAATCGCCACGTTCAGGGTGTTGTTGAGGGTGGCGTTGGTGTAGTTGTCCAGGGCTGGTGCCGTCAGGAACTGAGGGCCAATCGACATCAGGCCCGCCTGGGCACTCCACCAGCCATCTCCTTGATTGCGGCTGACACTCGCCTGGGTGATCCAGGTGCCCACCGGATTCACGACCGTCTGAGGGTTGAAGAAGGAGCCCAGTTCAGTGGCGAGGTCAGGGTCGCCGGCGGCGTTGGTGAGCTCCAGGTTCACCTGCCAGTGGTCGATTTCGCGCCAGTTGCTTGTGTCTTTGCCCAGACCACTGCCGATCGTCAGTCCCACGACCGTCTGTTGGAACCAGGTAGCGGCTGATGGGTTCTCACCCCCAAGCAGCCCCCCCATGGGTTCTGTTGTGTAGTCGACGCTGAAGTCCACCCATTCAGGAAGCCCAAGCAGCGTCTGGATTGGTCCTGCCTGCGCTGGACAGCAGAGGTTGAGCAGCCCAATTGAAGAGGTCGCCAGAAGGCGCGTCAGAAGGCGCTGCATGAGTGAGGCACGATCGGCAGCGCCAGGATCTCAGCTCTCAGGCGATTTCGGCAAAACTCTCGCGGAAGGCCGCGAGGGTGGCATCGATGTCGGCATCGCTATGGGCCAGAGAGGTGAAGCCCGCCTCGAAGGCGCTCGGTGCGAGATAGACCCCTCGCTCGAGCATGGCGCGATGCAGGCGGCCGAAGCGCTCGGTATCAGCTGCCTTGGCTTCTTCGAAATTGCGAACCGGACCCTCGCAGAGGAAGAAGCCAAACATGGCGCTGACACTGCCGCCAGTGATCGGTAGTCCAGCTTCACGGCCCGCCTCGAGGATGCCCTGGATCAGGCGTTCGGTGCTGGCGGTGAGCTTCTCGTAGCTGCCGGGTTGCTTCAGCAGCTCAAGGGTCTTAATCCCGGCCGTCATCGCCAGGGGGTTGCCGCTCAGGGTGCCGGCCTGATACATCGGCCCCGCGGGAGCCACCATCTCCATGATCTCGCGGCGTCCGCCGTAGGCACCAACGGGCAGACCGCCACCAATCACCTTGCCCATGGTGGTGAGGTCGGGCGTGACACCGAAGTGGGCTTGGGCGCCGCCGTAGCTGATGCGGAAGCCGGTCATCACTTCGTCAAAGACGAGAAGAGCGCCGTGTTCCTTGGTGATCTCCCGGAGCCCTTCCAGGAACCCAGGTTCTGGTGTGATGAAACCAGCGTTGCCGACGATCGGCTCCAGGATCACTCCGGCAATGGCATCGGGGTTTTCAGCGAAAAGCTGCTTGACGGCCTCCAGGTCGTTGTAAGGGGCGGTGAGCGTGTTGGCCGTGGTGCTGCGGGGCACCCCCGGTGAGTCGGGCAGGCCAAGGGTGGCCACACCTGAACCGGCCTTGACCAGGAACATGTCCGCGTGGCCGTGGTAACAGCCCTCGAACTTGATCACCTTGTCGCGACCAGTGAAGGCGCGGATCAGACGCAGCACCGCCATGCAAGCCTCGGTGCCGCTGTTCACGAAGCGCACCATCTCGACGCTGGGCACTGCCTCGATCACCATCTCGGCGAGGGTGTTCTCCAGGGCGCAGGGAGCGCCAAAGCTGGTGCCCTTTTCGATGGCTTCCTGCAGGGCGCTGATCACTTCGGGATGGGCATGGCCGCAGATGGCCGGTCCCCAGCTGCCGATGTAATCGATGTATTTATTGCCATCCACATCCCAGGCATAGGAGCCCTTCACCCGGTCGAACACGATCGGCTGGCCGCCCACCGACTTGAAGGCGCGCACCGGAGAGCTCACGCCACCAGGCATCAGAGCCTGAGCGGCACTGAAGATGGCCTGGGAGCGGGAGGTGTTCAAGGTGGGAGCTGTCACGGGGACGGGAGCCAACGGGCTGATGCAAACCGTGGGCCATCCTGACCCAAAACGGTCAGATGCGTCTGATCTGTGACTCGAGGGGAGGCGTGCAGGGGCCATCAATGCCTAGGTTGGCTGCGAAATCGGTGGATCCCTTGTCACACGACTGGGCAGCTCTAGACAGTGATCTCAGCCGTCTGCTGCCACCGGATGCCCTTGTTCGTCGTCGTCAGGAGCTGCTGGCTTACGACTGTGACGGACTCACGATCGATCGTCAGGCTCCTCCCCTGGCGGTGCTTCCCAGGACCAGAGAACAGGTCGCTTCGATCCTGCGTTGCTGCCATCAGCACCGGATCCCTTTTGTGGCCCGCGGCAGTGGGACCGGGCTCTCGGGTGGTGCGCTCGTTGAGAGGGAGGCCCTGCTGGTGGTCACCAGCCGGATGCGTCGGATTCTTGCGGTGGATCTGCCGAATCAGACGATCACGGTGGAGCCGGGAGTGATCAATAGCTGGGTCACCCGCGCCGTGGCCGGGGATGGCTTTTATTACGCCCCGGATCCCTCCAGTCAGGTGGTTTGCAGCATTGGCGGCAATGTTGCTGAGAACTCTGGTGGGGTGCACTGCCTGAAGTACGGCGTAACGAGCAATCACGTCCTCGCGCTCGAGGTGGTGCTTCCCGATGGCACGGTCACACGGTTGGGTCGTGGATTGAGTGATGCCGCTGAACTGGATCTGCGTGGTGCCTTTATTGGCAGTGAGGGCACCTTGGGCATCGCCACGGCGATCACCCTGCGCTTATTGAGGGCTCCGGAGACCGTCTCGGTGCTTCTGGCCGATTTCCCCACCATGGAGTCAGCCGGCGAGGCGGTGCGACGGGTCACGGCCGCTGGGGTGCTGCCAGCGGGGATGGAGATCATGGACAACTTCATGATCAACGCCGTCAATGACCTGTTTGGGTATGACGAGTACCCCCGTGATGCAGCGGCGGTGTTGTTGATCGAGCTGGATGGTCAGGCTGAGGAGGTGGCAGTGGCTGCTGAACAGTCCGATGCCCTCTGCCGGGAGGCAGGGGCCCGGGGGGTGCGACGTGCCGATGATGCTGCCGATCGGGCCCAGCTCTGGAAGGGGCGGAAGTCGGCTTTTGCGGCCGTGGGTCAGATTTCGCCCACCTATTACGTGCAGGACGGTGTCGTGCCGCGAAGCAGCCTGCCGAGCGTGCTGGCAGCGATTGAGGGGCTCAGCAAGGAGCATGGGCTGCCCGTTGCCAACGTCTTTCACGCCGGAGATGGCAATCTCCATCCCCTCATCCTCTATCGGCGGGATGCACCCGGCGTAGATGCCAAGGTCAAGGCGCTGGGGGCAGCGATTTTGGAGGCCTGTCTTGCGGTGGGCGGCAGCATCACCGGCGAGCACGGGGTCGGTGCTGACAAGCGCTGTTACCTCGATTGGATGTTCTCTCCGGAGGATCTGGCCACGATGCGTCGACTGCGGCTTGCCTTCGATCCCAGTGGCCTGGCCAACCCAGGCAAAATCTTCCCGACTCCCAGCAGCTGCGCGGAGTCCGCTCGCCGGCGCGTCACGCTTTCAGCCCCTGCCCAGGGGGAGGGGGTGGAGCTGATCGCCTACTAGCCATTCCAGCCGTTGTCGTCCTCCTCATCGTCCTCCGGAGGCCAGCAAAGATCCACCATGACGGGTGCATGGTCGCTCGGTTGCTCACGGCCGCGCTCCCGCTTGTGAATGCCGCAGCCTCTGGCGAGGGCGAGCAGCTCCGGGCTGAGATAGATGTGATCGATTCGCCAGCCGCTGTCGCGATCCCAGGCGCCGCTCCGGTAGTCCCACCAGCTCCAGTGGCCGGCCTCTGGTTCGAAGACGCGGAACACATCCTGGAGGTTGTCGCCTAACGCGCTCCGTAAGGCTGTCCGCTCCGGCTCACTCGCCATGATCCCGCCGGTGAGCCGATCTGGATCGTGGATGTCCCGCGCTTCGAGGGCGATGTTGAAGTCCCCAACGACGCAAAGTGGTTCCTCTCGCGCCTGAATGGCCGCCAGATAGCGCTGCAGGCAAGCCAGCCAGCGAAGTTTGTAGGGGTATTTCTCTGACTTCAACCCCGAGCCGTTGGGCACATAGAGGTTCACCACGCGCACACCATCGAGCATTCCGCTGATCACCCGCTTCTGCTCCCCCAGTTCCAGAGCCTCCTCGTCCTCCTTCAGTTCGGCGCTGAAACCACAGCGCACATCGTCAAGCCCGGTGCGGCTCACCAAGGCCACGCCGTTGTAGGCCTTCTGGCCATGAATCTCCACGTGGTAGCCCTTGGCTGTGAAGGCCTCCAGGGGAAACTGAGGGTCATCGACCTTGGTTTCCTGAAGGCAGAGCAGATCGGGCTGGGCCTGATCCAGCCAGTGCAGCACATGCTCCAGGCGGGTGCGCACCGAATTCACATTCCAGCTGGCGATCTGCATGGGCATTCCGACGCGGTTGGAGACCCTTAGCATTGCCGCACCGTCGCAGGTCAACGATGTTGCGAGTGCTGCAGGCTCTGCAAGCCGCCGTTGCGGTGGTTGTCTTCACACCAGCTGTGTTCCTGGGGGGTGCAGCCCAGGCGCAGAGTCCTCTCGGTGGGTATCAGACCCAGCAGGAAAAGGAGATCTACAACACGGTTCCCGGCAACCGCGATAGCGGATCTCCTATCGAGGCAACCAATCCCATGGATCTGATGAATCGCCTGCGGCAGGCCACCTCCATGAACGACGCGACTGATCCGGCCGATGCGATCGATGCCGCACTCAAGGGGTATGCAACGGAGAATCCTGCTGTTGGTCCTGCGATGCGTCCTTGATGGACGCACCCTTGATCGTCACCGGCATGGCGATGCGCACTGGGGTGGTGCTGCGAGCTGACTCCAAGGCCCAGCGCGTGGCCAACCCCTGAAGCGGTCGTTGGCTTGATTCCTGAGCTGTCTGACGCTTGCTTGCCTGATGAAGCAGCTCCTGCGCTTCGGCGGATTTCCCCTGGTCTTGTCTCAGCAGCGCCAGGGCCAGGAGAGGACGCGCATCGTTTGGCGCGTCCTGGGCCAGGGTCAGGTAGGTGCCAGATGCATCCGTGAGCGAACCGGTCTGGCGCTGGAGATCAGCCAACAGCAATCCGAGGGGCACCCGCTGCTGTTTCGGGAGGCTTTGCACTCGGACCTTGATCAGCTCGATGGCCTCGTTGCCTTTGCCCTGGTTGAGATCTGTCAGCGCTTTCATCTGGAGCACGTCAGGCTCGTTGGGCTGAAGCCGTAGCAGCAAGTTCAGCTGCTGGTCGGCCGCTCGCCGCTGGCCTGCACGCAGCAGCAGCTGGCTGTAGAGCAGTCGCCAGCGCCAGTGTTTCGGTTGCTTTTCCAGCTGCTGACGCACCAGGCTGATCGCTTCGGGATGTCGGCCGAGGGCGATCAAGCGTTCAAGAAGTCTTCGCTCCTCAACGCCATCAAGGCTGCCTTTGCGCCGGCGGATCAGTAGCTCCTGGACCTCACGGTCGATCTGGGCTCTGGTGGCGGAGTGCAACGGGGGCGGTTGCAGCATCTGGGTGAGCATCCAGCCGCAGCCAGCCACCAGAACCAGCCCGGCACCCCATGCCCATGGGAACCATTGTTTTCGACTGTGTTGCCGGGCTGCCACGTCGCTTGGCTGGGTGGATGAAAGCGGTTTCAGTCTGGGGGGCTTCTCCTGTGCTGGCTACAGTTGTGATGGGCTTATGGATGCCCTTTTTTCTGATGCGCGACCATCCGATCCCCCCGGTCACCGAACCGCTCCAATACCGGGCCATCGGTCTCGTCCGCGCCACCTATCGGCCGGAAGATGACGATCAGTTCACCCGGGGCCTGCTGGTGGATGACCAGGGCCATGAGCTTGAAGCCGTCGTGCTCGGTCGGATGCTGACGCTGATGCGCCGTCATCTGGCCATGGATGTGCCTCACCTCTGGGTGGTGTATCCCCGGTCCCGAGAAGCGGGGCATCTGCACCTTCAGATTGCTGGGATCTGGGAACCCAGCACCCTCCAATCGGGCGATTCCGGCCAGGAAGCTCCTGAAGACTCCGCTGCTGCTGATCAACTTCCGGAGGGAGATGATTACTTTTCAATTCGCGGTGAATTGATCTTCACCAAACCGGAGACGGGAGATTTGGTGGTGAAAGTGCGTCAGCAGCCACGTGCTGACGGCAGTCGCCCCCTTCCGTTCAAACTGCAGCTCAAGGGGGAGATCCCTCTGGATGTTCTGCGCCACTTCGTCAGCCTGCAGGTGCGCCGTCAGGGGCAGGATCTGCATGTGGAGTCCCATGAGGTGATCGCTCCAATGCCGACCAGAGGTGGCAAAGGGCGGGGCGGAGCGGCTCGGAAGGGGGGAGGACGGAGCCGCCCACCGGCCCGCGCCTGATGGCGTCATCGCCCGTTTCCGCCAGCAGTGCCGGAGTGGCCGTGGCCGGGGCCACCGGTCTGGCTGTTTTTGGTCCGCTGCTCGGGCTTTCCCCCGCCTGGATCGCCCTCGGTCTTGGTGCTGGTTTGCTGGGGCTCACCCTTGATGCCTATCAGTGGCAAGGGCTGGGCGGCCATCTGCTGGCGGAATCCCTTCCAGGTGGTCGGGCTCGGTTGCGCCGAATCGCCAGCCACGAGGCGGGCCATTTGCTGGTGGCGCAGGCGGAGGCCCTGCCCGTGCTTCGGGTGCTGGTGGGGACCCGCGCCTGTCTGCAAGCGGGGCTCCGGAGCAATGGAGCCACGGAATTCGCCTTGCCTGAGTCGGTGCGTATGCCCTTGGAGGATCTGCGGCGCTGGAGTCGCGTGCTGCAGGCTGGAATCGCGGCGGAGACCCTGCTCTACGGCAAGGCCCGCGGTGGAGCCGATGATCGGGCCTTGCTCGGACGGCTCTGGGGGCTGTCTGGCCACGATGTCGACACAGCGCAACGGGAACAACGCCGCGCCCGACGGGAGGTGGATCAGCAGCTGAGGCGAGAGCAGCCTCAGCTCGAGCTGCTGCGCGATCAGCTGCTCGCAGGACCCGTCAGCCTCCAGGCCACGGATGAGATCAGTGGCGATGGCCTAAGCGATGGCTGAGCTTCTGGTCGACTGCCCCACGGGTCTGGCGGGGGACATGCTCCTGGCGGCTTGTTTGGATCTCGGCGTGCCCAGGGCTGTGGTGATGGAACCTTTGGCCGTGCTCGGTCTGACCGATGCCTTTGAGCTCCGGGTTGAAGAGGCCAGCAGCGGTGGTTTGCGAGGTCTGCGCCTAGCGGTGGACCTCACCTCTGAACCGCAGCCCCATCGCCGCTGGGGGGATCTGCGCCAGTTGATCGAGGGAGCCGCTCTGGCGATGCCCCTCAGAGATCGGGTTCTGGCGGTGTTTGCGGCCCTGGCCGCGGCCGAGGCCAGAGTTCACGGCGTGAGCGAGGACCAGGTGCACTTCCACGAGGTGGGAGCCATCGACAGCCTTGTGGATGTGGTGGGGGTCTGTGCCGCTCTGTTGCATCTGGCTCCGGAGCGCCTGCTTTGTAAGCCGCCGCCGGCCGGCCGTGGTTCGGTGGCCACCGCCCATGGGCGTTTGCCGGTACCGGTGCCGGCGGTGTTGGAGTTGGCCCGTTGCCATCACCTACCGCTCCGGGGCGGTGAGGAGTGCCCTGAAGGAGAGCTCACCACCCCCACTGGCCTGGCGTTGATGGCGGTGCTGGCTGATGCCTTTCAGGAGCCTCGAGCGTTCACCGTGGAGGCGGTGGGGGTGGGGCTGGGCCAGCGTCGTCTTGACCGTCCAAACCTGTTGCGCCTGATTCGCTGCTCCACCCAGTCGGCCGCCGCACCGGAGGCCCACTGGCAGGACCTGATTCAGCAGGAGGCCTGGTTGGATGATCAGACCCCAGAAGATCTGGCGGTGCTGGCTGAGCGACTGCGTCAGGCGGGTGCCCTGGAGGTGAGCACCACTCCGATACAGATGCAGAAGGGCCGCCAGGGAATGGCAGTCACCGCCTTGGTGCATCCCTCCCAGGCTCCGTTGCTGCGACGGTTGTGGCTCAGCGACAGCCCAACCCTGGGATTGAGGGAGCGTCCTCAGGGACGCTGGGTGCTCGCCCGCCGGTCCGGTCATTGCCCCTCCCCCTGGGGAGCCGTGCGTGTCAAGCAGGTGCGGCGGCCTGGTGGTGATTGCACCATCAAGGTGGAGCATGACGAACTCAGACGGCTCAGCCTTCAGTCGGGTCAGACCCTTGATGCAGTTCGGCAGGTGGTTTTGTCAGCGGCGGACTGCTTTGAGCCCGAGGAGGACTGGCAATGGTGAAACGTTGGCTCGACCAGGCCAAGCGGGTGTTTCAGACCAAGCGGGGGCTGCCCGGAGGCCTGCGGCTCTGGGTGACTCTGGCAAGCCTGGCCTTCATTGTTTGGGCGCTTGCGGGGCATATCCAAGGCCTCAGGGAGCTCAGGCTTAGTAGCCGCGGTTGGTGGTGGCTGGTGTTGGGGCTGGGCCTGAGTTGGCTGAGCTTGGTGGTCAATGGCTTGGCGTGGCGCACCCTGATCGACTGGCTTGGCCACAGGCCCGGCGACCTTGCCCTGGTGCCTCTCTACCTCCGCAGCAATCTGCTCAAGTACCTGCCCGGCGGCATCTTCCATTTCCTCGATCGTCTGCGGGCGCTTCAGCCCAAGCTCGGCACCAACCGAGCCCTGGTGTCGGTGCTGTTGGAACCGATGCTGATGGCCGTGGCTGCCCTGCTTTGGGTGCCCTTCGGTGGCTGGCAGGGGGGGCTCGCCCTGCTGACACCCCTGCCGGCCCTGCTCTTGCTGCCCCGTTGGCGGGAACCACTGCTGCAGCGTCTGGAGCGGGCGAAGTGGAAGCAGCTGCAGCGGGCCGCTCCGGAGCTCGGGGGTGCAGACCCTGGTGTCCTGGGCAGTGGCCGTCGTGGGTATCCCTGGGGGCCGCTGGCCATGGAGCTGCTGTTCGTGCTCTGCCGTTTCGGTGGTTTCTGGTGCTGCGTGAAGGCCTTTGCGCTGGCGGATGGGCATCCGATCGGGGTCTGGCTGGCGGGCTTCGCGCTGGCTTGGACCGTCGGGCTGGTGGTACCCGCTGCCCCGGGGGGGCTCGGGGTGTTTGAGGCCGTGCTGATTCTGCGCCTGGGGGCCATCGTGCCGGAGGCGCCGCTTCTTGCTGTGGCGCTGTCCTATCGATTGATCGTCACCCTTGCCGACGCACTGGCGGCAGGCGCAGTTGTGCTCGATGAGCGCCGACCCTTAACCAGGGGTTTGCTTCGGGTTGGCGATCGCTGAGCAGCATGCCGTGGTGGTGTTGCGCTTCTCGTGAAACACAAGCATTCCGTTCAGGCTTACATCGAGGATGTTCCCGTTTGGGATGACGGGTCGCCGCTGGCTGGCCCACCGCTCTCTTCGATGCAGTGGCTGGTCTGGTCCCTGGCCACGGCGGGCAAGTTTTTCGAGGGGATGATCGTGTTCATGCAGGGGGTGGGATTACCCCTGATCACCAGGGAGTTCAGCCTTACCGATTTCGACAAGGGTCTGGTGACGGCGGCCACCCTGGCCGGAATCCTCGTGGGTGCGCTGCTGCTGGGGGGGCTGGCTGATCGGCTTGGGCGCAAACCCGTTTTCATCGGTGAGATGGTGCTGCTGCTGATCGCGCTCTTGGTGGCTTCAGCGGCGCCCTCGAAGGGCGTGTTGATCGCCAGTTTGTTTGTGATCGGGCTGTCGCTTGGGGCTGACTATCCCACGGCTCATCTGGTGATTTCGGAGAGCATCCCGGCCTCGATCAGGGGCCGACTGGTGCTCGGCGCTTTCAGCTTCCAGGCCATCGGTGCCGTGCTCGGGACGGCGATCGCATCGATTGTGCTCGGCTCGATGGCGTCATCGCCCGATGCGCTCGATGCCTGGCGGATTTTCTTCCTGGTGCCGGTGGTGCCCGTGGCTGCCGTGATTTGGGGGCGTCTCTTTCTGCCTGAGAGCAGTCATTGGCTGGTCAGCCGCGGTCTGCCCGAGAAGGCAGAGAAGCAGCTGCGCAAACTGCTGAATCGTCAGAACCTCACCCTTGCCGGTGTGGACCGCCTTGAGGAGATCGACGCCCAGCAGCGCAGCCATGACTGGACCAAGTTGTTTCGGGGCAAATATCTGCGTTCGACGATCCTCACCTCGGTGCCCTGGTTCCTGCAGGATCTCTCCACTTACGGGATCGGCATCTTCACGCCGGTGATCATCGCCACGGCTTTTGGGGCCCAGAGCCATGAGCACACTGTTTCGGCCCTGATTCACAACGACATGATCGGTGCCCGGGGCACGGCGTTGATCGATGTGGGATTCCTGGTGGGCATCGCTGTGGCGATCCTGCTGGCGGATCGCTGGGGGCGCATCCCGCTTCAGGTGACGGGGTTTGTCGGTTGTGCGGCTGGTCTCTTCATTGCGGGCCTTGGCGGCAGCGGCTCCACCATCAACCTGCCGCTGGTGGTCGCAGGGTTCCTGTTGTTCCAGTTCATGACCAACTTTGGCCCCAATGCCACCACCTATCTGTTGGCAGGCGAGGTGTTCCCCACCAAGATTCGTGGCCTCGGGGCTGGTTTCGCTGCGGCCAGCGGCAAGGTTGGTGCCGTGTTGACTGCGTTCTTTTTTCCCACTCTGCTTCAGGTGTGGGGCACGGAAAAGCTGCTGATGGTGTTGGTGGTGACCTCCCTGCTCGGTGCTGTGGTCACTTGGATTTACCGGATCGAGCCCAAGGGCCGCGATATGGAGAGCATCTGAGGCGCAGTTGTTGCGTTCAGAGCTTTTTGATCAACAGCCTTCTCACGCATTAACAGCCTTCCCTCGCACAGGGACTTGCCGGGCTCTCGATCTGGATCGTGCAATGGTTGATTCCGAGGTCGGCCAAGGCATGGTTGGCCTCCTGGAGTAGGCGGTCGTCGTTCCAGGCGTGATCCGCCGGACGGACCAGATGAACGGTGAGGGCCACCCGGGAGCCTCCCATCGACCAGATGTGCAGGTGATGGAGTGCTTCCACGGCGCCGAGGCTTCGCAGCGTTTCGCGCACGGCATCGGCATCGATGCGGTTCGGAACCGCATCCAGGCTTTCGGCCAGCGAATCCCGCAGCAGCCGCACCCCCAGCCAGGCCACACTCAGCCCGACCCCAAGGCCGGTGAGCGGATCCAGCCAGGTCCAGCCCGTGGCTCCCGCTAGCAGGGCGCTCAACAGCACGGCCGCCGAGACCGCCGCATCACTGAGCAGGTGCAGGACGGCGGCACGACGGTTGAGGTCATGCTGATGGTGATGGCCAAACAGCCGCGCTGAAACGAGATTCACCACCAGTCCGGCTGAGGCTGCCCAGGCCACCGGGCCTGCCACCAGCGGTTCTGGTCGGCCGAAGCGCTGAATGGCTTCCACGCACACCACCGCTGACGCCATCAGGATCAACACCGCATTGCTGACTGCCGCCAGTTGGGTGGACCGTCCGAATCCGTAGCTGAACCGTTCGGTGGGTGGGCGTCGGCTCAGGTGCTCAGCCCCCCAGCCCAGCAGCAAGCCGGCCACATCGCCGAGGTTGTGGAGGGCATCGCCGATCAGCGCGATGGATCCGAAGGCGATCCCCACCACGATCTGCAGACCGCTCAGCCCGCCATTGAGGAGCACTGTGAGCCTGAAGGCATCGCGACGGCCACCCGAGCCGTGATCATGGTGGTGATGATGGGCCACGCATCCCGTGCCGCTTTCCCTGATCCTGCCCTGTCCGCCCGAGGCCGGCTGGGAATTGATCCGCAGGCAGGAGTTGCCGCGTGCTGCAGATGATGGCTTGCCCCTCGGTGGGTTCTCAGCGATTGCCTACCAGCCGGAAGCCGATCGTTTCTGGCTGCTCAGTGATGCCCCCCAGGGGCATTTGGTGCCCTTTGGTGGTGTGGCCCGCTGGATCCGCGCCGGCACGCCTCTGCAGCTGGGGACGCGTCTGCTCCTTCGTGATGGTGGCGGTGAGCCCCTGCCCAGGCGTTTCGATGGGGAGGGGCTTGTCTTGCGGGGCGATCAGGCTTGGATCGTGAGCGAGGGCAGGCGCAGCAAGCGTTGGCAGGGCCAGCGTCCTCCTCAGCTGCTGCGCTTCTCGATGGCTGATGGTCGTCTGCAGCAGGAGGCAGCCCTGCCAGTGGCCTGGCGCTTTGCCCCCGGTCGGGGCCTGGAGTCGAACAAGGGACCGGAGGCGCTCAGCCGCGACCCTTATGGCGGTTTGCTCCTGGGGGCTGAGGCTCCTCTGAGACAGGACAGGACACAGGACGATGTCGACGTTGTGCGGCTTGCCCGCCGCGCACCCGATGGGCAGATGCAGGAGCTCGGCCGGTTGTCGATCGGTCCTGCCGGAAGCGCCAGCTTGCGCTCTCAGGGGCTCACCGAACTGCTCACCCTGAAACAGCCGCGTGGCCTCCTGGCCTTGCTGCGCAGCTACGTTCCGCCCTCTGCCTGGACGGCTCAGCTGCAGTGGTTGCCTTGGCCGGACGGACCGGCTGCACCACCGCTTCGCCCACTGGCGGGCTGGGATCTTCTGGCCTCAGGTCTGCCGCCGGACAACTGGGAGGGCATGACCTGGGGGCCGCGGCTGGCTGATGGTCGTCGGGCTCTTGTGCTGGTGAGCGACGACAACTTCAATCCTGCTCAGCGAAGCTGGGTTGCGGTGCTGGCGCCACGGCGTACTGCAGCTTGCAGCTCTGTGGCCCTGCCGCCTGTTCCCTCCTTCTGATTCGCTTCTCTCCCCATGCGCCGTCGCTCTGTGCTCAGCCTGCTCGGCCTCGCTGGGGCCGGACTGTTGGCCAGTCGCACCGAAGCCCAAAGCCTTGGTGTGCCGAAACCTCTGGCGAAAACTCTTGGGAAAACCAAAACAGTGCAGGCCGGGACCTGGCCCTTTCAGCCTGTGCCGACCCCCCTGCCGGTGAGCAGCGATGGTCTGGCGGCGCCTCAGCAGCAGCAGCATTACCGGCAGCTGGCGATCGAGGATCGTCTGGTGGTGCCGGAGGGGTTTCGCAGCGATCTGCTCGCCGCCTGGGGGGATCCCCTGGCGCAGGGTCGCTTTGGCTTCAACAACGACTACCTGGGCTTTGTGCCGCGTGGGGAGAACGAGGCGCTTCTGGTCGTGAACTTCGAATACATCAGCCCGCTTCCCTGGGTCGATGGCTTTGCAGAGGTGGTGGATCAGCCCTTGCCCTGGCAGGCACTGGTGTCGGCCCTGGCAGCTCGTGATGGTCTGATCGATGCCAGCCGCCTCCCCGCCGATGACCCTCTGCTGGGCCAGATCCGCGCGGTGACCGATCAGGCGATGGCGGATCTGGGTGTGGGGGTGATCCACCTGCAGCGCGATGGTCAGGGGATCTGGCGACGGAGCGTTGACCGCCGGGAACGGCGGGTGGATGGGCTGGCCGGCTGGCGAGATCCCGCCCAGCGCCTGCAGGCCACAGGGCCGGCCACGGCGGTGTTCGCAGCACCCCAGCGTCTGGGTTACGACGATGGCCTAGGGGTGGCGGTGATCGGTACCTTCGCCAACTGCGCCGGTGGCACCACCCCTTGGGGCACAGTGCTGAGTGCAGAGGAGAACTTCCAGTCGCAGGTGCCGGAGGCTGTGTACGCCGATGGCAGCGCCTCGGAACCCGGGGCCATGCCACTGGTCTGCCGGGCCGGCGCCCTGGCAGGCCTTGGCAATCCCTACGGGCTGGCGGGCAACAAGTACGGCTGGATGGTGGAGCTCGATCCGTCGGATCCCGGCTCGACTGTGCGAAAGCACACGGCCCTGGGTCGCTTCCGCCATGAGGCGGTGGCGATTCGGGCCACGGCCGGTGAGCCACTGGTGGTCTATTCCGGCTGTGACCGCAGGGGTGGCCACCTTTACCGCTTCGTGAGTGAGGGGCGCGTGACGCGCCCGGAGGATCCCGCTAACTCCCGCCTGCTGGAGGCGGGGGAGCTCCAGGTGGCCCGTTTTGCTGCTGATGGCACCGGCGAATGGTTGCCCTTGCTGCCGCAGACATCGGTGCAGCCGTTTGCGCCAGGGCGGTTTCAGGCGGCTGGCCTCAGCTGTCCAGTGGAACTGCCCCATTCCGACCGTGCTCGCGCCGGTGCCGAGCTGTTCCGTGACGATGCGGCGGTGGCTGCCTATGCCCGGCGGTTCTCCACCCTGGCGGACCTCTATCGCGGCGATGGGGAGGCCTTGCAGGGCGCGATCTTGATTGATGCCCATCTGGCTGCCTCGGCCATCGGTGGAACCCCCACGGCCCGTCCGGAAGATACGGAGATCGATCCGATCACAGGGGATCTGCTGGTGGCGTTCACCTCTGGTGCTCCTGGCAGTAGCGGCGGTGCCGACCCGGCGATCTTCAGCGGTCCCAGGGGTGAGGCCAGTTGGGGCCATGGCTGGGTCATGCGCCTGAGTGATGAATCCTCCCGGTTCCGTTGGCGCATGGCCGTGACCGGAGGGGAGCCCTGGGCCGGTGGACTTGGTTTCACCAACCCCGACAACCTGGCGATTGATCGCGGGGGCAACCTTTGGATCGTGACGGACCGCTCCACGAAGTCCGCCGCCAGTGATCAATTCGGCAATAACAGCTGCTGGTTCATCCCCCGTTTGGGGGATGGGGAGTCAGCGGCTTGCTTTGCGATCGGTCCGATGGAATCTGAGCTCACCGGAGTCTGCCTCGATCGGCAGGAGCGGGCCCTGTTTCTGGCGGTGCAGCACCCCGGTGAGGTGAACGGGCGCCGTCTGGCCGGTGCTGAGGAGTATCAGGCCCACCGTCTTCAAGACCGAGATGGCGTCACGATCGAGCAGCTTCGCCGGGTGCCTTTGGGTTCCAATTGGCCTTCACAGGCGCCGGGGCGCCCTCCCCGTCCAGGGGTGGTGGTGGTGCAGCGCCTCGACGGTCAACCTCTGCTGGGTGCTTGATCCCGCTGCTGCCGTTCCAGGCCTGGGATCAAGGCCAGGGAGGCAACAAGACCCAGAAGCAGGATCATCAGAGCGGGCCAGAGGGCGGCGGCCAACCGTTCATCGCTGGCGTACTGAAACACCCGCACAGACAGGGTGTCGAAATCGAAGGGGCGCAGGGCGAAGGTGAGGGGCAGCTCCTTCACCGTGTCGACGAACACCAGGAGTGCTCCGACCGCCATGGGGCCACGCAGCAGGGGGAGATGCACCCGCTGGAGCACATCTGGCCAGCGGCAGCCCAGGCCTGTGGCCGCTTCATCAAGGCTGGGGGAGAGGCGCTCCAGGGCAGCGTCCAGCCCGCCTTTGGCGACGGCCAGAAAGCGGTCGCAGTAGCCCCAGAGCAACAAGAGCAGAGGAGCGAGACGCCAGGGACCGCCTAGGAGCAGCAGGGCGAGGGCGAGCACAGCTCCGGGAACGGCATAGCCCATGCCAGCGAGAAAGGTCAGGCTGCGCAGCCATGGAGCGCTGCTCCAGCGTTTGGCGATGGCCAGCACCAGGGCTGCCGTGAGGGCTAGCCCAGCTGCCGCGAGGGCAAGGCCGAGGCTGCGTCCAGCCAGCAGCAACAGTTCAGCACTGAGCCCTGACTTCAGCTGATCAACGTTGACAGCAGCCCAGAACAGCGGGATTCCCAGGCTGAGCAGTGGGGGGACCAGGGCCAGGGCCTGGGCTGCAAAGGCGCGCTGACCCTGCAGGGGCCAGGCGGGTGATTCACCGCCGGCCACCCCATCCGACCAGCGACGACTGCGTCGTCGCAACCGCCGTTCACCCACCAGCAACACCATCACGATCGCCAGGGTGATCAGGGCAAGACCCACGGCACCGGTGGGATTTCCCTCCGCTTGCCAGGCCTGGAGGATTCCGGCCGAGAGGCTGGGGATGCCGAGCAGCTGCACGGCGCCAAGTTCGTTCACCACCTCCATGCCCATCAGGGCAATCCCGGCACCGATGGCTGGGAGGGCCATGGGAAGGGCGATCCGTCGGAAGCTGTTCCAGGGGCCGACCCCCAGGCAGCGGCAGGCCTCCAGTTGGCGACGCCCGCAGATCGTGAAGCTCTCGGTGCTGAGCAGAAAAACGTAGGGGTAGGTGCTGAGGGCCATCACAAGAACCCCCCATCCCAGTCCATGGATGCGGAGGCCCTGGCGGCTTCCCAGGTCGATCAGGGTGGCGGCAAGCAGATAGGAGGGGCTGGCCAGGGGGAGGAGCTGGGCGATCCGTAACAGTCGTCGACCCGGAAAACGGCAGTTCGCCAGGAGCCAGCCATTGGCTGTTCCCAGCAGCCCTCCCAGGAGCGCTGTGCCCAGGAGCAGCAGGGTGGTTCCCCGCAACTGCAGGCCCCCGTCAGCTCCAAGCCGGGCGGAACCGTTGGTCAGCCCCTGCAGGCCCTCGCGCAGCAGCCCGGCCACAGGCCACAGCGCCAGCAGGGCGAGCAGCAGGGCGCCTGCGCTCAGCAGACGCCGACCAGGCCGCCAAGGCCCCCCTTGGGTTGCGGTCAGCCTTGAGCTGCTCATTGCCAGCCGTTGGCCGTCATCAGTTCGAGCGCCTTGCCATTGAGTTCACCGAGACGGGCGGCGGAAACATCAGCTTGCCGGAACGGACCCCAGGCCTTCAGCACTGGGTCATCGCCAAAGCCTTTGATCGGATATTCATGGTTGGCGGCTGCGTAGCCCCCTTGGGCCTGATTGGAGGCAAGAAATTCAAGGAAGCGACGGGCTGCCGCTGGCTGGCGACTGCCGCGGGTGACGCCGGCCCCGGTGATGTTGACGTGAACCGGGTCGGGCCAGACCACCTTGACCTTGGTGGAGAGGCTGCGATCGGTCTCCCCTGAGTCGCCTGCCTGCAGTCGGCCCAGGTAGTAGCTGTTGGCCAGGGCGACACCGCAACGCCCCTGGGCCACGGCCCTGATCATGGGGGTGTCACTGCTGAAGACCGGCTGCGCCAGATTGGTCACCATGCCGCGGATCCAGGCGGCTGTGGCTGCTTCTCCTTGGCGATCGAGCACAAAGGCCACCAAAGACTGGTTGTAGACGCTGCGGCGATTGCGCAGGCAGAGGCGGCCCTTGAGGGCGGGCTGGGCCAGCTTCTCGTAGCTGTCGACCTCGGAGGGCTGCAGAGCCGCCGGGTTGATCATTGGGGCACGCAGGCGGCGGGTGAGGCCAAACCAGCGGTTCGCTGGATCCCGCAGATCGGCCGGGATCGCCGATTTGAGCTTGTCTGAATCCACGGCTTGGAACAGGTCCAGGTCGGCCGCACGATCCAGGCGCGCTGCATCGGCAAGGATCAGCACGTCTGCCGGCGATTCCGATCCCTCGGAGCGAAGCCGCTGAATCAGGGCGTCGTCCTTCGCTTCCAGCAATTTCACCTTGATGCCGGTTTCGGTGGTGAAGCGGTCGTAGAGCGCCTGGTCGGTGTTGTAGTGGCGACCGGAGTACACGCCGATTTCCTGTTCGCTTCGGTTGCCGCAGGAGGCCAGTAGCCCTGAGCTGAGCAGTAGCAAGGCAAAGGCTGAGAGGCGACCCATCCGGGCTTTATTGAGACTGATCCGCATTTGCGAATGGTTGCTGGTTGCGAATGATACTCAATAGCCCTCTCCGGCGGCGGGCAAAAAAAATCCCCGCTTTGGCGGGGATTTGAGGTGGGGCTCTCAGGGCTCAGCGGCGCTGCTGACGAACCGGAATCGGAACCAGGGCGGGCTCCATCAGGCCGCCTCCACTGTTGTCATCGTCGGAATCCACCAGAAGCCAGAAGGCAACACCTAGCGCGATGAGCAGGGTGCCTGCAGTGAGAAGTTCAACCATTCCCTCTCCCGGTAGAAGGCCACCCTAATCACCTTCGCGGGATTCCGCCTGTGACCAATGCTGCGGTTTACAGCCCTGCTGCGATTGACAGCCCTACTGCGGTGTTCAGCCGAAGCCCTGACCGGCATCCTTGGCCACGCAGGCCTGCAGCTGTTTGCGCAGCAGGGCGTGATCGAGATCGCGACCGATCAGGACCAGCTGGTTCTTGCGCTCGCCGGGCCAGTCGCTGTCATCGATGGAGAAGCGTTTGCCAGCCAGGTGGAAGACGTGGCGGCGATCACTTTCGTTGAACCAGAGAATCCCCTTGGCGCGGAACACCGACGCCGGCAGTTGATTGTCGAGGAAGTTCTGGAACTTGCGCAGGGCGAAGGGGCCATCGCTGCTGAAGGAGAGGGAGGTGTAACCCTCGATCGCTAGATGATCGGCGTTGCCCTGACCGTGGTGATCATGACCGTGGTGATCATGACCGTGGTGATCATGATCATGGTGATCGTGATGCCCGTGGTCATGCTCATGGTCATGACTGCAATGGCCATGGTCGTGATCGCAGTCGCTGTGATCGAGGCTCGGGTTGCTGGAGGCGCTGACCACGCGGTCCGATTCGAACAGCCCCACGCTCAGCAGCAGCGGCAGTGGAACCTCACCTTTGACCGAGCGCAGGATCCGGGCGTCTTTCTTCACCTCCTTGAGGCTTTTCTCGAGCGCCTGCAGACGCTCCTCCTCCACGAGATCGGTCTTGTTCAGCAGAAGGATGTCGCCGTAGATCACCTGGGAGCGCCCCACCTCGGTGTCGAGAACCTCGGGGCCGAAGTTCTCAGCATCAATCAAGGTGATGATCGAATCCAGTCGGGTTTGGTCGCGCAGCTCGCTACCCAGGAAGGTCATGGCCACGGGCAGAGGGTCGGCCAGGCCAGTGGTTTCGACGACCAGATAGTCCACCGGGTCAGGTCGTTCCAGGATCCGATCCACCGCCTCCAGCAGTTCGCCATTGATCGAGCAGCAGATGCAGCCGTTGCTGAGCTCCACCATGTCTTCGCCGGTGCTCACCACCAGATCGTTATCAATGCCGATCTCGCCGAATTCGTTCACGAGGACGGCGGTCTTGACGCCGTCTTGATTGCTGAGGATGTGGTTGAGCAGGGAGGTTTTTCCAGCCCCCAGAAAGCCGGTGAGGATCGTCACCGGCACGCCACCGGCCTGAATCGCTGTGCTGGTTGGGGTGGCTGTCATGGTCGCTGCGGGGGAAGCCGACGGAGTCCAGCCCACCATGCTGGCAGGCCTCAGGCAGGAGTGATGCGATCGATCGCTTCGGCCAGGGCTCGGTCGAGGCTGGAGAGTCCCCCGAGGTCGTGGGTGTGCAGCTGAATGGTCACCGTTGCGTAGACGTTGCTCCAGTTGGGGTGATGGTTCATGGCCTCCGCTAGGAGGGCGACCCGGCTCATGAAGCCCCAGGCCTCACTGAAATTGGCGAAGGTCCATTGGCGGGTCAGCTTGCCATCGACGATCGCCCAAAGAGGCAGCTGATGGCTGAGTGCTGCGCATGCATCTGGGCTGAGCAGGGTGGCGGCCATCGCGGTGACGCACGGAGGATCAGACCTAGTCTTGCGCTCACAACCCGCCGTCAGCTCTGATGCGCCGGACTGTCCTCACGCTTGCCTTGTTCGGTGCGGCCATTGCCGGGCTTCCCTTCCGGGCGCATGCCCAGCGTGTGGTGCCCAAAATCGCCGATCTGTGCCCCATGGGCTACGTCGATACGTTCAACGGCAAGTGCAGCACCTTGGGTCTGGTGACCTACACGGTGAAGCCAACCAATGGCAAGCCTTGCCCCTCCGGCTGGATGAATGTGGGCGGCGGCTACTGCCGTCGGAAGTGAAGCGTTCGGCTCAGATGGCATAGAGCCTCGCTTGCTCCAGGGCGGCTCGCACGATCAGCGCATGCCGCTCCACGAGCGGTTCAAGGGAGTCATAGCCGCCGCCAATCACTGTGGCGACGGGAATCGAGCGTCGCAGGCAGGCATCCAGAACCAGCCTGTCTCGTTGCAGGAGGCCCTGATCCGTCAGAGCCAGCCTGCCCAGGCGGTCGTCCCGGTGGGGGTCGATGCCGGCGTTGTAGAGCACAAGGTCGGGTCGGATGGCATCAAGCTGTTCAGGCAGGCGGTCTCCAATGGCCTGTTGATAGAGCTCGTCATCGGTGCCATCCGGCAGGGGAATGTCGAGATCGCTTTCACCCTTCCGCAGGGGGAAGTTGCTTTGGGCGTGTGCTGAAAGGGTGAACACGCGTGGATCAGCGGCAAAGCAGGCGGCGGTGCCATCCCCCTGGTGCACATCAAGATCGATCACCATCAGCTGCCGCACCACGCCATCCGCCAGAAGAGCAGCAGCGGCGACGGCGCAGTCATTGAAGATGCAGAAGCCGCTTCCATAGCCGGGGTGGGCGTGATGGGTGCCACCCGCCAGATGGCAGGCGATGCCGTGGCGCAGGGCCAGCCTTGCCGTGAGCAAGGTGCCCCCGACGGCCAGCCAGGTGCGTTGCACCAGCTCCCGGCTTGCGGGCAGACCGATTCGCCGCAGGGCGCTGCGGTCGAGCTGATTGCGACTGAAGGCCTGGTGGTATTGGCGCCCGTGGACGCGCTCGATGTCCTTCCGGCAGATGCTCAGCGGCGTGTGCACTTGTTCCGGTCGGATCCAGCGTCGCTGCAGCAGCAGGGCATGGAGCAGACGGAATTTGGCCATCGGGAAGCGATGGCTGCTGGGCAGAGGGGCCGAGTACCGGGGGTGGTAGACGATCGGCAGGGGCACTTCGAGAGCTGCAGGGGTGCTGCGAGGGGAATGGGCCAAACTGCCCGGATTCTCTTCTAATCGCGATGGCGGAGACGCCTGATTTCAACAGTTCCGCCGAGCGGCGGGCCCGGTTCGGCAAGGTGTTTGCGCCGCGGGTGGAGAAGCTGATCGAAGATTTGCAGGCCGTGGCCAAGACCGCCAACCTCGAGATCTATGACTTCGATGAGGCGCTTGTGAAGAGGCTCTTTATCGAGTTGGCTCGGCGCTTTCGGGCGACGGCCCATCGATTCGGCATCGATTTCGAGATTTCCGTGGAAGGCGAAACCGTGGAGTAGGGCTTGCAGGTCGGTCTCACCGTGGGCCAGTCTTAAGACAATCTGTAGGCGTTGCTGTGAAGGCTGGACCCTCCTGTCCGATCCATCTGGGAACCCTGGACTCCCCCGACTATTGGACCGATAACGCCCTGGTGGCAGCGGTTCAGCCCGCCAGTGAGGTGGAGTGGCGTCGCTGGGCCACGTGGACAAGCGAGCAGCAGGCTCGGCGTCGCACCCGTGACCTGCGGCGCTAAGTCGCGGCCTGTTTGAGAGGGTGGTGAGACCTTGGTGTTGATCGGAGTGAGCGGTCGTAGCAGCGCTTGGCAGCGCCTGGGCTCCCATCTGAGGGAGACCAACCTGCTTGGTTCGATCCAGAGCACGCTCTACTGGGATCAGAACACGCGCATGCCCAGCGGAGGGGCTGCCTGGCGTGGCGAGCAGCTGGCCTTGCTGGCGCGGCAGCTCCATGCCCGTCAGAGCGCTGCGTCCTATGCGGATCTGATCGCCGAAGCCCGGCAGGACTGGCACGTTGCCGTTGCAGCAGCAGGAGCTGCAGGTAACAACGAACTGCAGGCCCGCGGGCGCAATCTGGATCTGCTGGAGCAGGACTTACGTCGTCAGCAAGCCCTGGATCCAGATCTGGTCAGCGCCCTGGCCACCGCCAAGGCGGAGGGCTACGACCGATGGCAACAGGCAAAGGTCAGGTCTGATTTCAGCCTGTTTGCGCCGGCTTTGACCCGCATGGTGTCCCTGCGTCAGGAGCAGGCCCGTCAGCTGGCGGAACCACGCAGCTGCTGGGAGACCCTTGCCCAGCCCTTTGAGCCCGATCTCAGCCTGGAGCGACTTCAGCAGTTGTTTGCGCCCTTGCGCCAGCGGTTGCCGGAACTGCTGGATCAGCTGCGCAGCGGCCCGAGGCCCACATCCCTCAGCTGGGATCTGCCTGCCGCGACTCAGCAGCAGCTCTGTGATCAGCTCCTGGAGGACTGGGGTCGGGATCCGGCGATCACCTGCGTGGCCGCATCCCCGCATCCGTTCTCGATCACCCTTGGCCCCCGCGACTTCCGAATCACCACCCGGGTGGTGGCTGGTCAGCCGCTCTCCTGTTTCCTGGCGACGGCGCATGAATGGGGGCATTCGCTCTATGAACAGGGGTTGCCCACCGCGAGTCATCAGTGGTTCGCCTGGCCCCTAGGGCAGGCCACGTCGATGGCCGTGCATGAAAGCCAGTCGCTGTTCTGGGAAAACCGGGTGGCCCGCAGCCTCCCCTTCGCTGAGCGCTGGTGGGAACGGTTCGCCGCGGCGGGTGCCCCGCTTGGGTCGGCCAGGGAGTTCTGGGGGGCAATGAATCCGATGGCGCCAGGCTGCAATCGCGTGGAAGCCGATGAACTCAGCTACGGGCTACACATCCTGATCCGCACGGATCTGGAGCTGGCGCTGCTGGAGCAGGGGCTGGCAGTGGACGATCTGCCGCAGGAATGGAACCGTCGCTACGGGGAGCTGCTTGGGGTCAAGCCTGCCGATGATGCTGAGGGGTGTTTGCAGGATGTGCACTGGAGCGAGGGATTGTTCGGTTACTTCCCCTCCTATCTGCTGGGGCATCTCATCAGTGCCCAGCTCAGCGGGGCGATGACCGCGGCGATCGGTGCCCCTGAAGACCACCTCGCCCGTGGCGATCTCGGCGGCATGCTCGCCTGGCTGCGCGAGCATGTGCACCCGATCGGCCGTGCCCTCAATGCGGAGCAGCTGGTGGAGCAGGTGAGTGGAAGCCCCCTGTCGGCCGAGCCGTTTCTCGCCTATCTCGAGGCGAAGCTCAGCCGGTTGTCACCGGCGCTGTCAGGGAGCTGAGAGGTCGATCGAGGTGATGGCGAGGATGCCGTCGTTCCGGTCATGTTCATTGCCGCCATTGAGCAGATCTTCAAAGGCAAAGCTGCTACCGCTGAGCAGATCGAAATGGCGATAGTCGCTGGCATTGGCACTGTCGAAAGCGGTGAACATCTGGCCTTTGCCGTTGTTGACGATCGGAGCGAACAGTTGGCCGGCTGTGAGTTGGATTGATCCTGTACTGGTGGAATCAAAATCGGCAACAATCGGCGCGCCTGGCTGCAGCCTGCGTGACCAGGCCTCGTTGAGGTAGTTGCTGTCTGAGGGTGAGAGGCCATTGATACTGCCAGTCACGTCATCAATGGCGTAAAAGAAGAGTTGATTGTTGTAGTCAGCGTTGCGGGAATAGCCGTAGTTCACCGTGGCCAACTGGCCATCAAGAGCATCAGGCAGAAAGCGGAGGTCGAGCAAGGCTCCAACCACATCGCTGCTGAAGGGTGAGGGGGAGTCGAGTGGACTGGTGGATCCGAAGGTTGGATCGATGGTCTTCACCAGGGCTTCGGCCTGATTCGTGAGTAGATCCCAGGCTTGGATGCGGTTCAGCCCCAAACGTTCGACTGCTGGCGGCGCGTAAACATCGGAGGATGTTGGGTCGGCAAGAACCGATTTGGCTCCATTGGCGGTGTCGCTCGAGGGCCAGTAGTAGCGGGCCATCAACAGGAACTCACTGGCCGCCTGGGGATTGGAGGATCCGGCACCGGTGACAAGAGGGGTGGGGAGCCAGTTCTCCAGGTTGGCCGGCGGCGTCAGGTTCGACAGGGTGAGGTTGATGGAGCCATCGCTCTCCGTAACCAGAGTCGTGGAGGCATTGGTTTCCCCTGACAGCTGATTAGAACCGAGCTGGGCCACGGGATTGATCCAGCCGAACGACAGACTGCTGCCAGTGGTGCCACTCAGGGAAAGCGCAGGGCCTGCTAAGCCTTCACCACCCACAGGGATGCCGTTGGAGCTGTAGCTGGGTTGATAGTCGGATGCGAGTTGGAGCAGCAAATCATCCCCGTCCTCTTCTGCCCCGTACACGTAATAAATCGAGTTGGGCTGCAGACCGGTCACTGCACTTGAGGACCCTGTCAACAGGGCGACTCCATTGCCTTCTTGACCAGCAGTTCTGTTGCCGATGCCTTGATTCCAGTTATCGGGCTTCGTTGTTCTCAGCCTGCCGTCGGCTGTGAGTGTTGCCGTGGAGTTGAGGGGGGTATATGTCGTATTGCTGATTGCGTTTTCAATCAGGAAGGGTTGGTAGGCATTGCCTGGATTCGGTTGATAAACCGTGAAGGACCAGAAGCCCTGAGCGGGCGCGTAGGTTTCGGTTTTCAGCGGCGGTTCGCCTGCCGTGGGTGGCAGTGCGATTCGATAGTTGTAAGTGCTCGTGAGCTGATGACCGTCTTCGTCGATCTGCGTTGTCGGATAGACGGCATCATTAGGGATATTGGCCGCACCACCATCAATGGCGGTGCCTGCACGCACCAGCCACGACCTCCAGGTGTTGGGGTAGACCCCGATATTGTCATTGGTGATGTTCCAACCGTTGTTCACTCCTTGCGTGCCTGTGACCTGGGCATTGGTGGCTTTGTCGAGCAGCTCAAGGGCGAAGGTGTAGGACTTCTGGAAGACAACCTTCTCTTCGGCTGTCCAGCTGGATGGTTGGGAGAAGCCGGTGCTCAGGTTCAGGCCGATCGTCGCGAAGCGTCTGTCGAGCAGAGCAACTTCATCAGGCCCAAGCGCTGAGGGCGGCTGGTAGGGCGTTGCGGAGTTCTGCAGAACGTTCTGGTTGCCGGTCCAGATTTGGTAAGGCTGGGGAGTGAAGCTGGGATCCAGTTTGGAAGGGACAGGGTTGAGAGCCAGCGCCTCGCCCACTTGAGTGAAGAAGTCGCTGGCCTTTGTTGGGACCGACAGCCAGGCGGAGCGAGCCTGATCTGCTGCATCTCCAGTGGCTGTTGGCGGCTTCGGCGGGGAGTATTGAACTGATCCAGTTCCATGGGAGATGAACTGGGAGAGGGTTGAGAGTTGAAAGCCACTTCCGGACACCCCCTCTGTGCCATTGATGAAGTCCCGGGTGGCATTCATCGAATCGAGGTCCAGGCTATTGGTGTCGATTCGAGCGGTGATCCAGGCTTTCGGGGTGTCGACCTGCAGCACATGCATCGTGGTCTGGTTGCCAGCCTGGTCGGTGATGACAGTGGTTTGTGTGCTGTTGCTTCCCGATGCAATGTTGCGGTAGTAATCGCTGTCTGGTCCTGCCAGTAGCACGTACTGGGGATCAGGATTGTTTCCTTGGAGCCTTGGCCCAAACGAACCGTTGGTGTTGATATAGCTGTCGAGAATGGCGACAACGTAGTAATTGCCATTAGGATTCGCCGGTAGTTGCAACACCTGCTCCCCTTGGCTGAGGTCGAGCCACGCAGTCATGTACAGAAGCGAGGCATTCGGTGCTGGTGCTGAGTTTTCGTTCAACCAGCTGGCAATAAAATCGGGCTTGAAGAGTTCATTTGCTGGCGCCTGAACAACGGTGTCAAGGTTGTAGTAGCGATAGGTTTCATTCAGGGGGTAGGACCAGACCGTGGCTTCCAGGGTGGCGTCAAAAATCTCCAATTCCGCCGGGCTGAGATCACTGAGACCGCTGCTTGCTTCGAAATCACTCAGCAAGGCCGCTGTATTGAGGCCGCTTCCATCGGCAGAGACGTAGTCATCAGGCCAAGTGAGGGTGCTCAAAAGGGTGATTCTCGTTAGAGAATGTCTAGTAACGGAGATTGATGTTGTCTACAACTGCGTTGTTAATTGCTGGCCTTCTGTCGCTCGAACCATGTCCGCCTCTCTTCGCGCTGTTGCAGAAGGCCACTGCCCTCACCCCATCCAGGAACGGCCGCTACCGGATGGATCGCACTGGAGAAGACATCGACATCTGGCAGGTGGCGGACATCATCGATCCGGGAGACCCCCCGCTGGTTTTGGGCGCCTTCTTACACAGACTTCTGGGAGCAGCTCCCAGCACCCCCTGATCAGAAGAAAAAGCGATGTGTCGTCGCTTACACGCGCCCGGTGTCTAGCGGTAGGGAGTCCCATCGCTGGCATGACCATGTCGATGAAACAACTGGAGACGTTCCTCTCCAAGGCTCAGAGCAACGACACGATTCGTCGTGAGGTGGAGAGCTGCGGCAGCGACAACACCTGCGTCGCCAAGGTGGCGCTCCGTCACGGTCACAAATTCTCCCCGGCCAACCTCAGCCGTTGGCAGCGGGAGCATCAGTGATCCGGCTGGCTTTGGACCGTTTTGTGTCTGAGCCGCAACGGCAGCCACGGCAGTGGCTGCCTGCCCTCTACAACGGATGAGTCCCGCCTGAGACCTGGCATGTCGCAATCCTTCAGCTGCGAGCTGGCCCAGGCCTTGGCCGTGATGCTGCTTGAGCTCGATGCGGAGCTCAGGGAATTTGCTCATCAACTGGATCGCTTGGACGAGTCGCCTTGCTCTGCGGTTGTGACAGGCGAGCGAGAGTTGTTGCCCCCCCGCTGATGCAGGCTCCGGAGTCCTTGCTGATTCGCCTGCGGCAGACGGCTGATTGCCAGACGGGCCGCCGTTTGGTGTTGTTGCTCAGCCAGCTCGGTGACTTTGATTCGATGGAGTACGCCCAGGCCCTGGTGCCCGTCTTACCCAGGCTCAGGCGTGCCGGCATCAGCCTCCTGGCGATCGCCATCGGAGATGAGGCAGGCGCCGAGAGGTTCTGTGCGTTCACTGGCTTCCCGCCCACGGCGCTGGAGGTGGTGCCTGATGCGCAGCTGCATCGTTCCTTGGGGCTTTATGCAGGTCTCAGGACGCCGGGCGGACCCTGGCCAGGGCTTTTGCTGATGTGTGCCGGCTTCGGGTCACCAGGCACTCTGGCTGAGGTGCTGCGGGGCTATGTCGGTGATCGTCGTGCGGCCCAGCGTTTCACCGACGACGCCGTGATCGATACAGGGGTGCTGCCTGCTTTCCCGGCGTCTTTGTTTCAGCGCGCTGGAGGCAGCGGCTTTCAGCGGCCCTTTGAATTGGCGACCCTGCGGTTGCGCAACATGAATGAGGTGCTGCGCCACTGGCGCACCTATGTGCCGGATGACGCCTTCATCACCCAGCGGGGCGGCACCTTCCTGATTGATTCCGACGACAGCCTGCTCTACTGCCATCGCGATCGCGGCATCCTCGGCTTCTCGGAGACCATGCATGACCCGTTGGCGTTTCTCGAGCCCTGGCTCTCGCAGGCGTGAGCGTCATCTCGCAACGCAGTGATGGGGCAGTGAGTGGTGGGCTGCCTCCCTGGAGACCGTTGTTGCGCGCTGCCCGTGAGCGGGAGGGGCGTGCCCCCGGGGGCGGATGGCTGCAGCTGGCCACATTGGCCAGTGATGGCACCCCCCGGGTGCGCACCCTGGTGTTCCGGGGGTGGTCGGCGCCTGCCCAGCTCGATCTGCTCACGGATGCCCGCAGCGAGAAGCCGCAGGATCTGATTCAGCAGCCACGGGTGGAGCTCTGTTGGCTCTTTCGCAAGGCTCGGGAGCAGTTCCGGCTGCGGGGGACAGCCAGGGTGATCGGGGCCGCAGAAGCGATCGAAGCCCTCGAGCAGCACTGGCAGGGGATGTCGCCCCAGGGGAGGGCGGTGTGGGGCTGGCCCGCTCCCGGGGCCTCGTTCGTGCCGGAGGGACCCTGGCCCGAGCAACTGCCTGATGGCAGCCCACTGCCGGAGGCGTTTCGATTGCTGCAGGTGGTGATCGATCGCGTCGAGCAGCTGGATCTCAAGCCACACCCTCACCTGCGCCGCTGCTGGGAGCAGGGGCAGGGTTGGCGGGAGCAGCGGCTCAATCCCTGAGCGTCCAAAGGGCCAGTCCGCCGCCGCGTCCCCTTGCCGTCAGTGAACCGTTGCGGTCGCGATGAATCAGGGCGAAGAAAGGCTCCTTCTGGGCTGTCGGGGCGGGCAGGTCCCGCTCGATCAGGACCTGCTTTCCCAGGGAGAGGCAGAGGGTCGTGAAGTGGAAGCGCAGCAAAGGACGAGCCCCGATCAGTTGCCCGGGGCCTCGAAAGCGCAGTTCCAGGGCGCCCAGATTCACCGCATTGCTGAGGCTTAATTGGCCATCGGTATCGATAACGATCTCCAGGCGAGCCTGGAGCTGCCTGAGCAGCCAACCGCTCATGCCGTTGGCCTCACCGGTTGTGCGGGGCCAGACGGTTTGAAGCCGCCAGCAGCCCACGAGTTCCGTGGCCGTGATGCCGCTTCCATGGCGGCGTGCGCCCTGCTCGAGTTCCAGGAGTTCCTTTCGATCCGGGGCGTGCATGGGTCAGCCGAGATTCAGATACCAGCGCAGGGCTGCCAGCACCTGACCGGCGGGGCCAACGCCGCTGAGTCGCTCGCCAATCAAAGCTGCAACGAAGCCCAGCATCGCCACGCGCCCGTTGAGGCGTTCAACGCCCACGAGGGCCTGAGTGTTCCAGGGGCGCCGCGTCGTGAGGCTCTCCCCAAAGGCCTCCAGGGGTTCGTAGCGGTAGTCGGAATCGTTCGGCATGGGGGTCACAGAGGGTGGCTGAGCTTATTCAGCCTTGCCTGCACTGGCGTCGGCCTTGCTGAACTTCCAGAAACTGATGCTGGCCAGGGCAGCGCCGATGCTTAGGACGATGGCAAGAAAGGATTCCGTACTCATGTCAAGAAAATGTTTCGTTTCTTGATGCATCCTGGCGCGCCGAAGCGTCGGCTGTGGTGCCGCCTGCCGCCTAGGTACTTCTGCTCAATCATTCGCGAGCACCACCCGGCGTCCACGGCTGCCATGGAGGTCTCCTTACGTTTTGTAAACCCGCTTGTTCTCTTGTGTTGCGCACTCTGCTGACGCGCCCGTTTCTTGCCGACCTCGGCTTGTTGGTGCTGAGGGTTTTCACCGGCTCACTGCTGATCCATCACGGCTACGAAAAGCTGGCCAATATCGACAACTTTGCTGACGCCTTTGTGCGGCCGCTTCACCTTCCCTTCCCGATCACCCTCTCCTATCTGGCGGCGTTTTCCGAGATCGCCGGAAGCTGGCTTCTGATCACGGGGTTCCTCACCCGTTTCGGGGCGCTGGCGATTCTGGGCACGATCAGTGTTGCGATCTACCACGCGATCGTGATCAACGGTTTCAACATCTATCTGTTGGAGCTGCTCGGCCTCTATTTCGCCAGTGCCGCTGCTGTGCTGACCGTGGGCCCCGGACGCTTCGCTGCCGATGAACTGATCGTGCGGCGATTGGCTCCTGAACTCAGCCAACAGCAGACCCGCTTGGAGGCCTCCTTTGCTGCCAGTTCTCAAGCCGATGTGGAAACCGTGGGGTCTGCCAGCTGATCTGGGTCTCCTTGAATGAGGAGGCCTTTGGCTGCCGGGAGCTGGCTTGATGTGTGGTCGCTATGCCTTGAGCACAGCCCTCCCCAACTTGCCGGTTCCCTTGCTGGAGCGTCTTGATGGGGACCATCGCCGTCATTACGCCCCAAGGGATCTGATCCGCCCCGGTGAACCGCTGCTGGCCCTGCGCCGCGAGGAAGGCAAGGACCAAGCCGCCCTGATGCTCTGGGGGTTGATCCCCTCCTGGGTCAAGGACCCATCCACCGGACCAAGGCCGTTCAATGCCCGAGCTGAAACCGTTGCCGAAAAGGCCAGCTTCCGTGGGGCCTGGCGGCACCGGCGCTGCCTGCTGCCGGCCAGCTGCTTTTTTGAGAAGGGCCAGCAGATCGCCCGGGACGACGGTCAGCCCTTCTGGATCGCGGGCCTTTGGGAGCGCTGGCTCGGTGCGGATGGCAGTGAGGTGGATACCTGCACCGTGCTGACCACCGAGGCCAACGCCTTGATCCGCCCCCTCCACGACCGGATGCCGGTGCTCATTCCCGCGGGACTGGAGGAGGCCTGGATGGCTCCGAGCGATGGTGCCGAGCTGCGTGCCCTCGAGCCTTTGCTGCTGGGGTGGGATCCAGTCGGCTGGCAGGTCCGACCGCTCACACCGTTGCGCGCTCCCGCTGAGGCGCCGGTCCAGGGCTCATTGTTCTGAGCTGGGGCCGCTTCCGTTGAACAGATCCCGCCAGCGCTGCTCCTGGTCCTGGGCCTCTGGGGTCCCCTCGAGCGGGAACATCGGCAGAAAGTCCTTGTCGGCGGTGGGGAGATAGGGGCCTTGCTTGAGTTCGAACATCACCGTGTCGGGTTCCAGGGCCACCAGGGTGTGGAACTGGTTCTCCGCCAGCTCCACACCCCGTAGGGAGCCCTTGGCGCTCAGCCGTTCCTGCCTCAACAGATGGCCCTGAGCATCCAAGACCAGTAGCCCGAGCGCCCCCTGAAGCACCAGGAAGCATTCGAACCCGGTGCCCACTTCGGCTCGCACGTGGCGGTGGGGGCGCACGTAGGTGCCAGGCTGCAGTGAATTGAGAAACCTCTGAACCAGGTCGCTCTCCCGGTGAAGGTTGTGGTTGCGTCGCAGGCGCTCGCGCTGGCGCGCTTCGGTGGCAACCGCATCGAGCAGGGGCTGGTCGATGCGTTTCAGCTGCACCTGCCAGCACTGCAGCACCTGCTCCACCCGCCCCTGCAGCTGGACGATCGGGTCGGCATCAGCCTCCCCCTCGCCCAGGTCCTTCACGCTCCAGAACGTGATCTGTTCCTCCCAGTCAGGGCACAGGGCCTGCACCATGGGGCGATGGACTTCGGCGTCCACGGCGATGACGCAGCTGGCCTGCTCGAGTTCCTGGCGGCTCACCTGATGGGGCAGGGCCAGATCCGCTGGATCCAGCTCCAATCCGCGCTCCCGCAGGGCCGCCAGAGCCTCCTTGGCCATCGCTCCGACGTTGCCGCTGTCAGGCCTCACCCCCAGGCCGGCTGAGCTGGCCTGCACTTGGTCATCAAGTCCGAGCTGACGTGCCCTGTGGTTGAACCACTGCTCCGCAAAGCGACTGCGGAAGTAGTTGCCCGTGCAGAGAAACAGAACGAGGTCCATCGAGGCGTCAGCGGGGGGCGGGGGCGGGTTGGCTGCTGACCACGCCCTGCTCCAGGGGCAGCAGCTCTTCGTCGTCGCCGGCACGGCTGCGCACCGGAGCACTGAAGCCGCGCGCGCGGGCGTTCTTCACTTCAAAGGGGCCTGGGGTGCCGGTGGGCACGGCCAGACGCAAGGCGAAGGGATGGGAGCCAGGTTCCACATCGCCGATGGACCCCACCCGTGTGCGGTTCTGCAGGACCGGTTCGCCGCTGCTGTCGAGGATGCGCGCGTAGACGTCGGTATCGACCACGGGACGGCGGCCGGGGTTCTCAACGGTGCCCGTGAGCACGTAGCAGCTCGCTCCCTCCGGGCTGCTGATGCTGCCGCGGTTGCCGGCGCTTGTCGCTCCCGGCTGGGCCCCGGGATCGGCAGCGTCGCAGGGGGCCAGCTCCACGGCGCTGAGTTTCAGGTCGGCGGCCCAGGCCGTTGAAGGGCCCAGAAGCAATGCCGTGACCAGCAGAAGGGCGAAAAACAGACGCGAAACCATGGGAGCCAACTCAGGCAGGCGCAAGGCCCTGAAGAAGCACGTATTCATACGCGGCGACCCCGGCCAGTGCCAGCAGGATGGTCACCACCAGCAACTTGCCGTTCATCGTGAAGCGCGCCTGACGAATACCCCACCGATGATGGACGGGATCGTCCTGCCCTGCAGAGTCATGCCATACGGACCACGACCATCACGGGGAGTGACTTGAAGCCAAGGGTGCGCACCGGACTTCTGATTGTTTTGGCGCTGCCACTGCCCTCCCGGGGCAGCCGTCTGATCTGAGCGGATCAGCTGAGCTCAGGCTCGATCCGGATCCAGAGGTAGGCCCTGCAGGCCGAGAGCGAGTTGCCGGGCGGCGAGCAGGCCTGGATAGAGCAGGTTGGCGCGGCGGCTGTCGCGGAAGAGTCCGTGCAGCAACTGAAGCAGTGGGTCAGTCGGCGTCAGCTGGCGGCAGAGCACAGCGATCGCTTCACTGCCATGCCAGACCCGTGCACCATCCATCAGCACGGCGCCTTTGTTGAGGTCGTGGCCCTGCTCGCGGAGCTGCCGTCGCAGCCCGTGATCAGCGCGGCCATCGCGGATCACCAGATCGGGGATGCCACCGAGCAGTTCACTGCGCAGGGCGAAATGACGGCAGAACGGGCAGCCGCCGTCATACACAAGGGTGAGAGGCATCGGATCATTCTCGCTGCTTCCGAGGCTGATTCGCAGCCGGGTAGGTTGATGCGATTGATTGTTGAGAAGGGATGTCTGACAAGGCCCTGCTGAAGGAAGTGGCTCAGGAGCTCTGGGCCAGCGTGAAAAAGCTGCGCCCCGGCTTGCCCCGTGATTCCCGCCTGGAGCTCACCCTCAAGGCGCTGATGACCATCGGTGATCTCGCCGATCAGATTCAGGCTGCGGTGATTGTGGGTCTGGTGGCGGAGATGGAACCTCCCGAAGATGAGCCGAAGGGCGAGGACGTGACCACCACCCCCGCTGGTGACGCGACCGTGGAGCAGACCCCGGATGGGCGCCGGGTGGTGCGTCGCCGCTCCAGTACGGCCGGCTGACGCCCCTCAGCCGGATTGCCCCTCCAGCAGCGCCATGCCGCGTCGGTGAATCTCCTTGGCGTAGTCGGTCCAGGTGCCCTGCCCCCAGTAACGGAAGCAGCTGGTTTCCAGTAGCAGCAGATGCAGGAGGGCCTCCTGGTAGTCGGCGCGTCGGCTGATTGTTGGATCCTGATCGCGCAGATGATCGAAGCGGGCGTGAAAGCGGGCGCTGAGTTCCTGCATCGGCTCCAGAACGTTGTCGTATCCCTGCACCCAGCTGAGATCGTTGGTCCATGAGGATCCCTCCATCGCCAAGGAGGGATCGGCCTGCTGCAGTCGCTCGATCGCAGCCTGCACAGCTGCCGGCGTCGGTGCCGATCCCACCGCCTCCCAGAGCCGGCTCTGACCCACGGCCTGAATGGTTGGGAATGCACTGGTGTCGATTCCGGCGGCATCCAGCTGCGCCAGATACTCCGTGCCGTTGAGGGCGATGCAGCCGTTTCCGTTCTCACGGAGTCGGCGATGGGCCTGCCGGAAGGCTTCGGGAAACTCGTTCATCATCACGCCCCCGTTCTCACCATCGGCAATCTGTGTCACCAGGGCGGGCACCGTTTTGGTGCCGAGGGGGAGGCGATCAAGCCCCAGTGCCTCGTAGCAGGGCTGCATCTGACCCACGAGCTTGGTGTCGGAGCCCTGGGTCTTGATCAGAGCTGTGATCGCAATCTCCTCACCGCAAGCATTGCGGGCCACCAGGCGATTGGGCAGCAGGCACTGCTCCCTGTTCAGGGGGGAACCGCTGAGGGTTTCCACGCTGTGCTCCTGAACCAGCAGCCACTGATAACCGCTCTCCCGCAGGGCGGTGATGAAGCTGAACAGGGTGTCGGGATGGTTGGGCAGATGCATTTCCGGTGGCGAGAAGCCCCGGACCCTCTGCAGCGCCTCATCACCGAACATCGCCGCAAACTGATGCTGCCAGGCGCTGATCTGCAGCTTCAGATCCGGGATCGGCGTGGAGGGGGCCACTGCATGGCTCCAGAAGCTCCCGAGAAACTCCACATGGCGCTGCATCTGCGGGTCGCAGGTCAGGAATCGGAGCGCGCCAGTGATGTCCTCACGCCCCATCTGGGTGGCACCCCAGAGCAGGTTGCCGGAGTAATCGAGCATGATCCGCGGCTCGCAGCCCTCACCGATCAGCTCGGGAATCAGCTCGGCCATTCGCCGGTAGCAATGGGCAAACGGCTCGGCGTTGTGGTTATCCCCCTCGCCGGGGTGGTCGAGCATGTATTGCAGGTGGGAGATCAGTGCTCCATCGGGCCCGGCTGGGATCGTGGGCTGATGCATGTGCAGCGCACAGGCAAAGGCGGAGCGGCTCGACGCCAGCGGTCGCTCTGAGGAGATGAGTGGTGTGAGCGCGGGCTGTTCCATCAGGGCCCGGAGCTCGTCTTCGCGGCCGGCGATCGGCGGTGGAGCACTGGTGGTGATCAAGGTGGCAGCCGCTCCGTTTGTTCAAAGCATGGTCCCGGCTGGCTGCGATGACCATGCTGGCTGGGCTGACTGCTCACGAAGGAGGCCGCCCCTCCCGGATGGAAGAGACGGCCTACGTCGCTCGTTTGTTCATCAGTTTCCTGTCATCGACTGAACTGAACGCGAATCAGAAAGAAACTCCGTTGCGAAGGACAGTGTGTGAAGCGAAAGGAAACAGGAAGCGTCTGGCTGGTGGCGCCTGGGGCCATGGTTCCAGGTGAGGGGCTTTTGACTCTGAAGGGCACCTGTGGCGGTGCGGTGTGGAGGGTCGTTCAGGCGTTGATGACCTGATGAGGTGACGAGCCCTTCTTTGGGTGTGAAAACTGTTTGAGCAGGGGCCAGAAAGTCAGCTTGCTTCTAGGAGTTGCTCAGGTGGAGTGTCTGCCGTCATCCGGTTCCTCCGATCTCGATGCACTCAGTCTTGGTCGCCTGGAACACATCGGCAATCGGTGTAAAGGCGCATTGCCTCACGGCTGGCGCTGACCGAGATTGGATCTGGCGTGCCCGCGGCAGAGTGACGGCAAACGCGCTGCTGCCATGAAGCAACTTCCTGGGCGAAGCCGGCCGCGATGGCTGCGGCGACTGAGTGCCATGCTCGCCGGGATTGTGGCTGCGACCGTGGCTGCGATCTGGCTGGTCACCTTGCTGCCGGTGCTCCTGGTGGTGGGACTCGTTGCAGCGCTTCTTTTGATCCCCGTGTTGCGTGAGCTGCGTGCGGAGTTGGAGCGGATGGAACGGGTCCAGCAAGGGCCGCCGCCTCCCCTGCAGGACGTCACCCCATGGCATCGAAAGGCCTGGAATCGCTGGCGAGAGCGCTGACTCCTCAGGCCACCTCCGGTGCCCAACCCGCCTGTTGCTGCCAGGTGGGGGCCCAGAACGAACAGGTGCGGGTGAGATGGTCTCCCTGGGGCAAGAGGCGCTGGCGAAGTCCGCACGCGAGCAGCGTTCGGCAGTGCTGATCGCAGCTGTAGCGAAAGTGTTGGCAGGTGATGCAGACGCTGGCGCAGCGGCTGCTGCGCAGCTCGCCCTGCTCAATGAAGTCCCAGTCCTCCATGATCCCCGGAATCAGTACGCATGTACTAAGACGGGAGATCGGTGCTGTGCAAGGGAGAAAGGGTTAAGGCTGATCGCTGTCTGTAGGGTCTACCTTGATTGCATGGCAGGCCTCTGAATCCGCTCGAGCAGTTTCTTCAGCGGCTGGCGCGCGATCCGCAGTTGCGGCGGCAGGTGCAGGAGGCGATCACTGCGGATCAGGTGGCCATGCTCGCCCAAGAGTTGGGTTATGCCGTTTCGGGGAGCGACCTTCTGCGCCTCTCAGGGCGATCCGTGGCCGGCGTGCGGGTGACGCGGGTGGACCATCCCGGGGAGTATCCCGGGCGTTACTACTGACCGCAGCGCGGAGACCCTGTGGCCTCCTTGCTTCACAGCAAGGTCAAGAAATCGCACGGTTCTCGTCAGCGGAGGGATAACCGCTCGAAGCTGCATCCATGGGATTGATGCACTGCCCTCTCTGCCTCGGCCTCGCGATCGTTTCGGCGCTTCGCTTCTCGGCTCATGTCGTCCTGCTGCTGCAATTGGAATTGCTGCGCACGGATGGGGTGGATCATCCGGCCAGCCTGTTGGGCACGGTGTTTGAGTTGTAAAGGTGTTTGAGTTGTAAAGGTGTTTGAGTTGTAAAGGTGTTTGAGTTGTAAAGGTGTTTGAGCTCTAGTCCGGTTTGTCGCGCTCCTGAACGCGCTTCTGAAACTGCTGCACGTGGCGACGTTGGCGGGCGATGGGGACGCCGATCACCAGCGCGACGAGGCCGAGTAACAGCAGGGTGAACAGCAGTTGTCCGAGCGATGCCTGGGGAAACACTGCGCTCGCCATCGATGCCGTGCTGCCGAATGTCATTGCCTTGATACCGCAGCCTGAGTTGCAGCTGGTCACAACCCTCCCCCATTTGGGGGAGATCTTTGGGCTCCGTGCCATCGACAGTGAGGGCCCAAGCGAAGACCGATGCCTCGTCTGCCTTTGATGACCGCTGCAGCGGCCCTGCTTCAGGTGCTACCCGGCCTGGAGGGTGCAGCGATGGCGGAGATGGTTGCCGTGCCGCTACCAAGCCCCTACAGCTACGACGATGCCTCCGTGCGACCGATTGTGCTCAGTGGTCGTCGTGATCGATATCTGGAATTCGTCGGCCACACGGTGATCGAGTGGCCATCCATCCCTGCTCGGCTGAATCAAGGCAACCCCGGCACGGTGCGCTGCGAGCGCAACCGGTGTTGGCGTGATGGCTATGTGGCTCCGAGCCTCACGGGCGGGACGCCCGCGGGGTCGACCCGCTCCTTTTTCACGTATCACCTCGACTGTCAGGACCGCACCTTTGACCGACTCGGTGATGTGCGCATCCCCCGGTCAGTCCCGAAGGGTTGGCAGCCCGTGACCAACGACCCCACGGCACTGGCAGTGGCCAACCGCTTTTGTCCGGGGCATGCTGGCTGGCATTGACGCTCAGGGCACGCGTGGACCCACCACCCATTCCGCCCTTACCGCCTGTGGAGATTCGCCGGCAGAGCCCTCAGCAATCCGGGATACCCATCGAGGAGTTTTCGCTGCAGATTGACGGCCGCAGCATGGACTGCGGCGTCGCAGAGCTGGGTTCCGGCAACCGGGCGCCCTATGCCTACAACCCCATGAATGGCAGTTCTTCCGGTGAGCTTCAGATGCATGCCGCCCGCTGTCGCCTGAGTTTCTAGGGCCAGTTCGGCGGGTTCGGCCTCAGGGACACCACTCCTGATGCACCACATCCAGTTGCTGGGGGCTGAGGGTGAGCAGCTGAATGTGGAAGGACTCGATCAGAGGTTGTCGCTCGTCCGCTGCATCGGCCACGTCCGCGGCCACCCGACCGGCATAGGCCTCGAGGATCTCCTGGATGATGTGGTGTTCCGGGAAGGCCATGGTGCCGCCGGACATGGGCGGTTGGGATCGGGCGTCCCATCGTCACCTCAAACGGCCATGGGGTGTGTGTCGGCGTTGAGTTCCTGACGATTCACTTTCCGATGATCTCTCTAGCCTTGCTGGATTGAATCCAGCGAGGGTCATGCGTCGCTCCACTGGTCACGCCCTGCTGAGTGCGGCCCTGATCGCCGGGGTCGGCAGTGCCATCGCCTATCAGGCGAGTGGTTACCTGATCGGGGCGATCTACGGCGGTTCGATGCGCGCCCATCGGCTCAGCGCTGAATCGAACGTTCGGTCTGTCAAGGAGCCGATCAAGCCCGACGAATGGGCTGGCGACAACGTTTATCTGGGCCGTTGGAAGGCCAACAGCACGGCCGGTCGTGCTGTTGTAAACATTCTGACAGTGGAGCCCACTCGCCTCCGCTGGGGCACACCCTTGAACGGAATCTGCGATAGCGACTACAGCGTCGAGATTCTGCCCTGGGGCCGCAACGGCACCTTCCCAGATCAGTTGGTGCCCCCCAGTGAGCCCAGCGATCTGGTGGTTGGTGTTGCGCGCCTCACCCTGTTCCCGAAGCCCTGCCACACCGGAGATGCCGTGGTGCAGTTGGCCATCCCTCTCGACGGCAGCAACCGGATGGCGATGAACACCTACGACCGCAACGGAAAGCTCACGGCTCAGTACCCCGATCTCACTCTGATCCGCTGAATCTTCTTGCGCTGAATCTTCTTGCGCCGGACCCTCAGCTCAGGGGCGGCAGGGTGAGCCAGCACAGCACCACGCTCACGGTTGTGAATCCCACCACGCTGAGCGGCCAGAGTTCATCGAGGGTGTGCAGGCGGTGGGCGAGCGCCTGGCGCTGTGGCCCCTCGGGCATGGCCTCGAGTTCGTTGTAGCGGCGTCCGATCCAGATCACGAGCACGAAGGCCAGCAGGGTGACCACATAGGCCACCACATACACCTGATCCAGGAAGGTGAGAAAGGGCAGCTGGGGTAGTTCATCCCGGTAGGTCTGCTGCAGGAACACCAGGGTGAGCAGCACGGTCACGGGAATACCGGCGCGTGCATCCTGCTCATCAGGACGCACCTTGAACACCAGCAGCACCATCGCCATCACCACGAGCAGCGGCAGGATCAGGCGCCAGAACGCCGACCAGGAGGAGGTGCCAAAGGCGATGTCGTACACCAGGGTGCTGTAGGCCGCTGCTGGACCGCCGAGGCCGAAGTTGGTGGCGTATTGATGGCGATATTCCGCAATGGACCAGCCCCGTTTCAGCCAGCCGATGATTCCTGAGAACAGGCCGACACCGCTGTTCTTCACATCCGGAACAAAGCGCAGATTGGCGTACTCGAACACCCCGTCAACGTCATCGGCCTCCAGCACCAGCGGCAGGCTCACAGTGGTGAAGGGAAAACGTCGGAAACTGGCGCGATCGATGTAGAAGCGTCCGAGGTAGGAGAAGAGCTGGTAATAACTGCCATCGTCGAGACGTTCTGGGTCGCCGATCGGTTGGAGTCCCGGATCGGCATCGGAGAGCAGCTGATTGAGCAGGATCACGCGATCCTCAAGTCCCAGCTGCTGCTCCTCGAGGTAGCGCTGCAGCGGCTCCTTCCAGCGCAGCCAGATGTAGCCGTTTGACGCGAAGCTGGGAACGCTCAGGTCGAGGTCGTAGGTGTTGGTGGCGTAGACCCCGACCGTGACGCGATAGGTCGCGGCAGCGGCGTTCTCCGCATCCTGCTGCAACTCCCGTTCTGACAGTCGATCGCTACGCAGGGAGCTCCAGCCGTCGCGCCGCTGCTGCTCCAGGCGGATGCTGCTGCGGTGGGGCAGGGCGCTGAGCTGCAGGCGATCGGCGTCGGCACCGCGCTGAAGATCAAGCTGGCTGATCCCCGAGACCGCCAGCATCGCCGCCAGCAGCAGGGCCACAGCGGCCATCAGATTCCAGCGCTTGGTTCGGCGCAGCGGCATGGCGTTGATCGAATGTCTCCATGATGGCCACCCCTGCAAAGCCCATAAACTGAGCGCCCAAAAAGGGTTCCGATGGTGGTGTTAGGGCGCCGGGCCATTCTCGAGGCGATGGATCACGGCCAGATCACGATCACCCCGTTCACGGCCGAGCATGTGGGACCGGCCTCTGTGGATCTCACCCTGGCCAGCACCTTCCGGGTGTTCCGCAAGGTGCATGAAGTGATTGAGGTGCGCGAACACACCGATTACCGCAGCTTCACCGACAAGCTGGAGGTCCCTGAGGGGCAGCACTTCCTGATCATGCCGGGCGAGACGGTGCTGGGTATCACGCGCGAGCGTCTCAAGCTCGGCCCGGGGCTATGCGGTTGGCTGGAGGGGCGGAGTCGGTTTGCACGCCTCGGATTGATGGTGCACATCAGTGCACCGTTCATGGGGCCAGGCATCGACAGCCAGCAGGTGCTGGAGATGAGTAATTTCGGGCCGGCGCCCTTGGCGGTCACCCCGGGCACGCCCATCTGTCAGTTCATCTTCCAGCGCATGGAGGGTGATGAACACTATGCGGGGCGTTTCGCTGGCCAGAGCGAGCAGAGCTTCTAGGAGCAGGGCCGCGGCTTCAGTCGGACCGCTGCTCCTGCTGCCGGAGGGTTTCATAGGCCTTCCAGAGCCCATCCACTTCGGCGCAGTGCGACTGGCGATCGCAGACCCGATAGCGGCCGTTGCCGACGGCATCAATGGTGGTCCCGCGGGAGGTGGCACAAATGCGGCTGATGAACGCCATTGGAATCGTGCGGATGGATTCGGTTTAGGCCTGCCTGTGATCCTTCCGTCAGGGGAATTTCATTTCGACATCTCTCCGGCGGGATGAAATTCGCCTGTGCCACAACATCGGATGAGGGTGCGCTCCGGAGGCGTGATGCGTGGGTCCTATGAGGTTTGCCTGTTGTCGGCGGCTGGTGAACAGAGAGTGCGGGTGCGGGCCTCCAGCCGCAGTGATGCCTGCCGGGTCACGGCGGCCGATCATCCCGGCCGCAGCTTCGTGGTGATTGGACTGATCAGAGATGGGGCGATCCCCCAGGATGGGAGCGGCAAGCCAGCGTTTTGAGGTTGGATGGCAGCGTGTCTGGTCACAGGTGCCAACCGGGGCATTGGTCTGGAGTATTGCCGGCAGTTGCAAGCGCGAGGTGAGCAGGTGATTGCGGTCTGCCGCGAGCCCTCGCGGGAGCTGGAGGCCCTGGGGGTGCGAATTGAAGCGGGGCTGGATCTGGCCGAGTCTGGGACCCCCGCTGAACTGGTGGCCCGCCTGCAGGGACAGCGTCTTGATGTGGTGATTCTCAATGCCGGCATCCTGCAGTCGATGGGGCTGGAGGATCTCGATCCGGAGGGGATCCGCCGTCAGTTCGAGCTGAATGCCCTGGCGCCGTTGCTGCTGGCGCGGGCGCTGCTGGATCAGATGCCGCGGGGGGCCAAGCTGGCGTTGATGACCAGTCGTATGGGTTCGATCGCCGATAACAGCTCCGGGGGCTCCTATGGCTACCGGATGTCGAAGGTGGCCTTGACCATGGCCGGCAAATCGCTGGCGATTGACCTCCATCCCCGCGGTATTGCAGTCGCGATCCTGCATCCTGGCCTCGTACGCACCCGCATGATCAACTTCAATCCCAATGGCATAGCCCCGGAGCAGGCGGTCGAGGGGTTGCTGGCGCGCATCGATGCACTCACCCTGGAAACCAGCGGCAGCTTCTGGCACTCCAACGGTGAGCTGCTGCCCTGGTGAGCGCACCCCATGGGATTTGATCCGCGCCAGTGGTCGACCTCTCGATCGCGCGTTCAGGACCCGGGGGCCGATCCCCGTGTCACCGTCAACCTCACGGCACTGCTCGCGGAGAATGAGGCCCTGCGCCGGGAGGTGCGACGGCTGCAGCGGGAGCTTGAGCGGCAGAGGCGTCAGCAGTGGGTGCAGTCCCCGCGATGGCAGGAGCCTTCCGCCAGTCCGCCGCCGCGGGTGAGTGCTGACCAGGTGCGTCGCTGGGGCGAGGCCATGGCCCAGCAAGCGGGCTGGACTGACCTGCGTCAGAGCGGCCTGGAGGCTCTGGTGGATCGACTCAACCGCAGCAGCTTCCACCCGCAGCTCAGTCTCCAGCAGCGCCTTGACCGGCTGGTGAGCGGCCTGGGCACCGATCTGCTGTCGGCGGTGGGGCGCAGGGCCACCAAGAAGGGCATGGCCGTGCTGGCCGCCTTCGCGCTCTATGGCGTGCGGGCCAGTGAGTGGCTTGATGAGGATCCGGCCCGGGTGGTGGCGGAGCTACGCCAGCGGCTGCGTCCGAACAGCAGCCGGCGCACCCGCACGGATCAACGCAGCACGGATCAACGCAGCACGGATCAACGCAGCAGTGATCGCCGGCAGAGCAACGCCCAGGCCTGGACCTCCGGTTCGGATCCTCTGGCAGTGCTGGGCCTTCAGGCCGGGGCGTCTCAGGAGGCGATCAAGCAGGCGTTTCGGCGCCTGGTGAAACAGCACCATCCGGATATGGGTGGCTCGGCAGAGGCCTTCCGGCGCATCAGCGAGGCCTACCAATCACTGATGGCCTAGCGGCCCGGGCCTGGTCAGCAAATCAGCTGAGAATCTGCTGTCTCATCACTGGAATCCTTGGCGGTGCCAGCTTGAAGCCATGAGCATGTCTCTCCAGTTGGTGGTTGCCCGAGGTACGGCCCGGAGTTTCCTTAGTGGGAACGCTGCCGCTGACTACGGCGATGTGATCCTGTTGAGACGCTTGCTGCTCGCTGAGGGGGATCAGCTGCTGGCGGCCGACCTGCTGCTGCTGGCGATCGCGATGAATCCCACACCAGCAGAGATCGCCGCCTTTGGACAGGCCCTCTGAGCAAACCTGCCTTTAGGCGAATCAGAACATCGCCATCGCAATCACCTTGCTCAGCTTGGACTGCTCGAGCCCGTTGAGATCTTCAAGGCTAATCAGATTGTGCTTGAGCATGTCTGCGAGATGGAAAAGGATGGTGCTGAATTCAAAATCTGAACGTCCCTCATATTGATACCTCGCGCTGCTCAGGAAATCATGCAATCTCCAGATTGATTCTGCGGTATTTAGTTGGGATGACTCGCGCTGAAGAGTGTTGATTAGGCTTGTGATCAAGCGTTGTTTGCCAAGCTCAAAGGCTTGACTGGCAATGTATTGGTCAGGGAGAGTCCAGTCTGAAGCCGACATGATTGTGTGGGAGGGATCGTGAGCTCAGTGCTGGGTGCGGCTGGATTGGACCGAGTTGCTGGCGCGCAGTTCTGCTAATTGATGCCATGGTGTATGGGGTGATTGATGGTGCTCAAAGTGGTAGCCAAAGTGATAACAGGCCGCGAAAGATAATGCCGGATGAAGATTGAGGCTGCGGGCTCCATGCTTGTCGGTTGTGTCATCTCCAGGTCGATGGGGAAGCCAGATACCGACGATAAATAGCTGCCAGGAGCTGAGGATCAGCGGGATCACGCAAAACAGAATCAGTGAGGCCATCGCCTGCTGATGATGGTTCACCATGAGGAGGTAAAGGCTGAACCAGAGCAGTGTCAGTTTGAGGAATTGTTTGGGCTCAAGGTAGTGGGAGAGGAAGTGTGCGTACCATTCGAGGATGGCGGCCTTGTCAGGTTCGCAGTAGTCGGGATCGTCGCTCGATTCCGGTTGAAGGTGATGTTGCATATGGTTGAGGCGGCAGGATTCAAAATGAAGGCCTGCATAGGCCAACAAGCAGTAGTTGCCGATCCGTCGGTTGAGGCTTGGTTGGCCGGGTGTCAGGCTGCCGTGCATGGCGTCATGGGCCAGGATGAATAAACCGGTTTGTAGGAATGTTCTTAAGATCACAAAGACCGTTGTGATCACGGGATTGAAGTGATCCGCAGTTAGAAAAACTGCCATGATCAGAGATAGGAGCCAGGTGGATCCAATCAGTAGGGTCCATCGCAATCCAGGGCCTGGTCTTGTGATTGGATTACTTGTCACCGAGTTTGCTTACTTCTTCCGGTGATTCGAGTAAATCGATGGCAGCAAAGTAAATTTTGTTGTTCTGATCTAGAAGGAAGCGCCAGGCCACATTCAAGCCAACCTCCTTGCCAAACCAAGGGGTTTCAACCTTTCCGGTCACCTTGATCTGATTGAAGCCTCCCTCCGCTGGTTCGCTGAATCCTCCCCTGGGTAGCAGCTTCAGGTTCTGGCAATCACGCTTGAAGAAGCGAAGAATTGCTTCACGGCCAATAATCGGCTTTTGAAAGGGAGGTTGCAGGGCCGCGTCATCCAGAAAAAGATCGATCAGTTGATCGAAGTCATTAGCGTTCAGGAGCTGCATGTAGCTCAGAACGGTTTGGTTGAGCACTCCAGGAATCAGAATGCTCTCGCGTTGTTCAAGCGGGGTCGGGGCAATAATGGGTTCGGCGATCACGTTGTAGTCATCAATGTTTGGGTCGAATCCCATGTCAACAACGAAGTTGCGAAGCAGGGTGATCTGCTGACCTTGCTCAACGCTCTTAATGGCCTCAAGAACCGAGGATGCATTGGCTGAAAGCTTGTATCCGGATGGGATCGGCGCAACTTTGCCCTTACGCATCAATTCACCCAGTTCATACCAGAATCCGAGTTTGACGTTCACAGACCAGTAGGCGTAGCGCGTTGAGATTGGTGCATGCACTTTCGCGGCCAGATCGCACATCACCTTGGTTTGCTCCTCGTGACTCATGGTAAGGATTTCATTGAGGGTGGGCTTGGCTAACTCCATCCGTGCGGCGCCAGGTGCTGCCACGGTGATGGTTTGACCCATTTCCAGATAGGCAAACCAGATCAATGCCAGTTGGTCTTCAGGGCTGAGCAACCTGAAGCGTGCTGTGATCGCTGGAACGGCATCAGCCGTGCGGGTTTCTGGGAAAATCTGACGTGCTTTGTCGAGAGTGAACATCAGCCACAGACAGCTCATTTCAAGCTATGGCGATCCCTGCATGGCTGTGCTTTTGACCGTTGACTCGCAGCTGAATTGCAGCGTGAGCCTTTGCCTTTCTTGATCAATTGCTGTGATCCAAGGCTGTCTGATTACGACGAACAGCTGTAGTGGGAGAGGCCGCCGGTATTGAACAAGTCCCGGGGCCTCAGGCGGTCGTAACGGGCGGCACGGTCTTCTGAGAGATCGTCATAGGGAGTGCTGAACACCTCCTGCAGCTCCTGGATCAGGCTGTGGTCTCCCTGTTCGGCCTGCTGGTAAGCGGGGGCGATCAGCCACTCGCGCCAGGTGACGGCGGGGTTCACGCGACGCATCGCGGCTGATGTCTCCTCCAGGGTGCCGTTGGCATGGAGTTGTTTGCGCCACTGCTGCAGCCAGCTCTCCCACTGCTGATCGAGCTCACTGGAGCTGGGCACATAGAAGCTGGGGTGAAGATCGGAGGCCTGCTCAGGAATGGCAGACAGCAGCCGGAAGCTGCGGGTGTAGTCAGCTCGGGAGGCGATCAGCAGCTGCAGCAGCTTGCTCACCAGCTCTTCGTCGTAGATGGCGAGACCGAGCTTGCGGGCCCACATCGCTTCGAGTTCCTGCTGCATCACGGCGGCGAAGCCTTCGTGGATCGCATCGAGCTCCGTCAGGGCTTCACGGTTGCCTTCGAGCAGCGGACGCAGGGATCGCCAGAACATCCCGTTATTCACTTCGGCCGCCGCAGCTTGGTTGAAGAAGGAGAAGTGCTCACCCCCTCCGGTCCAGGGTTGGAAGCGCGGATCGAACAGTTCGCAGAAGCCGAAGGGGCCGTAGTCGAGGGTGTAGCCGCCGGCGGCGCAGTTGTCGCTGTTGAAGTTCCCTTGGCAGTAGCCGACGCGCATCCAGTCGGCGACCAGTCGCGTGAGCCTTGCGCGGAAGTGTCGGGCCAGCTCCAGCAGCTGCTCTGAGAACGGCAGCGCTGGATCGATCTCGGCCCGGTAGTTGCGCTCGATCAGGTGGTCCACGATCAACTGCAGTTCGGCCATGGCCTCCGGGTGGGCCTGGCTGCGGGCGCGGCGGGCGAACAGCTCGAGCTGCCCCACGCGCAGGAAGGACGGTGCCACCCGGGTGCTGATCGCTGCGGGGTTGTCGACCATCACATCCGGCTCGAAGGAGCGTGACTGGGGGCTGTACCAGGGCCGGCGCACGGTTTCGGCGCGCGACATGTAGAGGGTGAGCGAGCGGGAGCTGGGCACACCGAGGGCGTGCATGAACTCCTGGGCCAGGAACTCACGCACACTGGAGCGCAGCACCGCCCGGCCGTCGGCTCCGCGGCAGTAGGGGGTGGGACCGCCACCCTTGAGCTGCATCTCCCAGCGCCGGCCTACGTAGACTCCCTCCACGATCGACAGGGCTCTGCCATCCCCGTAGCCGTTGCCCGTGCCGAAAGGGCACTGCTGGATGTATTCGGTGCCGTAGATCGAGAGGGCATAGCCCGTCGCCCAGCCCCAGGGACGCATCGCTCCTGTGGCCACTGAGGCATCCCCGGAAAACAGTCGGCGGAAACGAGCGTCGTGGGCCAAGGCATCGCTGAGTCCGAGCTCAGCGAAGAGCCCCTGGCTGTGGGCTACGTACTCGGGCTCAGGAAGGGGGGTGGGCGTGACCGGTACGTAATGGCCTGAACGCACCTGGCGAGGCCGGTGATCGTTGCCGTCGCTGGTGGCCTCGGGATCCGGACGTAGGGCCTCCAGCAGCGAGTAATCCACCCGCTCGGCAAATTGGCTGAAGTCGGTGATCACCTCGGCGCTGCTCTCGTCTCGCGTTGGCATGGGCCCGGCTTCCGTGTTGGTCGATGCTATGGAGTGAGACTGAGACCAGTTGATTCCTCTTGGCGATGTCTAAAGCACGCGACATGATCAATGCCCATCTGATGCCGGTGCTGGGGATTATCGCCACGGCCAGTGCGGTGTCGATTGCCGTGTCTCTGCGCCCGATTGCGGAACAGTCGGCTCGCTGGAACACCTGTTATCTCGACAGCATCCGTTGGTATCAGGCCAACAAGCCCGCCTGGACCGTGCAGGACCAGGAGGTGTTTGCCTCCAACTTCTGCAACGGCGGAATCCCCGTCAAGCCTGGCCCTGGATTCCAGAAGGCGCCTTGAGGGAGCGAACACCGTTCGCCGTGTGGTCGTTACGGCTGATGTGGGGACTTCCCCAGAGGGACGGCTGGGATCTATGACTGTGGGCAGGAAAGCTCCTCACAGGGCTTTTCTCCTCACACCCTCCGAGAGGCTGCCGCAAGGGGCCTCTTTTTTGTTGGTCGCGGCTGACGCTGTGGGCAGATAAAACAAAACCCCCGCCGAAAGGCAGGGGTTCCGAAAACGCTTCAGGAGTGTGACCTTGTTTCCACCCTGAAGAGTTTTTTCTCCTCACAGCGGAATACTACCTGGATGAACTGGCACAGTGCCAGTTGTCTTTGGGCCAGAACGTCAGCTGCCACAGGGGGTGGTCGGGTTGAGCCTGGCCAGCATGGGTCCACTCAGGTTGTTGCTTCGGGATGGACCGCCGTGTTCCCTTTGCGCTGGTTGCTCTCGCTCTGCTGCTGGTGGGCTGCGGCGGGCGGGATGGCGCAAAGCCAGGCGGTGGCTCGGGCAGCGCTGAACCGCTAGACGGTCCGATCCGGATTGCGATCGATCTGAACGATCCGGCCAAAAGCAAAGGCACGTTGGTGCGTGGCAATCAGCCCACCAGTTTTCAAGTGGGCTACGGCCGTTATGGCGTCACCTGTGCCGGCACCCGATTCGAGGAGGGCTACACACCGCTGGGGCGCTTCAAGGTGAATGCGATTCTGAGCCAGGACCAGTTCGTGATGGCCCCGCAACTCATCAAGCAATCGGGCAAGAGCGAAGCCGAGCTCAAGACGATGCTGTTCAAAAACATGAGCGCGATCGATTTCAGTGGCGATGGCGAGGTGGGGGAATACGGCATCGGCTACATCAGCCTGGAGCCGATCGACAGCGTGAAGCAGCCGTTCCGATTCAACGACTACGACGGCAAGTTCCGCTGGTACAGCTTTGCGATTCACGGCAGCAACAACGAGGCGCGTGTCGGCGAGAAGGTCACCGGCGGCTGCCTGAATGTGAAGGAGCCGATCCTCAAAACCCTGCTCAAAATCGTGTCGTTGGGGGATGAAGTGGTGGTGACGGCCAACGGCCCCTGCACACCCTGAGCACGCCGCCGTCGGGCCGCCGCACGGATCTGCCTAGCCTCAAGCACCCTCTGGTTCTGATGACCATTCCCTTCGGCGAGCCCGAACCGAGTGATCGGCTGCTCAACCGATCGGTGGCGTCCACCCGGCTGAATGCCTGGCTGAACACGCGTTTGCGTCAGCTGGCCTCGGCGCAGCGCATTCAGGATGCCCGGGCTCTGCGCAGGGAGTTTTCGCTCGAGTGATGGCGATGACGGAACAATCCAGGCCTTCCCACGTGGTGGTGATCGGCGCAGGCTGGGCTGGCTGGGGAGCGGCCAAGGCCCTCGGCGAAGCCGGAGTGCGTGTGACCCTGCTGGATGGGATGGCGGATCCCACCGGCAGCACGTCGCTCATCACCGCCACCGGTAAGCCGTTTGAAGCCGGCACCCGTGGCTTCTGGAGGGACTACCCCAACATCAATGCCCTCACCGCCGAGCTCGGCCTCAGCGATGTTTTCACCGAATTCACCACCAGTGCCTTCTGGTCGCCCGATGGTCTGGAGGCCACGGCGCCGGTGTTCGGGGATGCGCCCCAGTGGCCGAGCCCTTTGGGACAGGTGGCAGCAACGCTCACCAACTTCAAACGCCTGCCGATCGCCGATCGGTTGAGCATCGCCGGTCTGCTGATCGCCATGCTGGATCTGCAGCGCAGCGAGCAGGTGTTCCGGCGCTACGACGCGATCAGCGCCCAGGCCCTGTTCGAGAAGCTGGGCATCAGCGAGCGCATGATCCAAGACTTCCTGCGGCCGATCCTTCTGGTGGGACTGTTCAAGCCGCCCGAAGAGCTCTCGGCGGCGGTGACGATGGAGCTGCTCTACTACTACGCCCTCGCCCATCAGGATTCATTTGATGTGCGCTGGATCAAGAGCAAGAGCATTGCCGAACAGTTGATGGCACCCCTGGCCCGAAGGCTTGTCGAGCACCACGGCCTGAGGGTGCTGGGGGGCACGCTGGCCACGCGGTTGAACCTCACGCCCGATGGTTCGGCGGTTGCTTCGGTGGCAACCCATTCGGTTGAAACGGGTGAGCAGGGGCTGATTGAAGCGGTGGATGCGGTGGTTCTGGCAGTGGGCGCCAAGGGGATGGGCGCGTTGATGACGGCCTCGCCGGCCTGTGCTGCTGCCGTTCCGGAGCTTGTCGAGGCCGGCAGGCTTGGTGCCATTGATGTGGTGTCGGTGCGTCTGTGGCTCGATGCCTATGTGGAGGTTGCCGATCCCGCCAATGTGTTCTCCCGTTTTGAGGCGTTGCGGGGAGCCGGTGGCACCTTCTTCATGCTCGATCAGCTGCAGAAGGGGGAGGAAGCAGCCCTGTGGGGCGGGGAGCAACCCCAGGGATCGGTGATTGCCAGCGACTTCTACAACGCTTCGGCCATCGCGGCCCTCAGCGATCAGCAGATCGTGGCGTTGTTGATGCGGGAGCTGTTGCCGGTGGCCAATCCCGCCTTTCACACCGCCACGGTGCTGGAGGCGGAGGTGAGGCGCTATCCGGCGTCGGTGTCGCTGTTTGCACCAGGGAGCTTCAGTCAGAGGCCGCCCCTGGAGACTGCGTTGCCTTCCATCGTGTGCGCCGGCGACTGGGTGCGGATGGGCAGCCGCGAGCATGGCGCCAAGGGGTTGTGTCAGGAGCGGGCCTATGTGTGTGGCCTGGAGGCCGCCAATTCCCTGATTCGGCGCAGGGTGGTGAAGGGAAGGGATTCTGCCGGTACGCATCAGCACCGGGTGATCCCGATCCGCGCTGATGAACCGCAGGTGCTGATCGGTCGCGCCTTGAATGCTCACGTGATGAACCCGGCGGAAGCGCTGGGTCTGCGCTGGCCGTGGTTGCCATGAAACGACTCCTGATCACCGGCGCCAGTTCGGGCATCGGTCTGGAAGCGGCTCGGCGTCTCGCTCGCAGCGGCCATCAGCTCACGGTGTTCTGTCGCACGGCCGAGCGAGCCGAGCAGACGGAGCAGCAGCTGCTTGCTGCTGGAGCGGCGCCCAGTCAGCTCGCCTGCATCGCCGTTGATCTGGCGGATCTTGCCAGTGTGGACAGGGCCTGTCAACAACTGCTGGATCAGGGACAACCCCTGGATGGCCTGGTGCTGAATGCGGGCCAGCAGCGTGCCGGCGCCGCGGCGCCCGTGTTCACGCCCCAGGGGATTGAGATCACCTTCGCTGTGAACCAGCTGGCCCACCAGTTGATCGCCACTCGGCTGCTGCCGCTGTTGCAAGCGGGGATGCAGCCTCGGATCGTGATCACCGCTTCGGAGGTGCACAACCCCGCCAGCGGCGGAGGGCGTGTGGGCCAATCGGCTGACCTGGGGGATCTGGCGGGGCTTCGGGCGGGTGCCGGCTTCGTGATGCTCGATGGCAGTGATCGCTTCGATGGCGACAAGGCCTACAAAGACAGCAAGCTCTGCAATCTGCTGCTGGGGCGTGAGCTCGATCGGCAACTGGAGGGCTCCATGCCGGTGATCAGCTGGAGCCCTGGGTTGGTGATTCCCCGCAGCAGCGAAGGCTTCTTCCGTTACAACCGCCAGAACAACCCTCTCGGGATGGCGTTGTTTGCGCTGGTGGCACGGGATCTGCTGCGTCTCACCGAATCGGTGCCGACGGCCGGTCGGTTGCTGGCTGATCTGGCCACCGATGCTGCCTTTTCGAGCCCTGGCTTCAGCTACTGGAGCAACCAACTGGTGCGCCCGGGTCTGCATCGCTTTGAGGCCACGGCCACGAGTGCGGCAGGCGCCGATCACGAGCTGGCGACTGCGTTATGGCGCCTGTCAGAAGCTTTGATTCACAGTGCGCTCGCTTGATCCCCGCGGCCTCAAAGCGATGCAGGCGCCTCAGGGGGCGCTCACCTCGATCTTGTTGCCGTAGCCACCGATCTCCACCAACTGGAAGGAGTGATGGCCGCTCATCGCCCAGCGGGTGCCGGTGCTGTCGACCATCTCCCGCCGATCAGTTGTGGCAGGCCCCACCGGGGTGAGGGTGTAGGTGGGTTTGTCTGCATGGGAGAACTCAAGGCGGAAGCCGTCATTCGCCGTTGGTGTGGTCTTACAGGTGGAGGCGACTGTGTTGAGCCAGCACAGCAGGGGATAGGCCTTGGACACCTTGGGGGCTGTTGTCGGAGCCGGCTTGCCACCCTGATAGATGCTGAGGGTGTACGCCCCTTCCCTGGTCAACCGGATCCGCTCGATTGTGTTGTTGCGCTGGAAGGTCTTGCCCTGCTCGGCTGCCGGGAACAGAAACGACCAGCGTGGGGAGGTGACCTGCACCGTTCCCTGGGATTGCCGGAACTCGCAGTCGAACTCCTCCACTGGAATGGTGTGGTCGTGCCGGGAGAGAACGCAGAAGGATTTCACGATCTCGGTCTTGGCTGGAACCACCAGGGAGCCGGCGATCAGAGCTGATGTGAGACAAACGCTGCGGAGCATCGGCCCAGTGGCAGGGGGAGATAGCTCAGTCATAGATGCCGCATCTGAGTTCTGGCAGAACTCAGCCAAGATGGTGGCCAGTTTGAACAAAGGGTTCGATCGTGCGCGCTTCACTTCCCCTGCTGTTCGCCGCTGCCGTCGTGCCCCTGGTGCCGCTGCCGGCTCCAGCGGCGGAGGTGTGCAGCTCATCGCAAAGCACCGTGGCTGAAACCGTGTGTGTGATCGCCGCGCTGAAAACGATGGACCAGACCCTGGAGAAGGCCCTCGCCCGGGTGGCCAAGGAGGCCAAAGAGGTGCCCAGTGAAGTGTTTCAGACTCTCTGGCGCGACAACCTGACCGGGTTCTACAAAACCAGTGCCGATCCCGCGGAACAGGCCGCGGCATTCAGGGATGAACGCCGCAAGGTGTGCGCCTATGCCAAATCTGTCGCGTTTAAGAGCACGGGATACGGCATCTTCACGACGCGCTGCGAGCTGGCGCTCACCCAGACCCTTCTGGATCAGCTGAAGCCTTGAGCGCCAGCAGACCCGGCTCCCAATTGTGAGCGGAATTCAGGTGAAGGGGGAGGATCGCTTCCAGCAGCTTTCTGGCCCTCTGAGCCTTGCGCTGTTTGTTCTGTTGAGGGGAAGCGACAGCACCCTCCTCAAGTGGCTTCAGCTCCGCGGCGCGTTGATCGCCATGGACGAGGGCATCGAAGTGATCAGCTTCTGCAATGTGTTCTTCTTCTCCACCTTGGTGAGTGGCGTGGGTTCACCCTCACGCTGGTGGTGTTTAGCCGTCGGCGGATCGGCGCTGGATAGATCCGGTCAGATTCTTCTCCAGGTTCAGTCACCCTTCCGCCGTCGGCTCGGAGTTGGCTGGTGGTAGGTCGACAGGCATGGCATCTGTTGGACCTCCTCACACACACTCTCTCTCAAGCGTCATGACCTTTTCCGCGTTTCAGCACCGTTGGCTGCGGCCAGTGGCTGTCTGCTGCCTTGGCGTTTCCGCAACCATTAGCGCCCTGTTCCCCCCGATGGTCGAGGCGCGCCCCTGGTGGAGGAGCCATGCAGGCCAAAGCAACGGCACGAGCTACAGCAATGACTATCAGGCCTACGGCGCTCCAGCACTCACGCCGGAGCAACAGGTGCAGCGCTGCAATCTCGGTCGCCTGATCGGTGGCCTCGGTGGTGGTGCTGCGGCCTACGCCATGTCTCGGGATGACGGCCGCTCCTGGGCGATTCCTCTCGGGGCACTGCTTGGCTCCCAGGTGGGTTGCAACACTGCGGCAGGACGCGGGCCGCTGCCCTGGTGAGCTGGGGTGGGGCCATGCAGTTGCTGTTGCGCTGATGCACGAAGTGGAAGCCATCCTGGCAGTCCGGCTGGCTCCGCTCTCTGACAATGTGGTGTCGATTGCAAGGCTGTTTCAATGTCCGATTGCATCACAGTTGACGAAGTTTCTGCTCTTGCAAAGGATTGGTTTTGCGGAGTCGCATCCGATGAATGCGCAAGCAGTATTGCCAGGCTGTTCTCTCATCCCGATGCGCGGATTCATGCGCCTGATGGACAAGCTTTCTCTCTCGAGGAGCACCGTTTGCTGCATCAACAATGGATCGACGAATCGCATCAGCTGGGTGATTTTGCTCTCACTGCCCTATGCGATGATCCCTGCCGTATTCATGCTTCTGGCACGGTGTATTGGCAGGCTCGCTATCGCGAAAGCCCTGCTTCGGGCTCGGGTGTGATTAAGGCTGTGGTAGGGGAGGATTGGGTGATTGAGAGGCGAGCGGATGGCACACTTTGCTTTGTCTTGTATTGGACGAAGTTTTTTCATCCATTGCCTGACTCGGCGTCCATCCGCCTCGATCAGTGATCCTGCGCTCTTCGATCCATCACTCCAGGACCCTGGCCGGCCCGGTGCACACCCAGGTGCGGCTGATGCCCTTCGCTGAGAGAAAGGGGTTGTTGTAGAAGCTGGGGCGACCTTGTGGGTTGTCGCTGTTCTGAACCCGCCACTGCTCGCGCTCGCAGCTCACCGTCACGGTGAGGCTGCCGCCCCCCTGCCTGTTGATCCGCAGCAAACGCACACCGTCGTAGAGGCCCAGGGGCTTGGCATCCAGCTGTCTGAGCAGGATTGCTAAGGCCTGCTGGGGCTCAGCCCTGGCCAAATTCTGTTTCGGTCCGCAGAGATCGCTCAGGCCAGAACTGTTGCGGCATTCCTCCATCGTCATGCCAACGATGATGGTGTTCCCGTTGGCTTGATTGACAAGTCCGAAGCTGTCGGCATACCCCCGAAGCATCCATTCCCCTCCCCGTTGGTCTTTGTAGAAGCCCACATTGCGTGCTGCGCCGTTCCTCAGCCGTGTGTAGGTGTCATGGATGCCGTCCTTCCACTCCAGCTTGAAACGGTTGCAGGGGGCACCGGTGCAGAGAAAGGTGCGCCGGCAGGCGATGCTTTTGTTGTTGTAGAGGCAGTTCACCCAGGGCTCGGCGGCCATGGCCTTTGCGGCATGGCTCACCGCGATGTCGTTGACCCCGCCGACGAGGAGTGCCCAACTCACACCCAGTGCAATGCGCTTCATCGTGTGCGTGATGCCGTGGCTTGCGCTCATCATCTTGATTCAGCCATCGGTCGTAGCAGGCCAATGTCAGCGGAGGCTCGATCTGTTCATGCAGAGTGTGAGCTGAAGCCAGTTGCACGTTGTCATCGCCACGAAGGGCGAATGCGGCCACGGATTCAGCACAGCTGCTCAGGGCCGAATCGTTCCGAGATGGCAGCTTAAGCTCGAGGCCCCCGAGGCAGGCATTGTGCTGGTGATGCTTTTGTTCGGTGCTTTACAGCGCTGAACGAGCGAATCCTTTACAAAGAAGTGAGTTTTGACAAGATCAACGTGCCCGGCCCGCTGAACCAAGAACCAGAAGTGTGCAATGTGCTGGGGGACTCCATCACCCTGCGCCTCACCACCGAGCAGACCGACGGAAAATACAGCGTGGCCGAATTCGCAACACCCGGTGGGGTGGGCCAGCCCCCTCACACCCACGCCTGGGATGAAACCTATCTTGTGCTGGAAGGGGAGCTCAACCTCAACATCAATTGTGAAACCACCGTTGTGGGAACGGGTGGTTGCTATCAGGTCAAGGCTGGTGTCGTTCACGCTCCCACACCCAATGGCGACTTCTGCCGCTACGTGATGGTTGGTCAGCCTGGCGGTGTCGAATCCGTGTTCAAGAGCCTGAAGGCCAACGAAAAGGATCTTCACGACATGGCCAAGGTGGTCGAGATCGTGACCAAGGAAGGCGTCACCATCGCTGGTTGATTCACCGCTTTCCCATTCATCCCCATCCCGTATCAACCAATGTCATCCCGCTTTTTTCATGTTCAGCACGAATTCCGTGCCGGAACCTCACAGAAATGGTTTGAGACCGTTCAAAAGGCCCTGGCCCCTGGTGGTGGCTGGGACGAAGCCGTAACCCGCAATCTTGAAGCTGGCTACTACAACCATTGTTTCAACCCCACTGGTCTAGAAGGACCTGCCTTCTGCATCTGGGAAGTGCGTGATGGCATCAGCGACGTTGAATTCCAGGCCTTCATCGATGGCCCCAACGGTCCCGATATGGGGACCGGCGCTTTGCTGAACATTTGCCGTGAGATCAACCTTGAACTGGCCGGGAACACCCCTTATCCCCGCAAGTTCGCCTGACGATTCGCTAGAGCAGCCTCCTCCAGGTTGCAGTCGCCATTGGGCCGGGCCTGCCGGGCTCTGAGCGCTTCCACTTCCTGGCGCGCTGCCTGGAGATCAGCCTGGAAGACAGGATCAGCCCGGCCTCTGGCGATTCCGAGGACGCATTGGCCGTTGCTGAAATGGCTTCGAAATCAGCAGTGTTGCGTGTCTCCAGTTGCCCGTCATGGGCAAGAGCTGTGGCGGCGATCACGGCTCAAAGCTTGCAGCGGTTGGGATGCCATTCCGTGATGGCAGTTCCAACTCGACGCCCCCGAGGCGGGCGAAATGGTTGTGAATGCGTGAGCCCAATCATTCTGTGGTTGCTGCTGGTTTCGTGGGTTCAACCACCTGATGAAGAATCGGGCGCACCTCCTCTTCCAAGGCTTGATCACTGCCAGCAGTGCTGTCATTGCTGTCAACGCTAGCGATTGGCATGGGCCTGCTCTCTCTGCAGCTCTGTTGAATGAATGCCCGGGCTGTCTCATGGAGAAGCTCTTCGTCTGAACTCCTTGAGCAAGGCGCGATTGAGGCGGTCATCGCATCCGACGACCATCTGCGGATAGATTGCGCCGCCCTTGTAGGGGGCGTAGGCGTGGCTGCAGAGCGCCTTGGTGGCCTCGTGCCACTGCTCCATCAATCGCGTGCCCACCTTCTGGCGCAACTGGGCGTCCGACTGCTCCCATGACTTTTCAGCGCAGTAGCGCATCTGCGGAGTGGTTGCCCCGGGGCACTGGATCTGCGCTGGTTGGGCGGCTGCTGGTTGGGGAACGACTGCCAGGGCGCCAAGGATCAGCAGCTGTCTCATCTGGTCTGGTGCCTTCGCTCCTGTTGGCCAACTCTGGCTGCCCTGATTCTGCTCGGCATCCCCCATCCCCCATTCGGGGGATGTCCTCCACGACCCTTGGCGGCCGTTGGTTAGAAGAGCGCCCATGACCCAGTTCGAGCGCAACCAGATCCGCGCCAAGCTCCACCGGCTGGAGTTGGATGAGCGCTTCATTGAGCGCTACCTCGCCAAGCTCGATCGCAATGGCGAGTGTTATGCGATCGCCTGCCGCACGATCGATCGCTGGGAGAAGCCGGATCCCTCCTCCACCGTGCTGCAGGCGCTGATCTGTGGCTTGCTTGCTGCTGCCGCTGGCGCCTGGCTGGCCCTGGTGGGTTAAGCCGCCTCGGCCTTTAAGGTTTCATCCGATACAGATCCCGCCTGAGCGGCCTGCCTGCGTCATGAAAGCTTCCAAGGTTGTCGACTTCCTCGGCCGTGTGCTGATGGCCGCCGTGTTTGTGAATGCCCTGCCCGGCAAGCTCACCGATTTCGCCGGCACCGCTGGCTTCATCGCCTCCAAGGGCATCCCTGCTCCCCTGGCTGCTGTCCTGCTGGTGTGCGCGATCGCTGTGCTGATTGTGGGGGCGATTCTGCTGGTGTTTGGTGAAACCACCGTGCTCGGTGCCTCCTTGCTGCTGGTGTTCCTGGTGCCCACCACGCTGATCTTTCACACCTTCCCCATCGATCAGGGCTTTGTCATGAACCTGGCTCTGATCGGCGGCTTGATCCTCGCGATCACCCGCGGCAACGCCGGCGCCGCCCCCAGCTTCAGCAATCTGCGCGCCAGATCGGAACAGTGGCGCGGTTGATGGCTATCAATGGGTTGCCTGCTGCAATCCCATGACTGTCGGCGACATTGTTCGCATCATCATTGCCTTCATCCTTCCGCCCCTGGCGGTGGCGACTCAGGTGGGGCTCACCGGTGCGTTCTGGCTCAATCTGATCTTCTGGTTGCTCAGTTTCGGGGGGCTGGGGCTGCCTCTGCTGGCGATCATGTGGCCTGTGGCGGTGATTCACGCGATCTACATCTGCGTGACCCGCAAGTGAGTGCTGCTGGCCGATGGAACTTCGCCTCGGATCCCCATCCATCCTGAGGGCCCTCGAGACGGCCGAGCGTCTGCTGGCCGATCAGCGTTTGGTGGCTGTGATGGCCGATCGCCTCACCCTTTCGGCCTTTGCCCTGGCCGGGCCCGTGCGCCCCGGCCTGGTGGGTGCCGCCACCACCGAAGACGAGGGTCTGCAGTTGGTGCTGCGCACCCAGCCCGATCTGCTGATCGCCTGCGATGGTCTCGAAGCGGGCTACGGCATCAGCTTGCTGCGCCGCGTGAAGGCAGAGCTGCCCACCACGCGCTTGCTGATCTTCCTGGAGCGTGAAACCCGGGAGGTGGTGCAGGAGGCCATGGAGGCCCACGCCGATGCGGTGATGTTCAGATCGAGCATGGGCAGTGGTGAGAGCGATTTCATCCAGGCCCTCAACGCCGTCGCCGAAGGCAGGGTGTATTACCCCGAAGCGATCCGCAGCCTGGCGGCTCAGTGCAGCCCCAGGCCAGGCCTGCCGCCCTTGGTGGAGGAGCTCAGCGCCAGGGAGCTGGAGGTGGCTGCTGCCGTGGCCCGCGGCCTCTCCAACAAAGAGATCGGTGATCTGTATGGCATCTCGCCGGAAACGGTGAAAACCCATGTGAGCAACGCCTCCGACAAGCTCGGCGCCAGCGATCGCACCCAGCTGGCGGTGCTGAGCCTGCTCTACGGGCTGATTGATCCGTTGGGGTGATGATGATCAGCTGCAGCCGCAGCTGACGCTGCCTTTTGTGCAATGGCTCTCGATCAGTTGAAGGCGTTCCTTGTGCGCATGCAAGACGATGCGCAGATCAGGCAGACCGTGCTGGCCGCCTCCACCGCTGACGATGTCGCCAAGATCGCTGCCGGGCTTGGTTATGAGTTCTCCGGTGATGAACTGCTGCGCTTCTCCGGCCAGAAGGTGGGCCGGGTCACTGTCTCCAAGCAGGAAACCCCCGGCGAATACAACTGAGTGCCCGCGGAGGGTTGACGCTTCTGGAATCGTCACACCAGGGCGTGCTCTCTGATACAGCGCCGATCGTCGGCCCGGCCAAAGCTGAAGATCATTTCTGGCGCCACCGCGCATGTCAGCTCCGCGCCGCTACAGGCTGATTGATGCCGCCCTGCAGCCCCATCCCCATCTCGACGATGAATACGCCTCGCTGCCGGAGGCCCTGGATGCAGCGATTCACTGGAGCCTGTTGCTCGCCTTTGATCCGATCCAGTCATCCATCGGTGTGGAGGTGAGCACCGATTCCGGCAGCTGGCGCACGCTTCAGCTGCCCTCCAGCGCCAAAGCCCTCACTCTCTAGTGCGGAAGATCCAGGGGCGGGTGATGCCCTGTTGGCTCCAGACCCCCAGCCGTTGGCGTTGGGCCTGCCGCTCTGCCTCCAGATAGGCCTTGCGATCACAACGCTTCAGGTAGCGGTGGAAAACAAACGCCTGGCCCTGTTGAACCATCGCCAGATTGATGTTGCGCCCTTCCGAGCTGAACAGTTCCGCCACGCTGCGGCCATAGCGATCCTTCGTTTGCACCCGGATGCTGAGCTCGCTGCCCACGGGGACGAGTCGCACCAGTGCTGCTTTGGATCGCGCGCCGTAGGGAGCCTGGGCCCGTTCCGGTGCATCGATGCACGCCAGGCGAAGGGTGAGTGTGCGGCCGGCTTCGCTCACGCGCAGCGTGTCTCCATCGCCGATCGACAGCACACGCGCCCTCTGGATCACGATCGGAGTGGTGGCCAGAACCACAGCCAGAACCTCAGTCAGCACTGGGGCTGCCATCACCCACTGATGCGTCTGGCATCAATGATCCGCGCCAGCTCGAGCATGTAGCCCGCTGTGCACCAGCGGCCGTAGTTGCGAGCCCGGTTTTCCAGGTCGGAGCGGATCTCAGCGGTTTCCGCCATCAGCAGATCCAGCTCACCCTGCGGGAGCTCGTAGAGCTCCTGAAGTTCCACCTCCCGATCGAGTAGGTGACTCCGGAACCACTTCTGTGTTGTGTCCTGGGGTGGGGTGTCGCGTGGCATGCCTGCATTGCCTTGATGGGCAAAGGCCGCCCCCTCCGATGGGAAGGGACGGCCTTGTTCGCGTTCTGTGCGAAGCGACTGGCTGTTGGCGCCTGGGGCCAGGGGATCCAGAGGTGGGGTTGATGAAGCTCCGGGGCACCTACTCCGTGGAACACGGTTGGGGCGGTGCAGTGGAGTGTCGATCGACGTGGCGCACAGTCGTTGCCTGCCGAAGGACCAACCTCACGGATGGGTGGAAACTGTTGGAGCAGGGGCCGGAAAGTCAGGCTGCTTCTCGGTTTTGCTCCGGTGGAGTGTCGGCCGTCATGGGCTCCTCCGATCTCGATGCACACAGTTTTGGTGTTCCCGGCGACCAGGGCAATCGGTGTTAAGGCGCATTGCCTCCAGGGGCGGAAGCGCCGAGAGTCAGAACGGCGTGTCCATTGAGCGCCCAGCCATCGCCCGGATCCTGCTGCGGTAGCGCCGGTCCTGGGTGTTCATCAGGTGATCCCAGAGCGTGAAGTAGAGGCCGTAATGCCTGTTCTGATGCTTGTGGTGGATCGAATGGTGCGCTGGTCCAATGATCCAGGCGCCCAGCCAGTGATGCGGAAACCGCTGCGGCAGCACCTCAGGGCTCAGGTGATTCACCATGGCCCAGGCGGTCATGGTGGTGAGCACGGCCAGAACAGTGGCGAGATGGAGCGGCACCAGCACCACCACCATCACCAGCAGCAGGGAATGCACGAGCGATTCGATCGGGTCCAGCGCAAAGGAGGTCCAGGGCGATGGCTGCTTGGAGCGATGGTGGCCTCGATGCGTCCACCCATACAGCGTCGGCTGATGAAACAGTCGATGCATGAAATAGAACACTGTGTCCTGCACAAGCAGAACAATCAGATAACTGATCGGGATGTAGATCCAGCCATGCTCCCCTGGATCCAGATAAATCCTGGTCAGGCCCATGGCATGGAGTTTGATCGCACCTGCCAGGACGACAGCAAAAACGGCTGTGGAGAGAATGCCCAGCCTTGTATCTCCTTTGATATCAGTATTCAGCGGTGGATTTGGCTGGCGTAGAGGCCAGCGAAGCAGAGCTGCTGCAAGGAGAGTACGAAGATTAATCGTTGCAAATAAGGCGGCGGTGTCGATCCACAGTGACTTGCTAAAGGCATCGTTCAACTGCAGAACAAAATTGACGCCGCCAGGCTGCATGATGGTTCGCGATCAGTTGCCTGAAAGGTAGATATTGACTTGGTTTGATTGATGTTCAGCGGGCTTTTGCCCCGTCTTTGCGGCGCAGTTGCAGCGCCTTAGCGCTGCCCTAACAGTTCATCCCAGCTGATCAGTTGACCGTTGCTGATGCTCTGTTGGATTTGCTGTCGGTTCTGACGGGGACCGCTTGATGGGCGGCTCGCGGATTCATGCGCAGGCAACGGCTTGGGGCCGCGCCTGGGAGCGGTGTGTTGTTTCATCGTGGTTCACCTGTTTGGCGTTATCTGGATCGCGCTGAATGGAGTGGATATTCAGGCTCACTTGGCGTCCGAGCGTCTTTAAGGAGCTCGTTTCACATCTCCACCATCGCACAGATCCAATCGGCCTGGGTTCGGTCAGGTTGTTCGGTTGCGCGCCAGCACTCACCAAAGCTCCGGATTGTTCAGGGCGCCTTCGATGCGTGAACCGCTCCTCACGCCCTTCAGCACACCAGGCGTCAGCGCCCGGGCAAACCAGCAGTCACCATGCTCCGTGGGTTGGGGGGTGCTCACCTGGTGGGGCGTGGAAAAGCGCCGGGCGTAGTGCAGGGGATTGCCCAGCACGAAGATCGCATCCGCATCCAGCGTCTCTTCCGCCTGACGCATCAACTCTGTGGCCAGACCCTGCCGTTGCCAGGCGGGGAGCACGGCCAGCGGTGCCATCACCAACGTCTTGAGCTGGGGCGCTGCAATCAGTGTGAGCGGGGTGTAGCAGGCATGGGCCACCACGGTTCCCTCCCGCTCCAACGTGAAACTGGCCTGCCCTTCGGTGATCAACGTCTCGGCCAGGTCGGCGATCGTGCCTGCTTCCTCGGGGCCGTAGAGCGGTTCCCGGGAGAACGCCTCAAGGTGAAGCGTGCGGATCTCCTCGATCAAGGCTCGATCGGACGATGACCGGGAGTCCAAGGGTCTGGCGTCTGTTCGACCTTGTCTAGCGATGGCTCCCGTGCGGCGGCCACCCGTGCTCCAGCCCTACGCTGCACCGGCTGCCATGGAGCGACTGTTTGATGAAGGCGATCTTCAACGGAACCGTGATCGCCGAGAGCGATGACATCGTCATGGTCGATGGGAACCCCTATTTCCCCCGCTCCTCCATGTGTGAGGAATTCTTCCGGCAATCCAGTCTCACAACGGTCTGTGGCTGGAAAGGAACCGCCCGCTACTGGGATGTGGTGGTCGGAGATCAAGCGGTCGCCAATGTTGTCTGGGCCTACGACACCCCCAAGCCCGACGCCGAATCGATCCGTGAGCGGTTCGCGTTTTATCGGGGCAAAGGGGTGGAGGTCAGCTGAAGCGACCGTGTCTGGAGGCCTTCACTTGCCCTCCGGTAACGGGCAGGGCATCAGAGGCAGGGTCTCGCCTTTGGGGTGGAGCCACTCCTCGAATTCCTGGTGAACCGCCTCAGCATCAGCCAGTCGATCGCGGCTCGTGAGCACCCTGCTGCGTTGTCGGCTGTAATCCACAGCGCCTTCGATCAGTTCGATCGCCTGTTCGGTGGTCATGGGGATGGGGCATTTGCCAGCCATGCTTGGTCCCCTGCACCAGTCCGGTCGTCGCGATGGCGACAGTGCGGTTCGTTTTTCAGCGTTCCAGCACCGCCGAGTGCAATTGGCTGAGCAGGCGCGCGGCCAGACCCCTTGAAATGCGGCGTGCCACCAGCAATTGGCAGATCCAATCAAACAACGGAGGGTTGCTGGGGTTCTGCAGCAGGTGATCGCGAAGGTCCAGCAGTGCCCCCTGGTGTCGACACCCCCGCAGAGCATCGATCAGGGTGTCTTCTGGGGCCCTGGTGCCTGGCGCGGCGGTGATTGTCATGGAAGCGTTCAGACGCTGTTTCGTTCTGGCACCGATGAGCGGTCTGTTGCAACAACTGCTCGAGCTCGCAGGCTTGCTGCTAAGTCATCGCCCATCACATCTGCAGCACCAGCCAAGCCAGGCCGCAACCCACCACCAGGGAGATCACGCCAACGATGGCCTTCCAGAAGCGGGGATCACTGGGTTGGAAGACCATCGGTGGGGTGATTCAGCACAGCTCCAGTTTCAGATAAGCGTCGTCCAGTTCTCGCATCTCCTCGAGGTTTTCGTGGAACCAGCAGCCGTACATCAGATGGATGATCCTGCCGGTGTCCATGTCGCGATCGGCGACTTCCTGCCAGAGCCGGTGGGCCAGCTCCTGATCCGCGAGCACAAACTGCGCTTCCACCAACGCCTGCACCATCTGGAAGTACGACTGACGGTCATTGCGAAGCCGGCATTCCTCGCTGCCAGTTGCTGCCGGCCTCGAAGCCGGTGATTTCAGCTGGGTGCGCGTCATGGACAACCTCCTTGCTGCGATCAAGCTCATCAACACTGTTGATCGCGGCGCCATCCGCGGCAATCAGTATTCATGCGCACTCTTTGGCGCTGACTGACTTGGCGCTGACTGATTGGGAGCGGCCTGAACTCAGGGGATCAGGTTCATGCCAAGGAAACCGCGGCCCAGGCCGGAGCGTTTGTCCTGCAGAAAGGTGACCGCCAGTTCGAAATCCATCAGCCCGGCGGCTTCGATCGTCTCCAGGGGGAGTTGGCCCTGGCTGCGCTGGGCGTAATTGCTGTAGATCTCCTCTTTACGAGCTGAGAGAAAACTCACCAGTTCGCGCAGGATGAAGTCCCTCCATTCGTCTTTGTCCTGCTGACGCACTTCAGGAGCAGTCATCGCGATGATTCAGGCCTGATCGGCACCCTAGAGACAACGCACCGATGCTCACCGCTCTTGATACGCCCACCATCAGTCTCCTGTTGTTTGGTGCCTGTTTCGCGGCCCTGCAGGTGTGGTGGATCGCTTCCCTGTTGCAGCGCAACCGTCGCCGCCGTGCGGGGGAGCCGATGAGCAGCCGTGAGTTCCGCGCTGAGTTGGAGCGCATCTTCCGGCGAGAGGCCTGAGGCTTCCAGCCTGAAACGTGGCAGCATCTCCCCCATCGCGGCTCCCCTGTCATGCCTTTGATCAACGTGCGCACCTCGTTGCCTGCCGTCAAGGACGGCTCGGCGCTGTTGCAGGAGCTGTCGACGGCGCTGGCCGAGCAGACCGGCAAGCCGGAGGCTTATGTGATGACTCTGCTGGAGACCGGTGTGCCCATGACCTTCGCCGGTAGCGCTGACCCCTGTGCCTATGTGGAGGTCAAGTCGATCGGTGCCCTGCGGCCGCCGGCGATGACCGCCGCATTTTGTGAGCTCATCCAGACCCGCACGGGTATTCCCGCCAATCGCATCTACATCGGCTTTGACGATGTGCAAGCCAGCTGCTGGGGCTGGAACGGTTCAACCTTCGGTTGAATTCCGATGCCTGGGTGCAACGCCTGTCCTCAACGTTTGCGTTGACGGCGGTTGGCCTTGCGGGTGCCGCCGTAGCGGTAGCCGGGCTGTCGGCTGATGGGTTCCCAGCATTCAGGGCAGGCGAGTCGCCACTCAGGCCGTGCATCGCTGCGCACGCGGTAGTGGAGGGGGCCTGCCTTGCCGCAGCAGTCGCACTGGGGCAAGTGACGCGTCAGCAGATCGCTCTCCTCCTCGGCAGTGGAGAGTCGCCCCAGGGCTGCATTGCGATGGGGGTAGCGGCCGAAACGCAGGAGAAGCTCCCTGTTCCTTCGTGCCACGGCGGCAGTTGCAGGATCGCTGAAGCGCTCGAGCAATGGAATCCCCTCCTCCAGGTCAGCGAGGGTTTCGCTGTGCAGAAAGGGCATCAACCAGAACTGTCGTCGCGGGCGCGATACTTCGTCTGACAACCAGCCGCAGGCCAACGCCTGACGGCTCAGGGCCAGGGCCGCTGCATCGCCGCTGAAGGCCTCTGGCTGATCCCGATACAGCTGTCGACTGAACTGATCCAACAGCAGCACCAGGGCAAGCCCGCTGTCCGGCTCCTCTCCCCATGCCGTCAGTTGGCCAGCAAGGGCCTCCATGGTCAGGGGCCCAAAGCGGCGGCGAACCTCCCCATCAAAGGCATCGTTTTGTTGGAACCACTGACGGGGCCGGCAGTCTTCAAACCAGAACCGCAGCACAGCGGCAGCGGCCTGCTGGTTGTTCACCCCTGGTTGCGACGCACCCGCTTCACGGCCAGCCCCGCTTCAGTCGCCGTGATCGCTGCGAGCAGCACCAGGCCGATCAGGCCCACCAGCTGGTTCTGAGCCTCAGCACTGGCCTCAGCGTTTTGGCCCAGAACGGCTCCGGCGATGAACCAGGTGCTGGCCAGGATCGAGGTGATCCAATAGGCCTTCCAGCGTCGTTGGTAGAGATAGCCGGCTCCAAGGCCAGGAATCACGTTGAGCAGAGCGGCCACCCAGCCGGAGGAGGCGGCCAGGATCTGTTCGCGGCTTGGAGAGGCTGTGGCCTGGTTGGAGGAGTCGTTCATCACTTGCTGCGAGTTGCGGCGTAGGCCACGGCGCCACCGGCGATCAGGGTGAGCAGGCCCGTGCTCAGCAGAAATCCGGTGAGCATGAACAGGCCGAGCAGGGAGCCGAGCAGTGACATCTTCACGCGCAGCAGTTTCGACTTGATCAGAAGCACGAGCAGCAGCATCACCGTGGCCTTCAGGCCGGCGATCTTCGCTGCACTGATCGGACAGAACGGACTGAAGGGGAGCATTGCTGGAAAGGCCACACTGTCACTCTGTCGCGCCCTTGAGCCCGCTGTGGATTGCTCCCTGCTGAAGCGCTGCTGTTGCGCCGTCTTGACGCTTGCGCTCACCCTGCCACTGATGCTGGCGATTCCGAGCCCGGTGTCCGCCGACTGGATCTGCGAGGGCGATCGGCTCAGCGTTGAGATGATTGATCTGGGCCGGGAGGCCATGGGGGCTCTGGCCGACGCGATCCCCAACACGGCTGCGGGCACCTTGCCTGGGGATGGCGTTCTCATTCATTGGCGGGGCGTCACCCTGCAGCTACCCCGCACCAACAACGCCGGTGCCCCCAGTTACACCGATGGTCGCTGGTGGTGGAGGGCCCAGGACCCCGATCATCCTGAGTTCCGCCAGCGGCGTGGTGGGGTTGAGACCTACCGCTGCGAACCCTGGGCCTGAGCTCCGGTTCGGATCGGCCAGAACACCCGTTAGGCTCCACCTGTCTCATGGTTGGACCCATGCTCCGCAGTCTGTTTGGCGTGCTGATGGCCGCGGTGCTTTGGGTGCAGGTGCCCCAGTGGAGCAACGACTGGTCCCATTGCGCTGTGGATGTGCCGGATGCCGATTGCCACTGGTATGTGGTGGCGCCTGACAACACGTTTGGTGAGGGGTTCGACTGGGCCACGGCGCCTTGGTTCGACGTCAACGGTCTCCATGACATCGCCCAGCTCCAGCACACCGTGGATGCGATCCAGGCTCAAGCGATCCAGCCCTGATCATGAGCTGAGGGATCGCCCCTTCCAGGTCCACCCCTGACCGGTGAGGCTGCGCCAGACCGATGTCGGTGCCAAGCCGGCCACGATCAGACCGCCGGCGCCCATCAGCCACCAATGCTTCAGCGGTAGGGCGAATCGCTTCAGGGTCCAGAGCCTCAACCCCAGCTGCAGGCCGATACCCACCAGGCCCACAACGGTGATGGCCTGCCAACAGGTCTGTAGAGGGCCAGCCGGCAGGAGTCGATCCATCACCAGGGCACCCGGAACCATCAGCCAGGGCGTGCTGAACATCAGCAGAACCACACCGCCGGCACTGAGGGCTTTGAGGATGCTTCCATCGAGGCCAAGAAACCAGTTTTTGCTCCACCCCTCCCAGAGGGCGCTGAAGCTGGCATACATGTGCAGCTCCACGGCATCAAGCCCCAGGCGGTAACGCAGTCGATAGCCCCCATGCTTGATGCGGCGGGCGAGTGCCAGGTCTTCCACCACTTCTGCGGCAAGGGCACGGTGGCCTCCGATGGCCACATAGGCCTCCCGTCGGAAGAGCATGAAGGGCCCGGCGGCAAAGGCCACGCTGGAGTCGGGTTCATTGGTTTCTTGAATCGGAAACCCCAGGCCCAGCAGGCTGGCCATGATGGGCTGGACCATCCACTCCGCCAGGCAGCTGCAGACCAGGCGGGGCGCAAGGCTGAACAAATCCGCCTCCTCTCTGATCGCCTGATGCAGGGCGCGGCGGATGGCGTCAGGGGCCAGGCGCACATCGGCATCGATGAACAGCACCCAGCCACTGGAGACCTCATGCATCGCCTGGCTGCAGGCCCAGTTCTTGCCCACCCAGCGCTCGCCTTCTGGCCGCGGGCCCGCTGCGATCACCTGGCCTTCAGGGTTTTCGCCCGAGCTCTTGCACTCGAGTTGGCTCATTTCTGCCCTGGCGATCGCCAGGGTTGCATCGCTCGATTCATCATCCACGACCAGAACCTTCCACCGTTGGCAGGGAGAAGCGCTGGTCAGCACAGTTCTCAGGCAGGCCTCAATGTTGGCGGCTTCGTTGAAAGCCGGAATCACCACTGTGAGGCTGGTGTCGATCGGATCGCCGCCGTAATCCGTGGATTCGGCATCCAGTTCCGGTGCCGTTGCAAAGGTGCGCTGCAGGCCAACCAGCAACGTCACCAGCCCCAGTGCGGCGGCCGAGGCCGAGATCAAAAAGAATGTGGTGATCAGCCAGCTGGCGTCCATTGCTGAGGCGTCAAACCTCAAGGATCCTGCTGCATCGTCCTTTGCTTAGGTGCTTGCTTCTGATTTCCTAACCTTGGGTTAGCAGCAGTCCAAGGCCAGGTATTGGCGGTTGTGCTCGTGATTGAGCAATGATGAAGTTGCACATGAGGCATGGCCATGCGTTGTCTTTCCACGCTCGACCCCTACACGGTTCGCTACAAAAACTTTGATGGCCATAAATTGGAAACTTGCTTTTATGCCAGTGATGCATTTGAGGCTCGATTGCTGGCCATTGAGTTCAATGCCTATATCCGTAACCGTCCCCAATGCATTGATGCTGTGATCCGCGAAGTGCGGCGTTCTGCTTGACCATTGATGCGCTGCATGAATGCCTTGGTGCATGAGTGCATGTGCATCTTTTTGCATTTCTTTGGGCCGTTATGGTGATGGTTTCAATCAGTCTGAATGCCTCGGCTCACGCTGACTCTTGATGATCGGCAGCACAAAGCCCTCAGGCTTTTGGCGCTGCAGAGAGACCGAACAATGCTCTCCTTAGTCAAGGATGCGGTTGAGGAATATCTCGAGCGAGAGGGAGGGTTTGAATTGAGAATTCGCTCTTCTTCCGTTGGTGGTGACCTGAACTCAGCGCCAACTGATTCCACCAGCGACTGATTCCACCAGCGACTGATTCCGCCCGAGAGGCCTGGAGATTCGCCAGCATGGTGAAGTCAACTGCGCGCTGCATCGCTCCATGCCTTGGCGTTCCCTGGTGGTGCTGTCCATCCTTTTGAGCGTTTCCTCTTTGCCGCCTGGGCTCGCAGCTGAAGCCAGCGGTTACACACTGGTGTTCCAACGCTCCAAGGGGGCTCTCCCCTCCGGGCATCGACGCTGGCTTCTGCAGGTGCGTCGGGCCGGTCAGACCCTGGCGAGTTGGACAGCGGTGAGTGGTACTCGCCAGGCTCAGACATCCGACCGGCGTTGGTCTCCCGGAAATGGAGCGCCGCTGCCGGTGGGCAACTACAACGTGGGGCTGCCTGAGCGTTGGGCAGGCTCCTGGTGGATTGACCTCAACCCTCGCTTCTCCACGACCCGCAGCGCTCTCGGGATTCACACTTGTCTGCCGGGAAGCGGTTGTATCTGCCTGCCAAGTCGGACCGATACGGAGGCTGTGGCTCGTTGGATCAACAAGACAGGGCTCAGCCGGCTGCAAGTGCTGAACTGAAATCCGAGTGGGATTCAGACCAGGCGCACACTGCCCGTTTCCACCAGGCGCAACAGAGTGGTCTTGAGCTTCTGCTCTTGTTCGTCAAGGTTCTGCTGCAGCAGAACGGCCCTGTATTCGTCTGTGCTGATCCTGTTGTGGAGTCGTGCGGCGAGATACATCTCGACCATGGAAGCAGCTCTGATCGCCCGCCGACCCTAGGGGGAGGACGATGCGATCTGTGGTTCGTAGGATGCGCCGCGCCGATCCTCCCTGCCCATGGCCAACCTTGACCAGGCCCCGAGCCGCAGCATGCCCAACCTGCTGCATGTGCTTCCGGCTTTCGCCGATGAGGCGGAGCTCCGCCTGAACACGATCGTGGAGCTCAACTCCAACACGATCAACAAGTATGAGCTGATCACTGAGACCGGTCATCTGAAGCTGGACCGTGTCGGCTACTCCTCCCTGGCTTACCCCTTCGCCTACGGCTGCATTCCCCGTACCTGGGACGAGGACGGCGATCCCCTCGACATTGAGATCGTCAACGTGACCGAGCCTCTGATCCCTGGATCCGTGGTGGAAGCTCGCATCATCGGCATCATGACCTTTGATGATGGCGGCGAGGTGGACGACAAGGTGATCGCTGTGCTGGCCGATGACAAGCGCATGGATCACATCAAGAGCTTCGAGGATCTCGGCGAGCACTGGAAGAAGGAAACCACCTACTACTGGGAGCACTACAAGGATCTCAAGAAGCCTGGCACCTGCAGCGTCAATGGCTTCTTTGGTCCTGAGAAGGCCGTGGAGATCATCAAGAGCTGCGAGGCTCGTTACATGGCCGAGATCGATCCCAAGCTCGTTGACTGAGTCGGCTTGAGGCTCTGAGACCTCTGAGATCCCCCACATCCTTGATGCCGCTCGCGAAAGCGTGAGCGGCATTTTTTGGGTTTGATCGTTCTTAGGGTTTGATCAGCAAGGGGCCGGGAGTGGCTGGGATGTTGTACTTCGCCCTCAACTCCGCAACGGGTTGATCGGCGACCGCCCAGAAATCAAGGTCTTGAATGAGATTGACGGAGCAGGCCAAGCCTTTTTCATATCCAGCCATCGCCGCATCAGGAATGAATTGACCAGTTTTCGGAGGGATGATGCTGTTACTCGTGCTGAAAGCCTTGCCGAGGTGGAAGTCGAGAATCACCTCCAGCAGGGATTCAAATCCGAATCCATCAGTGAATAGACCTGCCTGAAAGGCCGCCACATTCATCTCTCCAGCACTGTCTGTGTTGAATCCGCCCAGGATGTGGCAGCAGTCGTGATTCACCAGAAGCTCTGAGGTGCTCTTGTGCTCCCCTGGTAAGGCCCAGCCGCGGTCTCGGTACCAGTGAAAGAACGTGTGGCCGAGAGTTCCCTCATCGAACGTGCTGAGAGTGGCATACCTGCTGGCGATGGACGCATCCCCGATGGCCTGATGGACGGCCGTGATGACGCCGCGAACGAAGCGAGAGGGAGTGTCCAGTCCTAAAAATTCACCCATGCTTCTGCGCCCGTAGTCGAGAAGCAAGCGTCTGAGATGGTTGTCTCTCACCTGGTGCAGGTCTTGCAGAGTCTGAGGGGCGATTTCGAGGAATGATGCGAAATCGTCCACAACGCCCACCATGCGTGGATCCACGTTCATGTCCACATAGGGAATAAGCACGAGGATTTGAATCAGCTGTTCCCGCTTGCTTCGATCCGTGATCAGCGCGGGGTAATCGGGAGGATGGCGAATCTCAAGGCTTTCGAGATCCACTGAGGAATGCAGAACATGGCGCTGAATGGCCTCCATCATCTCCAGCGTGATCGACTCCAGTGAAAGCACGCCTCCCGCTGTTCCAACGGTTTTGATCGCCTGCAGAAAGAGTCGCGCTTCCGCGTCCGTCCACTGAAGTTGCTGGGGCATTGATCGGAATCGGGTGCCGCGATATAGCACCCAGGTTTTGGATGACGTTGTCGTTGCGGTGACCAGCTGTTCGGTTTCTTCAGAAAGTCCTCCGATGGTGGACGGTTTTTGATCTGACCAATGAATAGCTTGAGACCAGTAAGTCTTGAGTGTCTCGAGATGAAACACTTCTGTTTCAGGCCGGGAGCCTGCTCTGTTGCTGCTGTCACTGCTGTTCTCCTGGGCAGTGCAGCTCCCGGTACGGCCTCGATGGCGCTTGCTCCGGTCGCTGAGGACACGCAGATCCATCTCGATCTGCGTCAGCGTCGCATCAGCGTGCTTCGCAACGGTCAGCGCTTCGGGCCCTGGCCGGTGGCGATCGGCGATCCAAAAACGCCGACTCCCGCCGGAGTCTTTCAGGTGGAGAACATGCGGAAGAACCCGCAATACCAGAGCACGAAGTCAGGCAAGGTGCACCCGGTCACCGGACCCAAGGCGCCCCTGGGTCATCGCTGGATCGGTTTCCTGCAACAGGGTCCGAACCAGTTCGGCATTCATGGCACTCCCTGGCCCCATTGGGTGAAGATCCGTGCTGCCGTTTCCAATGGCTGTGTGCGCATGCTGAATGCGCACGTGCAAAAGCTTTACGACCTGGTGGAGGTGGGCACGCCGGTGGTGATCACCCGTTGAGAGCGTGCTGCATCAGCACAGGGAAGCCGGCGCTCAGGCCACTGAAGAGCATCTGCACGGCGATGGCCGTGAGCAGCAGGCCCATGATCTTGGTGAGCACCTGCAGCGCTGAACTGCTGATCTTTGAAGACAGCATCTCGCCGGCGTCGAAGATCAAATACACCACCACGGTGAGCAGCAGCACCACCAGGCTTAGCCCCAGCTTGCCGCCCATGCTCGCGGCCGCAGGGTCAGCGATCACCACGGTGAGGGTGCCAGGCCCCGCCAGCAGAGGGATGCCCAAGGGCACGATTCCCTTGACGGCGGAGTCTTGGTCGCGTTCCACCGATGCAGGGTCGTGGTGCACTTTGGATGGCTCGGACCGCAGCATTGAGAGGCCGATCAGCACAACGATCAGGCCGCCGGCGACCTGAAAGGCCGGTCTGCTGATTCCGAAAAAGCCCAGCAGGTCATTCCCCAGCCAGGTGGCCAGCAGTAGGGCGATCAGGAAGGTGACGGCACTGCTGCGGGCAATGGCCCGGTCTTTGCGCTTATTCCCATCCGTGAAGGACAGGTAGATCGGCAGGTTGCCGATCGGATTGGAGATGGTGAAAATTCCGACCGCTGTGTGCAGCAGAGACATCAAGTCAGGCTTCGGGACGCACCGAAGCAAAAATCTCTTTCAGGATCTCTCCTGCGCCGCGGGATTTCAAGTCGTCGGCAAGACCCTTGCCAATGTCCTCGGCGCTGCTGACCGCTCCGCGACGCTCATCACGGATCAGACGTAGGCCATCAAGGCTGGCCACCATGCCGGTGAGGATCAGCTCGTCACCCTCGATGCAGGTGTTCACGCCAATCGGCACCTGACAGCCGCCTTCGAGTTCACGCAGAAAAGCTCGCTCCGCCAGACAGCGGGAGGCGGTTGGGCCGTGTTCCAGCACCTTGATCAGCTCCAGCACCTCCGGCTTGCCTTCCACGCATTCGATCCCAAGGGCGCCTTGGCCGACGGCATGAAGGGAGATGGCGCTGGGGATGATCTGGTGGATGCGGTCCCCGAAGCCGAGCCGGCTGAGGCCAGCTGCAGCAAGGATGAGGCAGTCGTAGTCGCCGGCATCCAGTTTTTCCAGACGGGTGATCACGTTGCCGCGCACATCCTTGAACTCAAGGTGCGGGTAGTGATGGCGCAGTTGAGCCAGGCGGCGAAGGGAACTGGTGCCCACCACGGATCCCTCCGGCAAGGTCTCCAGCTTGTAGTCGGCATTGTTGGCGTTCACCACCAAGGCGTCGGCGGGATCCTCCCGTTCAGTGATGCAGCCCAGCATCAGGCCTTCCGGCAGGTTGGTGGGTAGATCCTTGAGTGAGTGGACGGCGATCTCGGCGCGCCCCACCAGCATCTGAGCTTCCAGCTCCTTCGTGAACAGACCCTTGTCGCCGATCTTGGCCAGGGCGACATCCAGGATCTTGTCGCCCTGGGTGGCCATGGCTTCCACGGAGATCGCCAGACCAGGGTGGGCTTTCTCAAGCTCCGCCTTCACCCAATTGGTCTGCACCATGGCCAGCTGGCTGCGGCGGGAGGCGATGCGCAGGTGCTCGAGGGCCATGGATAAAGGATTGCAGCCGCTAAGACTACGCAGTCGGCCCTCCATTCAGGCCGCTGTTTGACAACGCATGAAGCACCAGTGGCCAGCGGCAGCTTTACGATTCGAGACAGTTGATCCGCTGTAATGCCGGGACCCGTGGTCAACGGAGTGCGTCATGACGCTGGCTCCACCGAGCCTGGAGCTGCAGCAGCACGTCCCTCGACAGTCCCATCAGGTGCCGGGGAAGCCCAGGCCTTCCTTCCGGTGCTGGCGGAGGGAACGATCCGATTGCTCCTGCTCACCAGTGGTCAGCTGGTGATGGCCCGCCTTCGCCAGACCAGTGACGGTGATGGTGAGAGGGCCTACCAGCTCCTGAGGCCCCTGCTGGTGGAGGCGAAGACCGCAGCCGATGGCACCCAGGCCGGTGGCGGTTGGGTCCTCGCACCGTTTCTCGATGGCCTCACGGCTCAGAAGAATCTGGTGCTGTTCAAGGGAGCGATCGCGTCGATTCTTGAGCCTGAGCCTCGTTTGATTCAGGCCTACACCATCCGCACCAACCAGGAGTGCCCTCCGGCCGAGACCCCAGTGGAGCGGCTCAAGCGTGCTTTTCAGGAATTCACAGAGAGCATCGAGGGCTGAAGCCTCAACAGCAGCTGATCTCGGTTCAGCGCTCGTTAGTGGTGTCAGCCTGACAATAAAAAACCGCCTCTGAATCAGATTCAGGGGTGGCGATGACTGACCTGCAAGTGCGACCTTGGCCGGCTTGCGCTTATTTGCTGATGTTGTTGGCTTTGACCCAAGCGTCAAACCGTATGGTCTTGGTCGGATTCTCGAGATTCAGACGTTGTTTCTGGGCCAGCATGTATTGCTTGGCCTCTTCAACCTTCAGCTTGCCGGCTTTCACGCACGGCTTGATCGGATCTTCCACCATCGCGGCATAGGCGCGTTGATCAGTGGGTTCGCTCATGCTGGACAGATCGCAATTGAGCTGCTGGGGGGTGGTGGAGCTGTCTTTGCCCTGGGAACAGGCGGTCGCTGTAGCCAGAAGGGAGATGGCCAGCAACGTTTTCACGACAAATCGCGTGGTCATAGAGGTGTTGTCGAGAGGGATGCGTTGATCAATAGACAACTGAATTGGGCCCTTGGCAGAGGGCCCATCGTTATCGCAGCAAAACTGATGCGGTAACGCATCCGCACTGCCCGAGGGCGGCGCGGATCCACTGAAAGTCTCGCTTACTTGATGTATTCCTTGAGCACGCCGTTGCGGTTGGGGTGGCGCAGCTTGCGCAGGGCCTTGGCTTCGATCTGGCGGATACGTTCCCGGGTGACATCGAAGATCTGTCCGATCTCCTCAAGGGTCTTCATGCGACCGTCATCGAGGCCATAGCGAAGACGCAGAACATCACGCTCCCGTGGGCTGAGGGTGGCCAGCACCCCCTCCAGGTCTTCCCTGAGCAGGTTCTTGGCCACATCCTGTTCGGGGTTCTCAATGTCGGCTTCGATGAAGTCGCCCAGACGGGAATCCTCCTCCTTGCCGATTGGGGTTTCCAGAGAGATCGGAAGCTGAGCACTCTTGGCGATGAAGCGCAGTTTCTCGATCGTCATCTCCATGGATTCAGCAATCTCTTCTTCGGTCGGCTTGCGACCGAATTCCTGGCTGAGCACCTTGGTGGTTTTCTTGATGCGTGAGATGGTCTCGTAGAGGTGCACCGGAAGCCGGATGGTGCGGCTCTGGTCGGCGATGGCGCGAGTGATCGCCTGACGAATCCACCAGGTGGCATAGGTGGAGAACTTGTAGCCCTTCTCGTGATCGAATTTTTCAGCGGCCCGGATCAAACCCAGGCTTCCCTCCTGAATCAGGTCCTGGAAGCTGAGGCCCCGGTTCATGTATTTCTTGGCAATCGACACCACCAAGCGCAGGTTGGACTGCACCATCTTTTCCTTGGCCCGTCGGCCAAGCATCAGCCGGCGGCGGAACTTGATCAGTGGCATCTCCACCAGGGCTGCCCATTCCTTGGTGTCAGGCAGGCGACCGTTGTCACTTTCGAATTGAGCCGCCAGCTCCTCGAGCAGCAACAGGTCGGCAATTTTCCGGGCCAGCTCGATTTCCTCATCCGGACGGAGCAGGCGGATGCGGCCGATCTCCTGGAGGTAAACCCGGATTGAGTCTTCGGTGTAGACCCCTTTGGGGCCAATCTTGATGCTGGCCAAGGCCTTGGCCTTGGCATCTTTTGCGGTGGATGTCTCGGCGGCATCACTGCCGGCCTTGCTATCAGTCTTGGCTGCAGGGGCAGCGCCGGCCGCAGCCAGGAGTGCATCAGCAGCGGCATCGAGATTGTTGCCTGCGGCGGCAGCAGCTGCCTTGCTCTCGGTTGCTTTGGCAGTCGCTGATTTGGTGCTGCTGCTTTTCGCCTTGGTTGTGGACTTGGCCGTTGTGCTCTTCACAGCAGTGCTCTTGGCCTTCGCAGCCGTGCTCTTCGTAGCTGTGCTCTTGGCCGCGGGTTTCACTTCCTTCGCCTTGCCGCTGGCGTCAGCCAGCATCACGATGGCGGGCTTCGTTTCGGCAGCGGCTTTTGCCGATTTGGCCGCAGCAGTTTTGGTCGCAGCAGGGCTCATGGCGGATGGGGAATCGAGGCGGACTACAGGAACGTCACAACATGAGTGCGGACGCGACACACTCACTGACAGCGATCTATTTCAGAGCGCACCCGTCTTTGCGTGACAGGTGCGAAGCTGAACAGAAATCGACAAGGTGATAACAGGATCGGGACTAGGGCAGGGCTGTCAGGGGCTTTCGCAGACCGGTCGGCCGTAGTGGAGGAGAACTCCTGGCTCGAGCTTCGTATCTTCCCTCTGGACGGAACTCTGCACGGTTCCGACGACAGCTCATCGCTGTCCAACTTCCTTATCTTAAGAAAAACCTGTAGCCCCTGCAACCCCTACCCTGCAGGCCGCACCTGCTGGCCGTGCTGATGGTGGAGGTGGTGGATGTCTGGCTCGAGGCGGGGCGCGATGGCCGCTCGTTCACATACGCCGACTCCCTTGGGCTCGGGGTTGCGCCTGGTGATCTGGTGCGTGTTCCCCTGCGCGGTCGCTCGATGCAGGGGCTGGTGATTGCCCGCCGTCTTGCAACCTCGACCGATGCCGATCTCGGCACGTCCCTTCAGGCGGTGCAAGCGCTGCTTCAGCCCGCTGCCGTCGATCCCGCCTGGAGGGATTGGTTGGATGCGATGGCGATCCGTTGTCACACCAGCCCCTTCCGCATGCTGAAGGCGGCTCTGCCTCCGGGCTGGCTTGGCCAGCGGGTCCAGCCCTCCTCGGCGGGGCGTCGGATCTGGTGGGTGGAGGCGCTGCCCCTGTCTGACGTGGGCTTACCCCCTCGCCAAGCTGCACTGCATGCGTTGCTGCTCGAGAGGAGTGGCGAATGGCAGCGTCAGCTGCAGCAGGAAGGTTTTGGCTCCCAGCTCATGCAGGCCTTGGAGCGCCGCGGAGCTGCCCGTCGCGAGCTGCGCCTGGCTCCAGCTGTCACCGCTGCCGCGATACAGCCGGCTGCTCCATTGGATCCCGAGTTGCCCCAAGTTCTCACTGAGGAACAGCAGCGGGTACTGGAAGCCTTTGCTCCGCAGCCCGCCGGTGGCGGCATGCTCCTGTGGGGGATCACCGGTTCCGGCAAGACCGAGGTGTATCTCCAGCTGGTGGCCCGCGAGCTCGCAGCTGGTCGCCATGCCCTGGTCCTCACGCCGGAGATCGGTCTGATTCCTCAATTGGTGGATCGCTGTCGCCGCCGTTTTGGCTCGTCGGTTCTGGAGTATCACAGCGGCTGCAGCGACCGGGAACGCGTCAGCGCCTGGCGTCGCACTCTCGACACCGCCACGCCTCTCGTGGTGGTGGGGACTCGTTCGGCCGTGTTCCTGCCCCTGGATCCTCTGGGCCTGATCGTGCTTGATGAGGAGCACGACAGCTCCTACAAGCAGGAGTCCCCCATGCCCTGCTATCACGCCCGTGACCTGGCCCTCGAGCGGGTGCGTCGACTGGGGGGACGGGTGTTGCTCGGTAGCGCCACCCCCTCCCTCGAAACCTGGATTCAGCTGGAACCCCGGGGACCGCTGGCCCTGGCTCGTCTCAGCCGGCGGATCTCCAGTCAGCCTCTACCGCCGGTGCATGTCATTGATATGCGTCAGGAACTGCAGGATGGCCATCGACGCCTCCTCAGTCGCCCACTGATGGATCGACTGGCGCTCTTGCCGGAGCGTGGAGAGCAGGCGGTGGTCTTGGTGCCTCGACGCGGCTACAGCAGTTTTCTCAGCTGCCGCAGCTGTGGTGAGGTGGTGCAATGTCCCCACTGTGATGTGGCACTGACCGTCCATGGCCAGCGCCCAGGTCGCCAGTGGCTGCGCTGCCACTGGTGTGACCATCGCGCTGAGATCACCAGTGCCTGCGGCCACTGCGGCTCCCTGGCGTTTAAGCCCTTCGGGGCTGGAACCCAGAGGGTTCTTGAACGCCTCTCTGAGGAACTCGAGGGCTTGAGGCTGTTGCGTTTCGACCGGGACACCACTGGGGGGCGTGACGGTCATCGGCGCCTGTTGGAGCGTTTTGCAGCCGGCGAGGCGGATGTGCTGGTTGGCACGCAGATGCTCGCCAAGGGAATGGATCTGCCTCGCGTGACCCTGGCGGCCGTTCTGGCTGCCGATGGCTTGCTCCACCGGCCTGATCTGCGCGCCGGTGAGCAGGCGCTCCAGCTGCTCCTTCAGCTCGCCGGTCGGGCCGGTCGTGGGGAGCGACCCGGCCAGGTGTTGGTGCAGACCTACACGCCTGATCATCCCGTGATCCGACATCTCGTGGATGGACGCTATGAGCGTTTTCTTGAGGAGGAGGAAGTCGTTCGCCGTGAGGCGGCGCTGGTGCCTTTCAGTCGGGCCTGTCTGCTGCGCCTCTCGGGTGTGTCGGCGTCGGCCACGGCCACGGCTGCCAGCGTGCTCGCCGAGCGGCTTCGCCCCCTGTGTCAGGCCTCGGGTTGGCTGTTACTGGGACCAGCCCCAGCTCCCGTGGCCCGGGTGGCCGGACGCAGCCGCTGGCAGTTGCTCCTGCATGGTCCTTCCGGAACTGATCTGCCCCTGCCACCGGGATCGGCCCTTTGGGATGCCTTGCCCAGGGATGTGGCCCTTGCTGTTGACCCCGATCCCCTGCAGCTCTGAATCAGGACGGCAGCTCCGGGTAACCAAAGCCCAGATTCAGGCGCAGACGCTGGAGCAGCAGGGTCACCCCAAGCAGCACCACCACGACGAGGGCGCCGAGACCCAGCCGGCTCCAGCGCCAGATCCGCAGTGTCAGCCGGTTCACCTGACCTGCCTCAAGGGGCCAGAGCAGTGCGTCGTCGCCGATGATGGGCTTCTGTGGGCTGCCCTGGCTGTGGCGGCCCGCAGCTGGCGGCGTCAGCCGTACGCGCAGTTCGGGCAGCGGCAGCCCCTTCAGCGCTTGAAGATCCAGGCTTAGTTCCAGCCGTTGCTGCACCCCAATCAACCAGTTGCGCTCTTTGAGCTCCAGCTGAGGGGCAGGCAGATCAAGGCCCGCGGCGGCGGCGGCGGCGGCCGCCGTGTTCTGCAGCAGCCGTTGAGCTTCGTTGCTCCGAAGCACGGGGGCCTGGAAGTGTTGTGACCCCCCCCGGGGCTGGGAGACCGACCAGCGGGGGCTCAGTGCTTCCAGGCTGCGAGCGAAGCGGCCCTGCCAGGGAAGCGGCTGACTGCTGCCGCTGTCGATCGTCCATCCCAGCTGCACTCGGTCTGGACCGGGCAGACCGATGTCCGCCGTCAGGCGTCCGCATCCACTGAGCAGCACGGTCAGCCCGATGAACACCAGCAGCACCACGACAGCGAATCCAGGCGCGGCGGCTGTGGTGGGGCCGGTCGGCGGTGGCGGCGGCGGGGGTGGCCCCTGATTGCGGCGGCGACGGATGGGGCGCGGACGTTCCCCCATCTGCGGCGCCATGTCGAGGGTTGGCAGTTGCATCGACCACCGCGCTGGCCGCTGCAGGCTCGGTGCTTCGAGCACCTCCAACAATTGTTTGGCACGGGTGCGCACCGCGTTATCACGGCAGCGAGTCAGCAGGCGACAGGTGCTCAGGGCTTTCTCCTCCTGCCCCTGCCCCATCCAGGCCGTCACCATCAGCATTCGGATCTGGGCCCCGGCCGGATCCGTGATCGGGCAATCGGCCACCAGCGGCTCCAGCAGCTGCAGGCACAGGCCATAGTCCCCCCGTTCAAGGGCGGCTTCCGCCGGTGCTACGGGCGTGCTCATTGATCAACCGCGACCCAGCACCATCGTGCCGATTCCGGCATCGGTGAACACCTCCAGCAAGAGGGCATGGGGCACGCGTCCATCAAGGATGTGTGCTGCTGCAACCCCCTGGGCGAGGGCACGGATGCAGCACTCGGTTTTCGGTGTCATGCCTCCAGCCACAACCCCCTCGCTGATCAACTGCCTCGCCTCTGAGAGCCGAAGTTGGCGGATGAGGGAGTCGGGGTCGTCACGATCCCTCAGGATCCCTGGGGTGTCGGTGAGCAGGATCAGCTTCTCGGCTTCCAGGGCTGCGGCTAGCTCACCGGCGACAGTGTCGGCATTGATGTTGTGAGCACGGCCATCAGCGGTGGCGGCCACGCTGGAGATCACCGGCACGTAGCCCTTCTCAAGCAGTGGTTCGAGCACATCGGGGTTGACCCGGGCCACATCTCCGACCAGTCCATGGCTGCCATCCCCCCAAGGGCGCGCTTCAACAAGCATTCCATCGCTGCCGCTGAGGCCAACGGCCCTGGCGCCAAGCCGGTTGAGGCCATTGACGATCTGTTTGTTGACCCGTCCCACCAGCACCATCTCGACCACATCCATCGTGGCTGGATCCGTCACCCGCAGGCCGTCGCGGAACTCGGCCGGAATCTCGAGACGTTTCAGCCAGGTGTTGATCTCTGGCCCGCCGCCATGCACCACCACCGGCTGCACACCCACGCTGGTGAGCAGGGCGATATCCCGGAACACCGCTTCCTGCAGTGAGGCATGGGCCATGGCAGCCCCGCCATACTTCACCACGATCCGCCGACCGGCGAACCGCTGGATGTAGGGAAGGGCTTCGCTGAGAACCGAAACCCTCAGGGCGTCGTCAGTGGCCATCGCGTCAGTTCACTGCTCTCCATGCTCGCCTGCCGCCGGCAGCAGGGTCAGGTCGATCCGATCACTCCCCAGAGGTGCGATCTTGGCTTGAAGGCCCTTGGCGAAGAAGCGTCCCAGACGTTCTTCCCGCTCCTGCCAGCGCTCCAATGACACGGCTCCAAGGGTGAAACGAAGTCTGAGGCCATAGCCGCCATCACTGGCTAATTCCTCGATCTCCAGCAGCTGGGGCGGGGTGTCTTCATCCCAGAGTTTGAGGGCTTCCAGCGAAGATTCCAGATGGGCTTTCTGCCCGTAGCGCCAGCGGGTCACATCGCCGAGCAGCTTGCCCAGCTCCGGAGCGGCGGCTTCACGCTGTTGCCGAAAGGTGGTGGCTGGAATCACCCGGCGGGCTGGGGGCAGTTCGGATGACTTGAGGGCCAGCCCCCCCAGCAGGATCGGAATCCCGTAGAAGATCGTCGGCAGGCTGAGGTTGGCGTTCCCGCTGCCGTAGGCGATGGCACCCACCACGGTGAGCACACCGCCAGCCACGGTGATCAGGTTGCCGGGAGAGATCAGGTTGGTCATCGGTGCACTCTGATGCAAGGGCCTGCCCTGGCGTGGCGCAGCCGGGCCTGGGGACACGGAGAATGGGATGGTCATCGGCGGTTATGCCCCCATGGAGAGCTCCCCCCAAAAGGATCCGGGCACGTCTGCTGATCTGGCCACCCTGATCGCCAAGCTCGACCAGGACAGGGCCTGGCTGCTCGAGCAGATCGATCGTGGACGCTGGGCAGAGCTGAGGCTGGATCTGGCGGCCTTGGAGCGGGAGCTGGGCCAGTTGCTGGTGAAGGCGGCGGAGCGTCTGGAGACGGATGGCGGCAGGTCCTGAGCGCTCACCTCACCGCCGGCTTCAGGGCATTGGCTGTTCAGAAAGGAATGTCGTCGGTGTCAGGCACGAGCGGTGCGCTGTTCCAGGTGGCGGCTGCCTCCTGGGGCTGCGCTGGAGCTCCCTGTTGGGGGGCAGGCGTCACAGGCCCGCTCGAGGCGGGGGCAGCCGAGCGGGGAGCTTGCTGTGCTGTGGTGGCTCCAGAGCCCACGGTATGGAGACGAGCGAGCGTGAATTCCGCACGTTTCTCCTTGGTGCCGTCCTGGCGGGCCACGGTGTTCATCCGCAGGCGCCCTTCAATCATCAGGCGCTGTCCCGGCTGAACTCGGTTCTGAAGGTCCTGGGCAAGGTTGCCCCAGCCCACCACCTTGATCTGGCCGGCTGGATCATCGGGACGCAGGCCGTCGAAACGCACCTCCATTTCCGCGATCGGGGTCTGGTTGTCCTGGGTGTAGCGAAGGGTGGGGGCCTCCAGCACCTCCACTTCGAGCACACAGTGGTTCATCGCCGTCCGACGCGTTGATGGAGTCGCCATCCTGATGCACGAACCGCGCAACCGCCAGGGCCATGTGTGGCTGCTTGCCGGCACCGGCGAAGGCCCTCTGATTGCCCGCACCCTGCTGGCCAAAGGCTGGCAAGTCAGCGTGAGTGTGGTCTCCTCTTCTGCTGCAACCGTTTACGACGGCCTGCCGCTGCGTCACCTCTGGATCGGTGCCCTGGCCGGACCGCAGGCGATCCGGGGACTCTTCGAGCGCGAAGGGATTGATCGGGTTGTGGATGCCACCCATCCCTTCGCCACGCGGATTACGGCCCAGCTGCTGGAGGCCTGCGGCGGCGAGGGGCCAGCGTTGTTCCGCTTCGAACGACCGATCGAGCCCCTTGCCGGTGCACGGCTGATCGAGGGTGTTGACGCCCTCACAAGCTCCGCGGGAGGGCGTCGGATCCTTCTGGCTCTGGGTGCTCGGCACCTGCCGGCGGTCGTGGCAGCCCTCAAGCCCGGCGGGCATCACCTCCATGCCCGCGTGTTGCCCAGCCCTCTCGCCCTTCGCCAGGCCCTGGCGGCCGGACTGCCCGCCCAGCGTCTGGCGGTGCACCGTCCGCAGCAGGACGGTGATGGCGCCCCCCTGGAGGCTGCGCTCTGTCGCCACTGGGCGATCACGGATGTGCTCTGCCGACAGTCTGGGGGGATCACGGAGCGTGCCTGGCACCGGGTGACCCAGCAACAGGGGCTTCAGCTGTGGCTGCTGCGTCGCCCTCCTCTGCCGGAGCAACTTGAAACCGTGCATAGCGTGGATCAGCTGCTCGATCGCCTGTGCTGAAGCTTGTTCTCACCACCGAAGCCGATGCCGCAAAAGCGGATGCGCTGGCCCAGGCCTTGGTGGAGCGGCGCCTGGCTGCTTGCGTCAGTCAGCATCCAATCCGCTCGTGCTACCGCTGGAACGGGGTGATCGAGCACAGCGAGGAAGTGCAGCTGCTGATCAAGACGACCGAGGCCGCTTGGCCGCAACTCCAGCCCGTGCTGTGTGAGCTGCACAGTTATGACACCCCCGAATTGCTCCACTGGACGGTGGAGGCCAGTGATGGGTACGGGGGCTGGGTGGTAGCGGAGCTGCTCAGCTGAGGTGCTGCCGCACGAGCTCGGGCAGGGATGCCTGGGAGCGGGGGCCGAGCTGGGTGACCACCTGACCGGCGCAAACAGACCCGATTCGGCCGCAGCTCTCAAGCTCGAGCCCCTGGGTGTAGCCGTGCAGGAATCCGCCGGCGTAGAGGTCGCCTGCTCCAGTGGTGTCGATCAGGGTGCCCAGGCGATAAGCAGGAATGTCCCAACGCTGATCGCCGCTGAGCACGACGGAGCCCTGTTCACTGCGGGTCAGGGCCGCCACCTGGCAGCACCCCTTCACCTGTTCAAGAGCGCTCTCAAAACTGTCGGTGCCGTACAGCGAGGTGATTTCACTTTCGTTGGCGAACAGCACATCCACATGGCCATTCACGAGCTCAAGAAAGCTGTCGCGGTGACGATCCACGCAGAAGCCGTCGGAGAGGGAGAGGGCGACTTGTCCGCCGCTGTCCCGACAGGCTTCCGCTGCTGCAATGAAGGCGCGCTTGGCTGCTGGGCTGTCCCAGAGATAGCCCTCCAGATAGAGCACCTTGGCGTCACGGACCATGGAGAGATCCAGGTCTTCGGGTTCCAGTTGCACCGAAGCACCTAGGTAGGTGCACATCGTGCGCTGGGCATCGGGCGTCACCAGAATCAGGCATCGGGCCGTGCTGGGGCCACTGGTCGCTGCTGGGGTGTCAAAGCGGGTTCCGACAGCTCGGATGTCGTGGCTGAAGATTTCACCGAGCTGGTCATTGCGCACGCGACCGATGAATCCGGCCCGGCTTCCCAGTTGAGCGAGACCCGCCAGGGTGTTGGCGGCAGATCCGCCGGAGGTCTCGAGGCCGGCGCCACTGGCCTGGTAGAGGATCTGGGCCTGCTCTTCATCCACGAGGGCCATCGCCCCCTTGGTGAGGCCATGGCTCTCCAGGAATGCATCGCCGGTCTGGACCAGCACATCCACAATCGCGTTGCCGATGCCCACCACATCCAGGGAGGCTGCGGAGTTGCTGAATCGGGATGTGGTCATCGGGTGATGGCGAACGCGTTACGCCGCAGTATCACCCTTCGCCGGATCGACTCAGGCGCTGAGCAGGGCCCGTTTGGGGCCGTGGATTGGATCTTCCACCACGATCGTCTGATCCCGACTGGCGCCGAGCGACACGATCGCGATCGGCACTTCCATCAGGTCGGCCAGGAAGCGCAGATAGGCCATCGCCTTCTCTGGCAGATCTTCCAGGCGCCGGCAGTCGGCGGTGGAACACTGCCAGCCCTGCAGGCTTTCAAAAATCGGCTTGCAACGGGAGAACTCCTCGGCGCAGCTGGGGAAGTAATCGATGCGCTCTCCATCCAGTTCGTAGGCCACACACACCTGGATCTGATCGAGCTCATCGAGCACGTCCAGCTTGGTGACGGCCAGGCAATCCAGACCGTTCACTTCAACGGCATAGCGGCCGATCACGCCATCAAACCAGCCGCAGCGGCGACGACGGCCCGTGGTGGTGCCGAACTCGCCGCCACGCTCGGTCAGCTGGTCGTTGAGACTGCCACTCAGCTCTGTTGGGAACGGCCCTTCGCCAACACGGGTGGTGTAGGCCTTGGCCACGCCGATCACCCTGTCGATCAAGGTCGGGCCGACGCCAGCACCGATGCAGGCCCCGCCGGAGACCGGATTGGAGGAGGTGACGTAGGGGTAGGTGCCGTGGTCGAGATCCAGCAGTGTTCCCTGGGCCCCTTCGAACAGGATGTTTTTGCGGTTGCGGGCGGCGCTGTGAATCGCCCGGGTGCAGTCGACCACATGGGGAGCCAGACGCTGCCCATAGGCCAGGTATTCCTGGATCACTTCGTCGCCATCGACGGGCTCCATCCCGTAGATGGTTTCGAGCAGTTGGTTTTTCTCCCTGAGGGGGCCTTCGAGTCGGTCGCGGAGGCGCTGCTCGTCGAGCAGGTCAATCACCCGGATCCCGCTGCGTTGGGATTTGTCGGCGTAGGTGGGGCCGATGCCGCGTCCGGTGGTGCCAATCCTGCGATCACCACGCTGCTTCTCCATCGCCAGATCCAACAGGCGGTGGTAGGGCATGGTCACGTGGGCGGTGGAGGCCAGCTGGAGGCCGGAGATGTCGATCCCGTTCTCGATGAGCATGTCGAGCTCCCCGAGCATCACCTTCGGGTCAACGACCGTTCCCGAACCGATTAAGCAGATGGTGTCGGGATAAAGGATTCCGGAAGGGATCAGGTGAAGCTTGAGCACCCGACCGTCCACGACGATCGTGTGGCCAGCGTTGACGCCGCCCTGATAACGGACGACGACATCGGCGGAGCGGCTCAGGAGATCGGTGATCTTTCCTTTTCCCTCGTCACCCCACTGAGCACCGATGACGACAACGTTGGCCAAAGACACTGCGGCCCGAAGCCGCCAATCTGCACAATCCGGCAGTTTCGCACTTCACCCTTCCCTGCGTCAAAAATGCCCCTGAGTGCGTGACATTTTCAGTCCGGATCAGCGCGAAGCTGCATGCGGGCAGCTGAGTTTTCCTCAGCTGCCGCGCACAGCCGAACGCTCGGCCTTGGTCAGTTCTTTGCCGACCCGTTCCTTCAGGCTCTCGGGCAGTGGGCGGTTGGCGTAGGTGTTGTAGTGACCGGCCAGGGAATTCAGAGCGGTCTGCATCGTGGTGAAGGAGGCCAGGCCATTCACTTGGGGGCGTGGGCGGTACCGGGACATGTAGTCATTGATCAGACTGCGCGCTGCCAGTTCTGCATCAGGACGCTCGGCATCGTCCTGGCTCAGGGCGATCGTGGCCTGCAGGGTGTGTGCAACGGCCACCGTGTCCTCCACGTAATCCCCGGTCAGCCCGGACGCTGAGGCCCCGGAGCAGGCGGTCAGCAGCAGGGTGACGCTGAGGCAGGCCACCACGGTCCAGGCCATCGCCACCTTCAGCAGCTGTTGGGTGAGGCGATGCAGGGCGGAGAGCATGGTGGCGGATCCGGTTCAGGCGACTGTACGAGTTGTGCCCCGAACCGTCAGCCCAGAGCGGATCGCGCTGATCACTTTCTCGAGGGCTTCTCCCTGGGGCAGCACCGCCGTGCTTCGGTTTTGGCGCTCCACGAGCTCAACCCTCCCATCGGCAGCATCGCGACCGACCACGAGGCGCCAGGGGATGCCGATCAGATCGGCATCCTTGAACTTCACCCCGGCCCGTTCGTTGCGGTCATCGAGCAGCGCATCGATGCCGGCCTCCAGGAGTTGGCTGTAGAGCTGCTCGCCGAGCTGGCGTTGCGTGTCGTCCTGCATGCTCGCCACCACCACGATCACTTGGAAGGGGGCGATGGCCAGGGGCCAGCAGATGCCACCCTCGTCGTGGTGCTGCTCGACGGCGGCCTGCGCGAGGCGCGAGACGCCGATGCCGTAGCAGCCCATCCAGAAGGGTTCTTGCACGCCATCCGCATTGGTGAAGGTGGCTTCCATGGCGGAGGAGTACTTGCGCCCCAGCTGGAAGATGTGACCCACTTCGATGCCGCGCCGCTCGATCAGTTGCTGCGAAGGGTCCGAGAAACAGCGATCCCCTGCTCGGGCATTGCGAAGGTCCACCTGGATTGGTGCCGTCCCAAGATCGGCCCAGCTCCAGCCCCAGCGATGCCGGTCCGTCTCATTGGCGCCGCAGACGAAACGATCCAGCTCAAGGGCTGTGGGGTCGGCGAAGCGAAGGAAGGAGTGAGCCCATGATTTGGCGCCCTGAAGGATCCCGTCCTCCAGATCCGGACCGAGGGCACCGAATGGCCAGGCCTGGAGCCCCTGGCTGCCGATCTGTTCCGGGCTCACGGGACTGAGATCCAGGACTCCTTCACCAAGGTGGGCCGCCAGGGCGTTGGTCAGCTTGACCTCGTTGAGCTCCTGGTCACCACGAAGGCTGACCAGGAGCGGACGCATGGCCCCGGATTCCATCCGGGCAACCAGGGCAAGCACCTTGACCACCTGGCTCGGCTCAAGAGCCTGGTTTTGGCAGAGCGCCTCAATCGTGTGCTGGCCGGGTGTGTCGATCACACGACGCTCACCCGCTGGCAGGGCAACGGCATCGGGAGGGATCGAGACCGCCTTCTCAAGATTGGCGGCGTAGTCACCCGATTCGCTCATCAGGATCAGGTCTTCACCCGCTTCAGCCGTGACCATGAACTCCTGAGATGCGGCGCCGCCGATGGCGCCGCTGTCGGCATCCACGGCAACGGCTTGCAGGCCGCAGCGTTCGAAGATGCGCCGGTAGGCCCCATCCATGGCCTCATAGCAGCTGCGCAGATCGGCTTCGTCTGCATGAAAGGAATAGGCATCCTTCATGATGAATTCACGCCCGCGCATCAAGCCGAAACGGGGTCGAATCTCATCCCTGAATTTGCTCTGGATTTGGTAAAGCGTGACTGGCAATTGCCGGTAGGAGCGCAGCAGGTCTCCGGCGAGTGCGGTGACCACTTCTTCGTGGGTCGGCCCGAGGCCAAGCCGGCGCCCCTGACGGTCCTCGAGGTTGAACATGATGCCCTCGCCGGCGGTGTAGCCCTGCCAGCGACCGCTGCGCTCCCAGAGCTCGGAGGGCTGGAGCTGCGGCAGCAGGGTCTCCAGTGCTCCGGTGGCGTCCATTTCCTCGCGCACGATGGAGCTGATCCTGCGCAGCACCCTCCACATCAGGGGCATGTAGGCATAGATGCCGGATCCGACCCGCCGGATGTAGCCGCCTCGCAGGAGCAGTTGATGCGAGGCGATCTCAGCGTCAGCGGGAACATCCCGCAGCGTCACCAGCATCAGGCAGGAGACGCGCATGGGAGAGGATGACGGGAAAGCGGGAAATTACCACCGCTTCAGTTAAGGGTCGATCGGCGAAGTGGCCCTGATCGAAGGAGGAATGGGTGACTCCTGAGTCTCAACTGCTAACGTCCCTGAGACTTCAGTTGTCATCAGGCTTTCCCATGCTTTCTCGGTCGATCGACCCTGCTTCCGCCGCCGGCGGAGTCTCCGTCGAAACGACCGCTGATGTGGATGCGGTGATGGCCCGTTCCGACGCGCTCGTCGGCATCGAAGACGTTCAGAAATCCCTCAACAGATCCCGCGCGTCGGTGTATCGCTACACCAACACCGATCCCAGGAATCTCAACCCTCCGTTTAATCCTCGCAAGCTCAATCCCGAGTACCGCGGCGACCAAAAAGATCCCCTCCTCTTCCACCCCAACGAGGTGGCTCGCTTCGCTAAGGACGTCCTTCGCATCAAGGAGGTCACCGTTGAAGTGCTCAACTCGCCTTCAACCGCCACACAGCAATGTCTGGGGGCGATTCTCGAGGAGCTGCGTCTGATTCGCTCCCATCTCGAGGGCTTGCAGGACGCTCCTTCCGATCTTTCCGCTCGCCGTGAGCGTCAGGACCGCAGCGCCGCCTGATCGATCACCTGTCCTGCAGTCTGCTGGAGGCGATGCCATGATGAACTGGCTAGCCCTGCATTGTTTGTGATGGAGGGCGGCTCTCCCGGATGACAGATCGAGCCCCCCATGGTGCTCCTCCTCATTGGGATGTCCCCGATCACCCCTGCATGGACCCCGAACCTCCTCACGGTTCCCAGCCCGACCCTTCCCCTCACGACGGCCTCGACCTTTCTGGCCCGGCCCTCGTTCTTGCTGGTTTTGCCCTCGCAATCGTCAGTCTCGGTGTTCCGATGATTGCAGTGATTACGGACCGGCCCCTCAGAGGTGCTCTGCCCTCCACTGCTCAGGAGCGCAATGGATCTGCGATCCCTTCCCCCTTCGCCATCACCCGGGTTGGTGAACCTGGTGGTGGAGATTCCGGCGGGCAGCCGCAACAAATACGAGTATTTCGCTGACGCGGGAATCATGGCCCTGGATCGGGTGCTGCACTCCTCGGTGCGTTACCCGTTCGACTACGGATTCATTCCCAACACCCTGGCCGAAGACGGGTCTCCCCTCGATGCGATGGTGATCATGGAGGAGCCCACCTTCGCGGGTTGCCTGATCTGTGCCCGGCCGATCGGCGTGCTCGATATGCACGACACAGGCCATTACGACGGCAAGATCCTCTGCGTCCCCGTGGCTGACCCCCGTCAACGAGGCATCACCAGCATCCGTCAGATCGCTGCGAACCAGTTGGAGGATGTGGCTGAATTTTTCCGGATTTACAAGAATCTCGAAGGCCGGGTGACCTCCATCGGTGGCTGGCGTGATGCCGATGCGGTTGCCCCGCTGCTGGAGACTTGTATCCGAGCCACCCAGGTCTGATCGGCGCGCGGTCCCTTCCTTGGTGACGTTCCGGGAACGTTCCGTTGCAGAGCCGCGGGTTGGTGCCGGGATGCTTGTAAGTTGGTGCGCGCCCAGCATGTGAACGACCCGTGCCCACCATCCGTTTCGAGCAGGAAGGCCAGCAGGTCGGTTGCATTGAAGGGGCCAATCTTCGAAAGGCCGCCCTCGACGCCGGCATCAACCCCTACAAGGGTTTGAACAACCTCAACAACTGCGGCGGTGTCGGCCAGTGCGGCACCTGTGTGGTGGAGGTTGTCGAGGGTGCCCAGAACCTCTCTCCCCGCTCTGATGTCGAGGAGGTCTATCTGGCCGACCGTCCCGCGAACTACCGCCTGAGCTGCCGCACCAGCGTCAACGGTGACGTCACCGTCCGTACCAGGCCCAGTGATGGGGTGGGTAAGGGTTCCAACAGCCTGCTCGGCGCCGTCAAGAACCTCCTCGGACGCTGATTCTCTGTGGCTGGCTTGCAGATCTGGAGCTACTCAAAATGTTCCACCTGTCGCAAAGCCCTGGCTTGGCTTGATCAGCGCGGTATTGCCTACGAGTGCGTCGACATCACCGTCAACCCACCCGAACGCGACAGGTTGGTCCGAGCCTTCCAGCACTTCGGTCGCCTTCAGCCGCTGTTTAACACCAGCGGTCAGAGCTACAGGGCCCTGGGAGCTGCCGCTGTCAAAGCCATGACGCCTGAGCAGGCTCTTGATGCTCTGGCCGCAGACGGAAAGCTGATTAAGCGTCCCTTCCTTGAGAGCGGAGACGGCGCTTTCCTCGTTGGATTCAACGAGGCCGTATGGAGCGAGACGTTTCAGGGTTGAAGCTGAGGCCATCCAGTTCGGTGATCAGCTCATCGACGCCACCCTGGTCGCGGAGTTGCACGACACTGTTGCGCTTGAACTCTTCCAGGAACGAAGCCACCAGTTCCTGGCTGCGTTCCAGAACCGGACCTTGTTCCAGCGTGCGGGCCAGTTCCTCCCAGAAGCGATCGAAGGCCTTGATGGTCAGCTCCTCCATCTGTGCGTCTTTGCGGCCCAGGCGCTGACCGGTCTGCCGGGAGAGATCCAGAAAGGCATCCACCATTCCTGCTGCGAGTTGGCGGCTGATCCCGCTCTCTGCTTGCTGCACGGCAGCCAGCTCACGCAGCGGAGAGGGCACCATCACATCATTCATGCTGCGCTGCAAGGCATGGCCGAAGAGGGCGATCAGCTGTGGGCGCATGCCAGGGCCGACCTGGGTGAGCATCAGGGGGGCCCAGAGCCGCACCAGTTCCGCAATCTCTCGTTCGCCGTTCTCTTCCACGGACTGGTGACTACAGAGCCCTCGGATCCGCTGAGGCAGCCGTGGTGATCGGATCAGTCCCTGGAGAGCATCGAGGATTCGCAGAGTGAGGACTTCAAACAGTTCCAGGGCCAGCACGGCGACCACCGCACGGCTCACCGCTGTGCGCAGGGGCTCCAGCTGGATGAGGCCGCTGCTCGAGAGCCGCTCGGTCACCGGAATAATCCGCAGCAGGCGCCAGAAGGGCAGAAGCAAAGGCAGGTCAATCCAGCGTCTCAGCAACGCATCTCTCCAGTGGATCGCTGGATAGCGCCGTTTGAGCCGTACCGCACGGATGAGGATGTCGAGCAGGAACAGCACCTGAAAAGGGGTGTCGATCCTCCAGGCGTGATCGATCGGCTGGCCGTTCTCGTCAATTCCCCGCCAATAATTGGTTGCGGCCAGGGGAAGGACGCGGGTGTTCCAGAAGGCACGCTCTTTCTCCCAGTCGCTCTGCTTGAGATAGGAATCGCTCAGCAGTCGTGCGGCGGCTTGTTTCGCTGAATCGAGGCCGGCGCGAGCCCTCAGATGGTTTTTCAGCTTCTCGAGCGTTCCTGCATTGCCCGATCCGATGAATGGGTTCTCATCGATCAGCTGGCTGTTGCGGACCACCATCTCCAGGCGCAGCTGTCGAGCCGCCGCGCTTTGGATCCCCTGCGACTCCGCAACCCGCTCCAACTGACGGAACTGGGAGATGAAGGCCTGCGTGTCCCGGTGGGGTTCGATGCCCTTCACCCGGTCATAGGCCGGAGTGATGTCAGGCAGCCAGGGCAGGGGCAGGGCCAGGTTCACCGATGGCAGGGGGTACAGGGTCCGCTGTTGCCAGAAGGTGCGCAGTGGCACATAGGTCACGTCGAAGACCACCCAGGCCAAGTTGGCGGTCGCCACCAGTGCGATCAGTCGGTCCCAGCGCAGCCAGAAGCGGCCGGTGGCCGTGGGTTGCAACGCTTGCCAGCGGGGACGGACCATAGACCTGTCTGTCTGACGTCAGCCTAGAAGCCGGCACCGGTCGCGCCTATCCTTCCGGATCAAACGAGACTTGCAGCGCCTTGGCTGACGAGCAGAGGGATCCAGAGCTTCAGGCGCAGCCCGATGCCCAGTCGGAGGCCAAGAAGAGCAACACCCATCCCTTCTGGGATTTCTGGGGGCCGGTGCTGTTCACCGTCGCTCTTTATCTAGGCATCAGGCACTACGTGGCTGAAGCCCGCTTCATTCCCTCGGGCTCCATGCTGCCAGGGCTCCAGATTCAGGATCGGCTCTTGGTGGAGAAGCTCACTTACCGCCGCCGATCCCCCCGTCGTGGCGAGATCGTCGTGTTCCACTCGCCCTATGCCTTCGACCCTGTCCTCAAGTCCAACGCCTCTCCATCCGGCCTGCGTTGCGCCCTGGCCAACCTGCCTCTCGTCGGCTTGATTCCCGGGGTCGGCGATGTGGCCTGTGACGCCTACATCAAGCGAGTGGTTGCCGTGGCAGGTGATCAGGTGGTGGTGAACCCCCGCGGGCAAGTGAGCGTCAATGGTGAAGCGGTATCAGAGCCCTATGTGAGCCATGACTGCCCGCTGGACGAGCAGGGAATGAGCCGTTGCCGCACCCTCAATGTGACCGTGCCGAAGGGGCATGTGCTTGTGCTTGGGGATAACCGCCGCAACAGCTGGGATGGCCGCTACTGGCCCGGTGGTCCTTTTCTGCCTGAAAAGGAGATCCTTGGGCGTGCGGTCTGGAGGTTCTGGCCCCTCAATCGCACCGGTTCCCTGGGCTCCTGAGGCCTGAGCTGGTCACCCGACCCTGAAGCATCAAACCCTGCCAGGGCTGATTGGCAGCTCGGGGTTGATCAGGGTCTCGGCGATCCATGCGCCAGCTGTGCTCCGGATCAAACAGGAGCCAGCGTCTGCTGCCAGTTTCCAGGCGCTCCTCCGGCCGGCCAAGAAGGCGTGAGGGGCCAAAGCTCAGCACCTCCCAGAGCTGACGGATCGTCCAGCCCCGCTCCAGCACCAGGGTTTGCCAGAGCGCAGGCAGCACCAGCTGATGACCGGCTAAGCCTCGTTTTCGCTGGTCCGGCGGGAGCAGGCAGTCCTCCTCGTCGATCGGCACCGCATGCACCGCCACGGCCTGAATCACGCCGGCCCCTAGGGCTTGGATCAGGGCCTCCCGGTCCTCCGGGGCACCGAGGGATGGGGTCATGCTCCAGCCCATCTCCGTGGGGCTCAGCCGGCTGTGGTCGCTGACCAGATGCCACCAGCAAACACTCGCCTGCGGGCGGACGCTCGCAGCTGCAAGCTGGCTGACGGCCGCGGCGGTGGAGAGATTCATCAGCCGAAGCCGCCGCTGTGGAAACTGGCGCTGAAGGTCTAGCAGCTGTCCGAGCGGCAGCGTTTCGCTGGCGACAGGGTCAGGCGTCCATCCGGCCCGCAGGGTGGCGACCCCCTCGCGCACCAGGCCATCACCCTGGATGCCGGGATCGCGGGGTGCCAACAGGACTGGCGCTTCACCCATTTCACCAAGCACGAGTGCCCGCTGCAGCAGAGCGATCGGCGGGCAGGCATCGTCTTCGGCGAGACCGCATGCACCCTGATCCAGCAGGTCGCCGTGGGCTGAGAGCTGCTCTCCACGGCCCTCGAGGCTGAAGCCACCCCACAGGTGCACTCGCACATCGCTGTCCTCCCCGGCAAATCCCTGCAGGCGCTCCACCCGGTCGCGCCACGAGTTGGCTCTGGGCAGCAGCGCCACCTGGCCGTAGCCCGCTCGGGCGGCGGCATGGCGCAGGCTCAGGAGCGTCTCGGCCGCTCCTGAGAAGGGGCGATCCAGCACCGAATGGGGGTCCACAAGGCAGGGGGCCAGGATCTGGCCCGGCCTTGGATCGGGCGCCACCCCGAGCGTGGAAGCCTGTTGCCGTGCCTCGTCATCGAAGGCCACGAGAACGCCGTCCTGGATCAGTGCGGCGCCACCATCATTGGGCTCCTGGTCACGACTGATCAGGAGCCGGACGGGATCCAGCAACAGGGTCTGGCGCATCAGCTCAGAGGGCTCCGGCGGCGGTGCGATCGAGAACGCCTCCCAGGTGGGAGGTGAGATTGAGGCAGGTCACCACTGCAGGCTGGCCCGGATCGACCGGCATGTCGACCACGGTCACACCACCATTGCCCTGTTTCACCGCCCAAATGTCCCCGGGGCTGAGGCCGAGCAGCTGGCAGAGAATGGTTTTGTTGACCGCGTCATGGGCAACCACAAGGGCGGTCTCCTCAGGCTCGAGGCTGTCGGCGATGGTGGACCAGGTTTTGACGGAGCGATCCCAAACCTTCTGGATTGTTTCCCCCTCCGGCATCTGAACCGTTTCCGGCGTGCGCTTCCACTCCTCGAGAAGGGCACCCCACTCCGCCTGGATTTCGGCTTCCAGCTTGCCCTCCCAGAGCCCATGGCCGATCTCCACCAGGCCGCGGGTCACGGTGAGGGGTACACCTGGGTGGGAGCGCAGGATGCCCTCTGCGGTCTGACGGGGTCTGGACATGGAACTGCTGTAGGCCCGCTGCAGAGAGACGTCAGCAAGGAAGGCCCTGGCGGCCTCCGCCTGGGCGTGACCGTTCTGGTTGAGGGGGATGTCGATCTGTCCCTGGAAGCGACCCTCTCGGTTCCAATTGGTTTCTCCGTGGCGAACCAGGACGAGGCGGGCGCCCTTGCCCTTCGCCGGCAGGGCCTGGCCGAGGTGGGAGGTGTTGTTGAGGCATTCGATCTGCACCTGATGGCCATCGGCCTTTGGCGTGAGGTTGAACACCGACAGGGAGGCATTGTCGATCTGAAGGCGTCGGAATCCCCGCTCCGGTTCCCCCAGGAGCACCAGGATCAGGCAGCGCAGGATCGCGTTGTGCCCCACCACGAGAACGGTTTCGTTCCCATCCACCGGGTGCTTCTCGAGCAGTCGGGTCAGGAAGTGGCGGGCCTGCTCCATTAATTCGGGCACAGGCCGGTAGCGACTGCCGTCCTTGCGGGTGAGTTCCAGTGTTTCTGGGTGCAGGCGCCAAGCGCTGTAGGCCTCTGGATCTCTGGCAGCCCGCTCATCGGCCGTGAGACCACTCCAGGGCTCCAGGTCCACCTCCAGCAATCCCTCATCCAGCACAGGTTGGAGATCACCGCCCTTCGCGGCGAGCAGGCCTGCGGTGGTGGCTGCCGCTCGCTGGAGCGGGGAGCTGTAGACCGCATCGATCGGCACTTCCTGGAGGGCTTCGCCGGTCCGCCTCGCCTGCGCTTCACCCTCGTTGGTGAGCTTGGACAGATCATCCCGTCCCTGGATCCGGCGTTCCACGTTGAAGCTGCTCAGGCCATGGCGAACGAGGAGAAGTCGCAGAGACACCGGATCAGGGGCGAAGGCGCGGCCATCGTATGGGCGGCCGGTGAGAATCAGTGCCAGTCGCCGCCGGCCGTTGACCACGCCCCCGCTCGGACGCACCACTCCCGTCAAGGGATTTCTGGCCGTTCTCTCTCTGCTTTTGGCAGTGACCGTGTGGGTGGTGGGACTGTTGGATAGTCTCGGTCGCCCCTCAGTGGCGCCAGCCCTGTCCCTCCAGCAGCAGGAGATGGCTTTGCTGGCCGGATCCGCCTTGCCGGGTCCGCTGCGCTCCCTCTTGGTCGGCACCGATCCGGCGGCCACCCTTCGGGATGCTCTAAGAGAGATCCCTCTCGATCGACTGGACGATCGGCAGCGTCTTTTGCTGGCTTCCCTGGAGGCTGACTCAGACAAGCGGCGACTTGTGCTGGCACCACCGCTCGGCAGCCCTGACCTGCAACCACTGCAGCGCGCTCTGGTGGATGACACGCAGTCCGCACAGTTGTCGGTGTCGGAGCGAGAACTGCTTGCTGACCCCAAGGCCGATCCACTCCTGCGGGAGTTGAGTTGTCTGGCGCTTGGTGGCACCACCGTTGATTGCCGGCAGCCGGCGATCGCCAGGGCCGTCGCCCGTCGTCTGGTCCTAGCGGAATTGCTGCCCTTGCTCGCTCTGGTGCTTGGTGCCGGCCTGCTGCTGCGTCATCTGTGGCTGCTCTGGCGGGGGGTGCTCAACCCTTGGCCAGCGCTCACGGCTCCGCCCCTGACGCTCGTTGACATGGTGCTCCTGGTGGCGGGTGGTTTCGTCGTGCTCGGGGAGGTGCTTCTGCCCCTGGTGGTGAGTCCGGTGACGGCGGCGCTGTCCCGGGGGTTGGCTCCTCCCCTGGGTCAGGCGGTGTCGGTCCTGTTTGGTTACGCCGCCCTGGCTCTGCCTCCCTTGTTGATCATCCGCCAGCAGCTCAAGGGTGTGGACCCGGCCACAAGGCCTGAGGGTGGTTGGCTGCAGTGGCGGCTCCGTCCTGCTGGGACGTCCCTGATCCAGGGGGGACGGGCCTGGCTCATGGTGATGCCACCGGTGGTGTTCACGGGTTGGCTGATGGGGCGTCTTCTCCGCGATCAGGGGGGCAGCAATCCCTTGCTCGAACTTGTGCTGCGCAGCCAGGATCCGCTTGCGCTGATCTTGCTGGCCACCACGGCCATCGTGCTCGCTCCCCTGTTTGAGGAGACCGTCTTCCGGGGGGTGCTGCTGCCGGTGCTTGTGCGTTCTCTCGGCCGCGGCTGGGGTGTGTTTCTCAGCGGTCTTGTTTTTGCAGTTGCGCATCTGAGCATCGGGGAGTTGCCACCATTGCTCGTGCTTGGTCTGGGGTTGGCGTTGCTGCGTCTCAGCAGCGGTCGTCTGTTGCCCTGTGTGGTCATGCACGCCTTCTGGAACGGCGCCACTTTCCTCAATCTGATCCTGCTGGGTGGCTAGCCCAAAGCCCCTGTGATGATCAGGTGTCTGCCGCTTGCAGCAGCCTGTCTCAGGTGGTTCACTGGCGCATTGGTTGGCAGCTGCCGTGACCGCCGTTCCCCAGCCCAGAGAGACTGCCCATAAGCGCAGTCGCGCTAACGCGGCTTTTGAGCTGATTCAGGGCTCTATGTCAGCCCAGAGGGTGGCTCGGCGTTCCCCCTTGCTAGCCAGTTGTCATCGTGCAGCTGATGGGGCCTTGCTCGGCGTGTTCCTGGCTGTGGTCGTGCTGAGTGGCCTCACCCTTCATTGGCAGCACCGCTGGACCATGGCGTTCCGCCAGCTGGAAGTCACCCGCTCCCTGTCCCATCGCTTGACGGAATCCACGGCGATGCTCGAGCGACATCTTCTCGAAAAAGCGCGACTTCCCCGCACCTTGGTTCCCACCAAGGCATCGGATCTTGTCTATCTAGAGCGGCCCGCTGCTGCGAGTCAGCCACCGCTGAATCATCTGGCGATGATCGGTGCCTGGATGGACAGGCCCATTCATCAGGGGTACTGAGCTGATGCCGAGGGCGATGGATGAGAGGACGCGCAGGCCGGCGCGTCCCCGCCAGCGGGTGATTCACCTTGAACCGGTTCCCGCAGGTCGGATGCGCATTGTCTATGCGTTGCTCTGCCTGGGATTGATCGGTCTGGGCGGGCGGATGGCCTGGTTGCAGGTGGTGCAGTCACGGGACCTTGAGGCTCGGGCGCGTTCCTTGCAGACCCAGCGCACCGATCCGCTCGGAACCCGGCGTCCAATCGTCGATCGTTCCGGTCGTCTTGTCGCTCTTGATGAGGAGCGCTTTCGCCTTTGGGCTCATCCCCGCTATTTCAACTTCCCCGGTGATGACCCCCAGCGGGTGCGCCCGCCCCTTGAGGTGGCCCGTCGCCTCTCCGGCCTACTGGCGGTGCCGATGGCTGAACTCGTGAAGCGAATCGGTGATCGTCCCTCGGGGATTCGTCTCGCCGAGGGCATTGATCCTGAAACCGCATCCGAGATCCGGCGGCTTGGCATTAGTGGTCTTGATCTTGAGGCCTACCCCTATCGCGTTTATCCGCAGGGTGACCTTTTCGCCAATGTGGTGGGCTTTCTCAATCTGGAGCGGGTTCCACAGGCTGGTCTGGAGCAGAGCCGGGATGAAGACCTACGCCGTCATGAGCAGTCCCGAAGCCTGAGGCGCGGTGCTGACGGCACGCCCCTGCCCGACAGCCTCAGCCCCGGGGTCTTCTTTGGAGATGATCTGCGCTTGCAGCTCACCCTCGATGCTCGACTGCAGGAGCTGGCTGCCAAGGCACTGACGGCTCAGGTCAAGAAATGGAAGGCCCGCAAGGGTGTTGCGATCGTGATGGATGTGCGCAACGGCGAGCTGCTTGCCCTTGCCTCCACCCCCACCTACAACCCCAATCGCTACTGGTCGTTCCCTGCGGCACGGTTCCGGGAATGGTCTGTGCAGGATCTCTATGAACCTGGTTCCACCTTCAAGCCCATCAATCTTGCGATCGCTCTTCAGGAGGGGGTGATCCAAGCCAACGGTCGAGTGAATGACACCGGTCAGCTTCAGGTCGGTGGCTGGCCGATCTTCAACCATGACCGCCAGGGCAATGGCGTGATTGATTTCCCCACCGTGCTTCAGGTGTCAAGCAATGTCGGCATGGTGCAGGCCATGCGCAATCTCAAACCGTCCGTTTATTGGGATTGGCTTTACCGACTCGGCATCGAGACCCGTCCGGATACGGATCTCCCTGGTGCCCAGGCTGGCCAGTTGAAAGCGAAGGAGCTCTTCACAACCCAGCCGATTGAGCCTGCTACAGCCGCATTCGGCCAAGGATTCGCCCTCACGCCGTTGAAGCTCACTCAGCTCCATGCCCTGCTTGCCAATGGTGGTCGGCTGGTCAGTCCCCACATCACGCGTGGTCTTCGCGCCGGTGATGCCCTCGCCAGCTCGGGGCGTTCGTCTGGTCAGCAGTTGCTCCGACCGGAGGTCACCCGCACCGTGATGGCCTGGATGGAGTCGGTGGTGGATAAGGGCAGCGGCAAGGGAGCCAAAACCCCCGGCTACCGGATCGGGGGCAAAACCGGGACGGCTCAAAAAGCCCACAACGGTGTGTATATCCCCGGGGCCCGGATCTGCAGTTTCGTGGCCACCCTTCCCGTCAACGACCCCCGCTTCGTGGTGGTGGTGGTGGTGGATGAACCTCAGGGAGACAACGCCTATGGATCCACCGTTGCCGTGCCTGTGGCCAAGCAGATCATTGATGGCTTGCTGGTGTTGGAACAGATTCCGCCCCAGGTCGCGGTCAACGCAGCACCCGAGTAGCGCAGAGGGCTGTCAGTTCGAAAACCGCCGCTACGTTACGGGCATTGAGCCTGTTCTTTGCCCCATGGCTTCACTTCTCGAGCAGCTGTCCGCCATGACCGTTGTCGTGGCCGACACCGGTGATCTCGAGGCGATCCGTCGGTTCACCCCTCGGGATGCCACAACCAATCCGTCCCTGATCCTGGCAGCGGCACAGATTCCCGCTTACCAGAGCCTCATTGATGAAGCCTTGCGCTGCTCACGCAAGCTGATCGGCGAGAACGCACCCGTGGAGGACGTGGTGCATGAGGCCCTCGATGAGATCAGCGTGATCTTCGGTAAGGAGATCCTCAAGATCGTGCCCGGCCGGGTGTCGACTGAGGTTGATGCTCGCCTCAGCTTCGATACTGAGGCCACCATTGCCAAGGGTCGCAAGCTGATTCGGCTCTACAACGATGCTGGGATCAGCAATGATCGTGTCCTGATCAAAATCGCCTCCACCTGGGAGGGGATTAAGGCCGCAGAAGTGCTGGAAAAAGAGGGCATTCATTGCAATCTCACCCTGCTGTTCGGTTTCGGTCAGGCCGTGGCCTGTGCCGAGGCAGGTGTCACCCTGATCTCCCCCTTCGTCGGGCGCATTCTCGACTGGTACAAGGCCGATACCGGCCGCGACTTCTATCCCGGTCCTGAGGATCCGGGCGTGCTGTCGGTGACGCGAATCTTTAACTACTTCAAGACCTACGGCTACAAAACCGAAGTCATGGGTGCGAGCTTCCGCAACATCGATGAGATTGTCGAATTGGCCGGTTGCGATCTGCTCACCATTTCACCCAAGCTTCTTGATCAGCTGCGTGAGAGTGATGCCTTACTCACCCGCAAGCTTGATGGCTCCAATCCGGTGAGCAGCGAAGAGCAGATCCATGTGGATCGTGATCGCTTTGATGAACTCATGCGTGCCGATCGCATGGCGACTGACAAGCTCGGTGAGGGCATCAAGGGCTTCAGCAAGGCCATCGAGACCCTCGAGCAGCAGCTGGCGCATCGACTGGCCGAGCTGGAGGGGGGAGCGGCATTCCGTCATGCCGTTCAGGAGATCTTCATGCTCAATGACATGAATGGCGACGGTTCGATCACACGTGACGAGTGGCTCGGTAGTGATGCCGTTTTCGATGCCCTCGATCAGGACCATGACGGTCGCCTCACTCCCGAGGACGTGCGTCAGGGCTTCGGGGCCGCACTCACCCTGGCCACCGCCTGAGATGAACGCTCTCGATACGATGCGAGCTCTTGCCGCCAAGGGTGAATCTCGCAGTTGCAATGCCGGGGATGTGATCTTTGCGGCCGGTGATTCGGGCACATCAATGTTTGGTGTGCTCGAGGGATCGGTCCGGCTGAATTGGCACACCGATGCCGGCACGGAGGGCTACGAGCTGATCGAAGCGGGCCATGTGTTCGGTGCTGGTGCTCTCGTGATGAGCGATCACCGACGGCTCGGCACCGCCATCGCCGTCACGCCCTGTCGGCTTCTTGAGATGAACCGGGAGAAGTTCCTGTTTGCTGTGCAGGAGGCCCCGATGTTTGCGATCGAGTTGCTCGCTTCCGTCGATGAACGGCTGCGTGATCTCAAGCTCAAGGGCCAGGCCTGAAGCTGGGAAGCCGCTGAACAGAGCGCTCTGTTCCTAGGGTCATTTCCGGTGCTTTAAGGCTGATGCCGGATCACGACCGGCCCCTCCAGCTGGTCTGGTTCAAGCGTGATCTGCGCACGGTTGATCACTGGCCCCTGTTTGAGGCTTTGCAGCAGGGGCCAGTGCTTCCCCTCTACATCGTTGAGCCTGAGTTTTGGCGTCAGCCCGATGCTTCCGCCAGGCAGTGGGCTTTTTGCGCTGAAGCGCTTGCAGATCTGCGCCAGAGACTCCAGCAGCTCGGGCAACCGCTTGTGGTGCGTGTGGGGGATGCGATCTCTGTGCTTGAGCGGGCTCGGCAGCGCTTGGGTATTGCGGCTCTCTGGAGCCATGAGGAAACAGGCCATGCGCTGAGCTACGCCCGCGATCGGCGGGTGGCGGCCTGGGCTCGGGAGCATGGCATTCCCTGGAGGGAGATTCCCCAGTTCGGGGTGATCAGGGGGTTGCGACGGCGGCAGGGGTGGGCACAGCACTGGGAGACACGGATGCGGGCCGAGCTTGCTCCTGAGCCGCAGTCTCTGCTCCGGCTCGATGGCCTGGCCCCTGGGGCGATCCCCACATCCGCCGATCTGCATCTGCGCTCCGATCCCTGTCCCCATCGTCAGATCGGCGGTCGTCGTGAAGGACAACAGACCCTGGACACCTTCCTGCGTCGTCGTGTGAACCGCTACGCCGGTGGCATCTCCAGCCCGCTCAGCGCGTTCGAGGTCTGTTCCAGGCTTTCGCCCTATCTCACCTGGGGCTGTCTGTCCCTGCGGGAAGTGGTCCAGGCCAGTGCGCCGATTCAGGGACGCGGTGGACGTCAGTTCCGCTCCCGCCTGCACTGGCATTGTCATTTCATCCAGAAGCTCGAAAGCGAGCCTGCGATCGAATTCCAAGACTTCCACCCCTTCATGCGCGGCATCCGTCCGTCGCACCCCGAGCGGTTGCAGGCCTGGGCGGAGGGGCGCACCGGTCTGCCGTTCGTGGATGCCTGCATGCGTGCGCTGATCGCCCATGGCTGGCTCAACTTCCGGATGCGGGCGATGTTGATGTCAGTGGCGAGTTACCACCTCTGGCTTCCGTGGCGAGAGAGCGGTTTGTACCTGGCCCGGTTGTTCGTGGACTACGAGCCTGGGATCCATTGGAGTCAGTGCCAGATGCAGTCGGGCAGCACTTCAATCAACACGATTCGCATCTACAACCCGATCAAGCAGGGGCTCGACCATGACCCGCACGGGGTGTTCATCCGTCGCTGGTGTCCAGAGCTGGCAGCAGTTCCTGATGTGGTGCTGCACGAACCCTGGCGGGGTAACCCTGACCATCCACGGCCGATCGTCGATCCAATGGTTGCGGCCCGGGAGGCGCGCGATCGTATCTGGGCGATTCGGCGCGCCTCCGGTTTCGATCAGCTTGCTGATGCAATCCAGGAGCGCCATGGATCGCGGCGTGCGGGGCTTCGGCCCTTGGGCAAACGTCGATCACGCCGGACCCTGGAGGGGGCAGGCGCCCAGCAGCTGACCCTGGATCTGGGGGCAGAGATTTAACCGCGCTGCAGCATCAGACGGCGGATCACCCGTTGGGCAATGTCGCCGTAGCCCATCTCACCAGAGAGAATCTGGGCAATGCGCTGGGGAGCTGTTGGCCGCTTGATTCCCAGCTGGTAGCCCACCTTCGGGAAGCGGTAGAAGACCTGAGCAATCCGGCGACCCCAGGCCATGGAGTCTCCCCAGCGTCGCCGCATGCCGGCGCTGTAGCCGCTGAGATCGCGGTTCTCGCCTCGGAGCCAACCATCCAGATGGGTCGCCGCTTCACACCCGCTCATCAGCGCGGGCCGCAACCCCTCCGCCAGGAAGGGATCACAGAGAGAGGCAGCATCACCCACCGCCAGGATGGCCTCGCCGTGGAGGCGCTGATGGCCATTCCAGACCCGCAAGGAAGCCTGTTGGCGTAGCCCCGCATCCGCAGCGAAACCCAGATCCGGAAGCAGTTGCTTCAGGATCGCCTCGCTGTCGGTGTCCTGACGACCGATGAAGGTGCCGACCCCCACATTGACCCCGTCACCGATCGGAAAAGCCCAGGCGAAGCCGTGGTGCACCAGGCCGAATTCGAACCGGGCCGAACCGGGTTGCAGCGCTCCGCGACCCTGAAGGCGCACAGAGGTGGTGCGTGCTGTGTGAAGGCTGGAGGGGCCCAGGCCGAAACGCGCCGGCCAGGGGGAGTTCGAACCATCGGCAATCACCACGGCTCGGCCGACACATTCCTGGCCGTCGTCACTGCGGACCAGCCAACGCTCATTCTTCCGCTCCAGCTCCTTCACTGACCAGCCCTGCAGAAGTTCAGCCCCCTGCGCTTGGGCCTGCTCCAGGAGAAGCTGATCGAGTCGTTCGCGGCGCACAATCCAGAACGGTGCCGAGCCAGGAAGGTTCGCCACCACAGGATCCTCCAGGCACCAACTGAAATCGACCCTGTTGATCACCTCCTCCACCGCCGGGGTGAGTGGGAAGGGGAACCATTGCTGCACGGACGCCGCCATGCCCCCGCCACAGGGTTTGACCCTGGGTGAGGGATCCCGTTCAAGAACGACCACCCGATGTCCCGCGCTGGCCAGATGGAAGGCCGCAGCACCGCCGGCTGCACCACCCCCCAGGATCAGCACATCGGCATCGCTACGCCATGCAGAACCGGTCACAGGTGTCTGCTCACACCTTCAGGATGTCGGCTTCCTTCGTGGCGAGGTGCTTCTCGATCTCGGAGATGTAGCGGTCGGTGAGCTTCTGGATACCGTCCTGCTCGTCACGGCTCTGATCCTCCGAGAACTCACCCTCCTTTTCCAGCTTCTTCACCTTGTCGATGCCATCGCGGCGGATGTTGCGAAGGGCCACCTTCCCTTCCTCTGCATATTTGGAGGCCAGTTTGCAGAACTCCTTGCGCCGTTCTTCGGTGAGGGGCGGCACGTTGATGCGGATGATCTTGCCGTCGTTGTTGGGGGTGAAGCCCAGTTCGCTCATGGCAATCGCCTTCTCAATCGCGCCAAGGGCACCGATGTCGAAAGGTTGGATCTGGATCGTCTGGGAGTCGGGGGTGGAGAGGGTTGCCAGCGACTTCAGGGGGGTGTCGGCGCCGTAGTACTCGACGCTGATGCGGTCGAGCAGGGAGGGGTTGGCCCGCCCGGTGCGGATCGTGTTGAACATGCGCTGGGTGGATTCCACCGACTTCTGCATGCTGGCTTCGATCTCGTTCTGAGTCATGACGTTCTCTAGTTGCTGATGCGGGATCCGATCGGTTCACCGGCCACGGCCCTGCCGATGTTGCCGGGTTCAAACAGATTGAAGACCACAATCGGAATGTTGTTGTCTTTGCACAGGGCGATGGCGGTGCTGTCCATCACGGCCAGTTCCCCACTGAGGACCTGTTGGAAGGTGAGACTGTCGTAGCGCACGGCATCGCTGTGCTTCTCCGGATCCTTGTCGTAGACCCCATCCACCTTGGTGGCCTTGAAGACAACGTCGGCGCTGATCTCTGCAGCCCGCAGGGCAGCGGTGGTGTCCGTGGTGAAAAAGGGGTTGCCGCAGCCGGCGCCGAACACCACGACGCGACCTTTCTCCAGATGCCGGATCGCCTTGCGGCGGATGTAAGGCTCGGCGACTTCCTGCATGCCGATAGCGGTTTGCACTCGGGTCGGCACACCGGCGCGTTCCAGGCCGTCCTGGAGTGTGATCGCGTTCATTACCGTGGCCAACATGCCGACGTAATCAGCAGTGGCTCGATCCATCCCAGCAGCTGATCCCTTGAGACCCCGAAAAATGTTGCCTCCGCCGACAACGATCGCCAGCTGGGTGCCACTGGCAACGACCCGTGCCACGTCCTCGGCGATCGATTGAACGATGGCTGGATCAATTCCATACCCCTGATCACCCATCAGCGCTTCGCCGCTGAGCTTGAGAAGGGCACGCGCGTAGGCCATGCATCCACCAGATCTTGCTGACAGTAGCAACAGCCACTCAACGTTTCTTCCGGTGGGGACTTCGCAACTGAAGTGGCCAGGGGCTGGTGAATCGCCCCTGGAATCGCTTCCATGGAGCAGTGCTGAGCAGTGCATGGCGGCGGAGCAGGAACCTCGCAGCGGTGTGATGGCCCGTCTCACCCTTTCCGCGCTCGATCGGGCCAGTCGCGATCCGGCCTGCTGGCGAGACCCAATCGTCCATCGGGCCTTGCTCGTGAGTGGTTTGTCTGTGCTCACCACCGCCTCCAGCCTTCTGGAGGCCGATCTCAACCGCTCCTGAACCTTGCGTCAGTATTCGATCCCTGCCTGGGCCTTGACGCCTTGTTCGCGGAATGGATGGCGCACCAGAGTCATTTCCGTCACGAGATCAGCCCGTTCAATGAGTCCCTGGGGTGCACCTCGGCCCGTCAGAGCTACATGGGTGAGGATCGGTCTGGCATCCACGCCGGCCAGCACGTCCTCAAGGTCTAGGTAACCCAGTTTCAGGGCCACATTCACCTCATCGAGAATCACCAGCTGGTGCTCTTCGCTGCGCAGGTAGTCGAGTGACTGTCGCCAGGCTCCCTGCACCAGCAGCCGATCCCGTTCACGATCCTGGGTTTCCCAGGTGAATCCCTCCCCGAGGGCGTGCCAATTCAGGGCATCACCAAAGGTCTGTAGGGCTCGTGCTTCCCCAGGCTCCCAGCCACCCTTGATGAACTGCACAATGGCGACCCGATGGCCATGGCCGAGGGTGCGCAGAGCCAGGCCAAGGGCGGCTGTGGTCTTGCCTTTGCCATGACCTGTGAACACCATGACCAGACCCTTTTCAAGGGAGCGTTCCTGCACGCGTTGCTGTTGCACTTCCTGCCGTCGACGCATGCGCGCCTGGTAGGCCTCCGCATCGCGTTCAGGGGCGAGATCGCCCCCCATGCCGAGTTCTTCTGCGGATTGATCGAGCGTGTTGCCCTCGTGGGTTGCTCCAGAATTCATGCCATCGCGTCCTGGTCTGTGAGCAGCATGGCCGCAGGATCGCGTTGCGCCACGATCCGTTGCAGCGCGTCGCCTGCGAGCGACTCCCAATCCACGCTTCGATAGCCGATTGTTGTCAGTTGGCGGGGTAAATCGTCCTCCAGGAGCGCCAGGGCCGTTTCGGTTTCAAACAGGGCGCAGAACAGCCTCTGGGGCAAGCGCAGCCACGGACCTGCCGCATGCAGGTCAACGATCACGATCCAGCCCCCCGGCTTCAGCAGCCGAAGGCTGCTGCGCAGCACCCTCTCCCGTTCCTGGCGACTGAATTCATGCAGCGCCAGGCTGATTTGGATGGCGTCGAAACTGGCCTCCGGCAGTGGCGGGTCTTCGGCAAGGCCTTCGACCCGCTTTAAGGCTGGGTGTCGCTGGGCCGCCAGTGCTAAGGCCCTGGGTGAAACGTCGAGCCCCGTCACCTGAAAGCCGGAGGCCAGCCAGGGGGAGGCCGCTTCACCACTCCCGCAGCAGAGGTCCAGCACGGTGGCCTGCTGGGGCAACAGCGGCTGCAGGGCTTCCAACCCCAGGGCACGCAGCCGAGGAACGCCTCCCACCGCCAGCGCTGAAATCGCGGTGACACTGTCGTAGATCCAGCGGTGGCGGTAGGCGAGCTGACGTAGAGGTGAGGCCATGGATTCCGATCAGGCTCTGTGGCGCGCCAAGGCTGCATCCACCGCCTGCTGCTGGTCACGGCGGGTGATCCAGTGGTGGTAGGTGCGGGTGTGAATCGCCACGGAGTGGCCCATCATTCTTGCGGCGACTGTGTCGGGTAGGCCGATGTGAATGGTCCGCACTGCCCAGGCATGGCGCAGGTCATAGGGGGTGAAGGGCAGTTCGTAGCGCCGGAACTGTTCCGCCACCCGGCGTCCTACCTGCTGAAGGGTGGTGCGGCGTAGATCGGTACAGACAGCTGGCAGTAGCGAGTCATCGCTGCCGAGGGGCTCCAGCCCTAAGCGCTCGACCCACTCAGGATGGAAGGGCCAGGCCTGATGTTCTCCCGTTTTGCTGGTGGGCAGCACGCGGATCACACGATCACCTCCTGGGGCGAGGGCTGAGAGATCGCAGAAAAACACCTCGTGATTGCGCAGGCCATAGGTGGCCATCAAGCCGAACACCAGTCGCCATCGGGGGTTGGGAATCCGCAGGCAGGTTTCGAGAATCTCCCCGTCAGTCGGCAGGCTGCGGAAGCGGGCCCGGTGCAGTCCGTAGCCACCGGCCTCTGCGCGCCAGTTCTGGGGGAGTGTGATGGCGCAGTGCCGCGCCAGGGCGGCGAGGGCCGTGGCGCATTGCTGTCTGCTGCGGCTGCCCTCCTCGTAGCTCTCAAGGGTGGCCTTCAGCAATTCGACGCCCAGCGGTAACGGCCTGCTCTCCGCCAGCATCTGGAGCCGGCGCAGGTAAGGGCGGTAGGCGGCCGTCCAGGTGCTGCGGCTGCCGGCAGCCGCCCGTCGTCGGATCGGATCGCGGAAAAAGGCGTCCTTAAAGTTGTTCAGTTGGCTGTTCAGCGATTGGCTGTTGAGCGAGTTCTGGTCTGAGCGTGCTTCGGGAGTAGCGGATTGGCGGGCAGGGCTCTGCCACTGGTCCCAGCGGAACTGGCTACGCCTCAGCTGCAGATCCACCATCTGCAGCAGTCGTTCAGCCTCCTGCAGGTTCTCCTCAGCAGCGGAAAGTCCAAGGCTCAGCCGTTGCACCCGCAGCGTTGCGGAGTCCTTGCGGCAGGGCAGGGGACCGCGGAGATTCAGGCGTTCCCCCCGCTGTTCGATCCGCAGGCGGATGCCATGCGCCGCCAGGTCAGCGTTGATTGTTGTCAGTGCGCTGCTCAGATCCATCCAGTCCGGGTGACGCCTCCAGGCTTGGCTTTGATGCCACGTTGGCGTTGATGGGGGTTACGCTCAAGCCCCTTCTTGCCCCGCACATCCTCCATGGCCCGGGTCGGTGTCCTTCTTCTCAACCTCGGGGGACCCGAACGCATTCAGGATGTCGGTCCCTTCCTTTACAACCTGTTCGCCGATCCGGAGATCATCCGGTTGCCGATCCCGGCATTGCAGAAGCCTCTGGCCTGGTTGATCAGCACCCTTCGCAGCGGCAAGTCTCAGGAGGCCTATCGCTCGATTGGTGGCGGCTCTCCCCTGAGACGGATCACCGAGCAGCAGGCCCGTGAACTCCAGAGCGTGCTGCGTCAGCGGGGGATCGAAGCCACCACCTACGTAGCCATGCGCTACTGGCATCCGTTTACGGAATCCGCTGTGGCCGACCTCAAGGCCGATGGCATTGAGCAAGTGGTGGTGCTCCCCCTCTACCCCCATTTTTCGATCAGCACCAGCGGCTCCAGCTTCAGGGAGTTGCAACGGCTGCGTCAGCAGGATCCAGCCTTTCAGACCTTGCCGATCCGTTGCATTCGCAGTTGGTACGACCATCCCGGCTACGTGCGTGCGATGGCGGAATTGATCGCTGGTCAGGTGCGCGCCTCTGATTGTCCTGAGGCCGCCCATGTGTTCTTCAGCGCCCATGGTGTGCCGAAGAGCTATGTGGAGGAAGCGGGCGATCCCTATCAACGGGAGATCGAGGCCTGCACGGAATTGATCATGGCCGAGCTTGGCGCGATCCTCGGATGGTCCAATTCCCATACCCTCGCTTACCAGAGCCGGGTTGGCCCCGTTGAGTGGCTCAAGCCCTACACCGAGGAGGCCCTTGAAGAGCTCGGCCATGCCGGTACCAGGGATCTGGTGGTGGTGCCCATCAGTTTCGTCAGTGAACACATCGAAACCCTCGAGGAGATCGATATCGAATACAGGGAGCTGGCGACGGAGGCCGGGGTGGTGAATTTCCGCCGTGTGCCTGCGCTCGATACCTACGCACCTTTCATCGAAGGATTGGCCGATCTGGTCTCCACCAGCCTTGAAGGGCCCGAGATCAACCTCGACCAGGCGGCAGAGCTGCCCACCAAGGTCAAGCTCTACCCGCAGGAGAAGTGGGAGTGGGGTTGGAACAACAGTTCAGAGGTCTGGAACGGCCGTCTCGCAATGATCGGTTTCTCGGCTTTCTTGCTGGAGTTGATCACCGGTCAGGGGCCTTTGCATGCCCTCGGCCTGCTCTGAAGCAGCCTTTCGCCCGGGCCCTTAATCTTGAGGGCTAGACCCGTGTGATGACGCAGTGACCCTGACCTCCGCTCCCTCGGTCTCCAGTGCGTCCGATGCAGCCGGCAGTCGCCGGGTCACCGGGGCAGAGGCCCTGATGGATGCCCTGCATCGCCATGGCGTTGACACGATTTTCGGTTACCCCGGCGGGGCGATCCTGCCGATCTACGACGCCTTGCATGTGGCGGAAAGCCAAGGCTGGGTGAAGCACATCCTGGTGCGTCATGAGCAGGCGGGTACCCATGCCGCCGATGCCTATGCCCGTGCCACTGGCAAGGTCGGGGTGTGTTTCGGAACCTCTGGGCCTGGCGCTACCAACCTGGTGACCGGCATTGCTACCGCCCAGATGGACTCGGTGCCGATGGTGGTGATCACCGGTCAGGTGCCCCGCGCGGCGATCGGCACAGACGCCTTCCAGGAAACAGATATTTTCGGGATCACCCTTCCGATCGTGAAGCACTCCTGGGTGGTGCGTGATCCCGCCGATCTCGGTTCGATCGTTGCTCAAGCGTTTCTGATTGCTGCCAGCGGCAGGCCCGGTCCCGTGTTGATCGACATCCCTAAGGACGTCGGCCAGGAGGAGTTTGATTACGTGCCCGTTGCGCCCGGCAGTGTGATTCCTGCCGGTTTCCGTCAGCCAGCGCCTCCTGAAGAGGCAGCGGTGGCAGCGGCACTGGCCCTGATCGAGGAGGCCCGTCGTCCCCTTCTCTACGTCGGAGGTGGTGCGATCTCAGCTGGAGCTCACGCCAGTCTGCGGATGCTTGCCGAACGTTTTCAGCTGCCGGTCACCACCACGTTGATGGGCAAAGGGGCCTTTGACGAGAACCATCCCCTCTCGGTGGGCATGCTGGGCATGCACGGCACGGCCTATGCCAATTTCGCGGTGACGGAATGCGATCTGTTGATTGCCGTAGGCGCCCGGTTTGATGACCGTGTCACGGGCAAACTCGACACCTTCGCGCCCCGGGCGCGAGTTGTGCATTTCGAGATTGATCCTGCTGAGGTGGGCAAGAATCGCCCCGCCGATGTGGCCGTGCTCGGTGACCTTGGCCTCAGCCTCTCGCGACTGGTGGATCTGAGTCTTCAGCGTCATGAGGAGCCGCGAACCGCTGCTTGGCTCGAGCGCATCGAGGCTTGGAAGCAGCGTTATCCGCTCACGGTTCCCCAGCCGGAAGGTCCGATCTATCCCCAGGAAGTGCTGTTGGCTGTGCGTGATCTTGCCAACGACGCCATCGTCACCACGGACGTGGGCCAGCATCAGATGTGGGCGGCCCAGTATCTGCGCAATGGGCCCCGCGGCTGGATCAGTAGTGCTGGTCTTGGCACTATGGGTTTTGGCATGCCTGCTGCGATCGGCGCTCAGATGGCCTGTCCCGAGCGTCAGGTGATTTGCATCGCTGGCGACGCCAGCATCCTGATGAACATTCAGGAGTTGGGAACGCTTGCGGCCTATGGCTTGCCAGTGAAGGTGGTGATCGTGAACAACCATTGGCAGGGAATGGTGCGCCAGTGGCAGGAGAGTTTTTACGAGGAGCGCTACTCGGCCTCCGACATGCTCAATGGCATGCCTGACTTCATCGCGCTGGCCTCCGCCTTCGGAGTGGGTGGCGTCAAGATCACGGAACGCACCCGCTTGCATGCAGACCTCGGCGAGGCCCTGCGTGCTCCTGGCCCGATGCTGATCGACGTGCATGTGCGCCGTGGCGAGAACTGCTATCCGATGGTTCCCCCTGGCAAGAGCAATGCTCAGATGGTCGGCTTGCCGGCCCATCCCGAGCTGGCCATGGATACAACCCGCAGCTGTGGCAGCTGTGGTGCCACAACGGCCCATGAACATCGCTTCTGTCCATCCTGTGGGGCTTCGCTCTGATGGGGAGGGATTGGAAAGCCCGACTCCTCCATCTGGTCTGCGTGGTGGTGTTGCTCCTGACTCTGCCGTTGGCTGCCGCTGCCGCAGAAGTCCTGCAGGTGCGCAGCCCCTCGCTGCTGCAAATCGGTGACCGCAACCGCAATTACACCGTTCGTCTCGCTTGCCTGGAGGTGGATGCAGCTCAGGAGGCGGAGGCCATCGATTGGCTGCGTCAGGCCCTGCCGAGGCGCCGTCGTGTCAATCTTCGTCCCGTGGGTACTGAAGACGGAACCCTGCTCGCCCGTGTGACTCCGCTTGGTGCAGAACAGGATCTATCGATGGCGATGGATCAGGCCGGTGTCGGGCATTTCACTTGCCCCTCTGAACCTCCCACTGTCGCCAGCCTCTGAGATGGAGCGCAATCGTGTGGCTGCAGGCGTGGTGATGGTGCCCTGTGTGCTGCTTGGGGCCGCGTTCTTGAGTACGGCGGTGTGGACCGAAGCGGCTGGGGAGAACCGACCTCTGGCAGCGGTGATCGGTGTTCTTCTGATGCTGGCAGGTCTGGCGTCCTTGCGTCTGCCAGCGGTGGCCGACGCGGGTCTGCCGGATCCTGTGACAAAGCCGGACGGGGTTGAAGACTCTCCCTAGCTTGAAGTCTTCAGAGCGCACCCCTCCCTGCCATGGCCGCCTCGCCGGAGGCTCCCGTTCAAGATTCTGCTGTTTCAGGGCCCCTCGGCCCTGATCGGAACGAGCGGGTTCTTGGGACGTTCTGGTGGCGTCAGGGTCGCCGCTCGAGGCAGGGGGCCATCGTTTTGGCGACTCTGCTCGGTTGTCAGGCCATGGCAGCGGCGCAGATGCCGAGGGCCTCTGTGGCCTTGCTTCTGCCCACTGGGCCCGATCGGGCGAGGGTGTCCTTCCTCGATGGCTTTCAACTCGGACAGGATGCCGTGCGCTCCTGCGGTCTGAAGCCCCTCATCCCCGACTGGCGACCGTTTGCCTGGGATGGAGATCCGCTCGCCTTGTTCCCGACTGGGACGGTGCCACCGCTAGTGGTTGCTCCCTATGCGGCTGATCTGCGTGCCTTCAGCAAGCTGGCGGAGATCAGTGATGCTCGCGTCTTGCTGCCCCTGCAGAGAGGTGCCTCCCTTCAGGGATTGAAGGGCCTGGATGCCGGCGCTCGGCTCTGGCCGCTCGTGCCTTCGCGGGAGGAGGATTACCGCGCCCTTGCCATCGATGCCTTGAAACGAGGCTGGAAGCGGCTTGTGGTGGTGCGTGACCCCACCACCCTGCAGGGCGAGGCTGCCGCCGCCTTTGTGGAGCTGTTCCAGGGCGATGGGGGGCAGGTGCTCTCGTACAACGAGACCCTGGTGCAGGACGTGGATCCATCCCGTCCTGAACAGCTGTCGCAGTTGGCGCAGGATTTGGCCTGGCTGGCTCCTGATGCCATGGTGCTGGCGGCTCCTCCGGATGGCGCGCTTGCTCAGGCCCTGCGCCAAGCCCAGCGGCAGGGTGAGTTCGTCCCGGCACATCCCGCCTGGATCTGGCTTTTGCCTGCGGATCAGGCGGCCAGGCTGCCATCTCAGGACTGGCCCCAGCTGGCTCTGAAGCGCCCGGCGGTGGGGCCTGCCTGGGCTGCCTTCGCCAATCGCTTTCAGCAGCGCTTTGGTCGGGAACCTGATCAGTTGGCCGCGGCTGGTTATGAGACAGCGCGTGTTCTTGCCCTTTCCACGCTGGCACCATCGCCCGTCTCCAGCGAGGGAACCCGTGATCCCCTCGGCTGGATCGATCCGGATGCCGAGGTCCGCCCTCTGTGTGAAGCGATGGTGCGTCGTCGTGATGGACAAAGGGTGCGACTGGAGGGAGTGGCCAGCCGCTTTGATCTGCGTGCCGGTCAGGCCCCCTCAGGCCGTGCCAGCACCCGCCTGATTGCGGCTCAGTAGGTTTGAAAAGGTTCGGCGGGCGACGCGCGTGTTGCGCTTGAGCGAAGTGCGGTTACCCCTCGACCATGGGGTTGAGGATCTCGAGGTTGCGATCCTGCGGCGGCTGCGGCTGCCGGCCGATCAGCTCCTTAGCCATCGGCTTGTCAAGCGCAGCATCGATGCCCGTCGTCGCGAGCGGATTCAGATCATCTACAGCGTCGATGTTGAGGTGCAGGATGAGCGTGCGCTGCTCCGGCGCCATCGCGGCGAAGCCCGTCTACGTCCTGCACCTGAGACGGGTTACCGCGCCGTTGGCCTGGCGCCAGAGGGGTTCCCCAGCGCACAGGAGCAGCGTCCGGTGGTGGTGGGGGCTGGTCCCTGCGGCTATTTCGCAGCCTTGCTGCTGGCACAGATGGGCTTCAGGCCCCTGCTTCTCGAACGTGGTCAGCCCGTGCGGCAGCGCACCGCTGACACCTTCGGTTTCTGGCGCGGTGCCCTGCCTCTGAACCCCGAGTCGAACGTGCAGTTCGGCGAGGGGGGCGCTGGCACCTTCTCCGATGGAAAGCTCTACAGCCAGGTCAGTGATCCTGAGCATTACGGCCGCAAAGTGCTGGAGGAGCTAGTGGCCAGCGGTGCCAACCCAGACATCCTCACCGTGCATCGCCCTCATATCGGCACCTTCAAGCTCGCCACGGTTGTGCGCGGGCTCCGATCCAGAATCGAGGCCCTGGGCGGGGAGGTGCGCTTCGGAGCCCTGGTCGAGGAGTTGCTTGTCGAACCGCTCCAGGCCGAGGCGGAGGGGCAGACCCAACGCCTGGTGGGGGTTCGATTAGCTGATGGCTCGGCTTTGGCTTGCCGGCATCTTGTTCTGGCACCTGGGCATTCCGCCCGCGATACCTTCGCGATGCTGGAGCGGGTGGGTGTGGCGATGGAGGCCAAACCCTTCGCGGTTGGTTTGCGCATCGAACATCCGCAGCCACTGATCGATCGCGCCCGCTGGGGGCAGCAGGCGGGGCATGCGCGCCTTGGTGCCGCGGAGTACAAGCTCGTGCATCACGCCAGCAATGGACGCTGTGTTTACAGCTTCTGCATGTGCCCCGGAGGCCTTGTGGTGGGTGCCACCAGCGAACCAGGCCGAGTGGTGACCAACGGGATGAGTCAGCACTCTCGGAATGAACGTAATGCCAACAGCGGTTTAGTGGTTCCTGTTCAGGCTGAGGATCTAGAGCCGTTTGAACGCTATTCAGGAGATCCACTGGCAGGCATGGCCTTTCAGCGCGCACTCGAAGAACGGGCTTTCACCCTGGGTGGAGAGGACTACAGCGCTCCTGTGCAGCGTTTGGAGGACTTTCTCTCCGGCAGCCCATCCACAGCCCTAGGCCTGATTCAACCCTCGTATCAACCAGGAGTTCGCCCTGCCGATCTTCGTGATGCTCTGCCTGCGGCCATGATTGAGGCCTTGCAGGAGGCGTTGCCTCGTTTCGCGACACGCCTTGAGGGCTACGACCATCCAGACGCCATCCTCACTGGAGTTGAGACCCGCACCTCCTCACCGGTGCGCTTGACCAGGGATCAGCGGGGAGAGTCGATCAACACCCAGGGGCTGATGCCGGCGGGAGAGGGCGCCGGTTATGCCGGTGGGATCCTTTCAGCGGCGATCGATGGAATCCGTGCAGCAGAAGCAGTGGCTCTTCGTTTGCTTGAGGTTCAGAGCGGCGCCTGAGCAACGATGCCGCTCCACTGCACAGCCTTCACCTGATCCCGTCGCCAGGAATGGAAGAGATCCGGCTCGCTAACCGTGCAGAGAGGGCAGACGCTGATTCGCTCAGGTCGCAGTCCATGGCCGATGAGTTGGGCGCGGGCCGCCTGACGGATGTCGAGCCGACAGCGACCCGGTTCTGGATCATCGCTGGCGATGCCCTCCTGAAGGTTGGGATCAACGGAGGCGATGACCTGATCCGCTACGGAATCCTCCACCTGATAACAAGCTCCACTCACGGCAGGACCAAGGGCCACCACCAGGGCGCTTTGACTGGCGCCGCGTTGCTCGAGGAGGGCCACTGCTTCGCCCAGGATTCCGCTCGCCACACCACGCCAGCCGGCATGGCAGGCCGCCGCATGGCCGGTGTCTGGATCTGCGAGCAGTACTGGGGTGCAGTCAGCACCACAAACCCAGAGGCTTTGCCCTCCCCTGTCGCTGACCAGTCCATCGGCCTCCGGCCAGGGAGGACCGCTGGCCGCCGATGCCTCCAGCACCCGTGAGCCATGCACCTGCTGGGGACGGTGCACGCTGACGCCGGCCGAGAGATAGGCCGCCAACACATCCGGGTCTCGGCCCTGCCAGCGCCTGGTGAAGAATCCATGCTCAAAGCCCTGGTCCTGCAGCAGGTCTGCGCTCAGGTAGTAGCCCCCGTAGCAGCCAACCCAGGTCCATCCGTTCAGGGTGTTGAAGCGGGTATCGGGCTGGGCGAGCGGATCGCGCTCCTGGCCTGCGCTCATGGCTCCGGCTGGTCCCGGAGCATCCAGAAGCCCTCAAACCGAGGGGTGTCAGGCGTGGCCTGCACGGCAATGAATTGCAGACCCTTGACCTGTTCACGGGCTGAAGCCAGCAGCTCGATCGTCTCAGTTGCCGCATCGGCACTGAGGTCGGTCACCAGCCAGGTGTCGTCTTGACCGGCATCCAACACCAGTTGTTGACCGTCGACTCGAAGGCGCACTGGTTCAAGCCCACCGAGCCATCCGGCCAGGGCGAGGGCACGGGAACGGCTGAACAGCCGCAGTCCTGGCACCGAAAGCTCTGGATCAAGGCTGTCGGAAATCGGCAGCAGGTCGCTGAATCCCAAAGGCCAGTCGGCGGCCTCCCTCAGGCTGCCCAGAGGCAGGCTGGCCAAGCTGAGTGCGTCACCTCGAACCGCCTCAGGGAGAGGGACGGCCGGGGTGCTGACGGGCGCTGGAGGGGGAGCGAGGGGACCGCTCATATAGCCCTCCTCGAGCGGATACACCTCTTGATCGCGCTGGGCCAGCCAGTCGATCAGTGCATAGGTGCGGCGGCTGGAGATCACATCCAGTTCCAGTTCGGCAGCGGCTCGCAGCACCATCGTGCGCATGGCACTGCGCCATGAACGCAGGCGCCGCGGTGGTGCCCAGCCCTCCCTGCTGGCCTGTTCAAGCGCATCCCGCAGAGCGGCGGCCAGCCAGGTGGAGTTGACGTCTCCAGCGGGGCAGCGCCGTTCGAATCGAAAGGGCTCAGCTCCTGAAAGATCCGGTGTTCCGGTGATCAGGAGTTCCCAGCGTTTCTTCCCGTCGGGTTCGAGGATCGGCCTGGAATAGAAATCAAGCTCCCAATCGGCCTGACGGGCTGACTGAGAGCTCGCAGTCGCGTCGCTCGACGGTGGGTCGGCCGTGATCATCCGGCGTATTGTTCCTGCTGCCTGAGGACGTTACGAGCCCTGTTGGCCCTGTCGGCGGCTTCTGCCATCACTTTGTCTTTTTCGATGAGCAGCTCACCGGGCTGTCCCTCCAGCATGGCGGTGTTCAAGGCGATCCGCCCCCGTCCTGGGTCGAGTTCAGTAATCAGGGCCTTGACCGTGTCGCCCTGATCGAACACCTCGCGCAGGGAGCGCATGCTGCCTCCGGTCACCATCGACTGGTGCAACAGGCCACTGATACCGCCGAGATCCACGAAGAAGCCGTAGGGCTTGACCGCAACCACCGTGCCTTCCACCAGCTGACCGACCTCGAGTTCCGCAAAGCGGGCGGCGGTGGCTGCCCGCTTTTCAGAAAGCACCAGTTTCCTGGTTTCGGAATTGACCTCCAGGAAGGCGACGCCAAGGGTCTTGCCCACTAAGGCCTCGTGGTTTTCACCGTCCTGCAGCTGGGAGCGGGGAATAAAGCCGCGCAGACCCTCCAGGTCGCAGGTCACGCCGCCGCGGTTGAAACCGCTGACCTTCACCTGAACAACTTTCCCTTCCTTTTCAAGCTGCTTCACCTTGTCCCAGCTCTTGCGCAGGGCCAGCGCACGGCAGCTGATCGTGACCATGCCATCCGCATTCTGTTCGCGGGTGACCAGCACCTCCACTTCCAGTCCTTTGGGGAAGCGCTCCTTCAGGTTGGTGATCACCCCGAGCCCGCATTCACTCTTGGGCATAAATCCGGGCGCTTTACCTCCGATGTCCACGTAGACACCGTCGCTTTCCATCCCGATCACGATCCCGGTGACCACTTCTCCGGTGGTACCGACCGGTTCGTTCTCATCGAGTGCCGCGAGGAAGGCGTCCTCATCGAAATCGAAATCATCCACGCTGCGGCTGGCGGCACGAGCAGCCGGCTGCTGCTGGCCGGCACCACCGCCTCGGCTCTGGTCTGCGGGGCCCAGAAGGTCTGCCATGGTCAGCCCCTCAAGTTCGGAGCTGTCGAAGCGGCTGTCGTCCTCTGAATCCGCAGCGACGGATCGCTGCGGCGGAGCTGGCCGGCTGGGGGCCTTGGGGGCCATTGGGCTGCCGGCGGCTGCGGCAGCTTGCTCGAGGGCTCTGGCACGCTCTTCGGCTGCCGCAGCCGCAGCCCTGGCTTCCTCGGCTTCCTTGAGCAGCCGCTCTTGCTCCTCCTTTTTGCTGATGTGCATCACCAGCTGGGGTTTGCGTGGTGCTTCCGCCGATGGCACTGCAGGTTTCGGCTGCTTGGGCTGCGGACTGCCGGATCCGGCCATGGGCCCTGGGGGGTGTCGATCGGACAGTCTGACAGGCAGGGTGGAGATTGAGCGCCGTCTTCAGTCGTGATGCTTTCCCCACTGAATCGTCTGGATGCGTTGACCTGGCCTCAGGTGAAGGCCGCCCTGAATCGAGAAGGTTCCACGGTGGTTTGGCCCTTCGGCGCCTGTGAACAACACGGTCCTCAACTGCCTTTGACCACCGATGCGCTGTTCGCTGAACGAATCCTTCAGGTGGTCCTGGAGCAACTGCCTTCTGAGCTGCCGATCTGGGCATTGCCTGTGCAGGCCATCGGGTTTTCTCCTGAGCACGCGGGCTTCCCAGGCACGCTCAGCCTTTCGGCCGATCTCCTGATCCGTCTGCTCAAGGAGGTGGGATCTCAGCTGGCCGATGCCGGAGCGCAGAGGTTGGTGTTGTTCAACGCCCATGGTGGGCAAATCGGTTTGCTTCAGGCGGCGGCTCGCAGCCTGCGGGCCCTTCGGCCTTCCCTGGCGGTGCTGCCCTGTTTCCTTTGGAGTGGCGTGGCGGGTCTGGAGGCCTTGCTTCCCGAGCAGGAGGCTCGGGAGGGGCTCCATGCCGGTTTGGCGGAGACCAGCCTGATGCTGGCGCTAGCTCCCCATCTGGTCGGCTCCGAGCGGCCCGTTGATGGCCTCCATCACGATCCGTCCCTGCCGGCCACACCCCCTCCAGGTTGGAGCCTGGAGGGGCATGCCCCCTGTGCCTGGTTCACCAGGGAGCTCAGTGCAACCGGCGTGATCGGGGACAGCCGTCAGGCATCAGAGGCGCTGGGGAAGGCACTCGAGGAAGCCCTGGTTCGCCATTGGCTGGATCGCTTCCAGGCCTTGCTTGCCAGTGACTGGCCTCCGAGAGCGCAGGTCATCAGGTTGTGATCTCAGAACGCGGAAGCAGTCCAACAGCGGATGTGCTGGTTACAGTCGGTCCCATTGCTCATCACGAGAGACCCATGCCGACCCTCGAGACGTCTGAGGTCGCCGTCCTTGAAGTCCAGTCAGGGTCCGCATCCCAGCTGCCCGACTTCACCAGCGCGGCCTACAAAGACGCCTACAGCCGCATCAACGCGATCGTCATCGAGGGCGAGCAGGAAGCGCACGACAACTACATCGCCCTTGGCACGCTCATCCCCGAGCAGCAGGAGGAGCTGGCCCGTCTTGCACGCATGGAGATGAAGCACATGAAGGGCTTCATGTCCTGCGGACGCAATCTCGGAGTTGACGCCGATATGCCCTTCGCCCGTGAGTTCTTTGCTCCCCTGCACGGCAACTTTCAGGCGGCGCTCAAGGAGGGCAAGGTGGTCACTTGCCTGCTGATCCAGGCACTCCTGATCGAGGCGTTCGCGATTTCGGCCTATCACATCTACATCCCGGTGGCTGATCCCTTCGCTCGCAAGATCACTGAGGGTGTGGTGAAGGATGAATACACCCATCTCAATTACGGCCAGGAGTGGCTCAAGGCCAACTTCGAAGCCAGCCGAGACGAGCTGATGGAGGCCAACAAGGTCAACCTCCCCTTGATCCGCTCCATGCTCGAGCAAGTCGCTGCCGACGCCTCTGCTCTGCAGATGGAGAAAGAAGACCTGATCGAGGATTTCCTGATCGCTTACCAGGAAGCGCTCAGCGAGATCGGCTTTAGTTCCCGCGATATCGCCCGTATGGCCGCTGCTGCTCTCGCCATCTGAGCAAACTGTTAAGGGCAATCACTTGATCTGAGGGCAATCTTCCGGATCCCGGGCCTCGGTTTCCCAGGCCTGGGATACGACGCTCCGGTTCTGCTTCGTGCACACTCACGTAGCTTCGGATACATGCTTTCGTGGGAGCATGGCGGGCCAGGCCGCCTTCCCTTGTGCCCCTGGCTCTAAATCTGTTGAACGTCGGCGGGACATGTTTGGTCTGATCGGACACTCCACAAGCTTTGAGGCTGCCCGGCGTAAAGCCTCGGAGCTTGGATTCGATCACATTGCCGAAGGGGATTTGGACGTGTGGTGCAGCGCACCCCCTCAGCTGGTCGAGACCTTTGACGTCACCAGCCCCACCGGCACCACCATTACCGGTGCCTATATCGACTCCTGCTTCGTGCCGGAGATGCTGAGTCGATTCAAGACCGCTCGTCGCAAGGTTCTCAATGCGATGGAGCTTGCTCAGAAGAAGGGCATCAGCATCACAGCCCTCGGCGGCTTCACCTCGATCATTTTCGAGAACTTCAATCTGCTTCAGCATCAGCACGTGCGCAGCACGACCCTGGAGTGGGAACGCTTCACCACGGGAAACACCCACACCGCATGGGTGATCAGCCGTCAGGTCGAAGTGAACGCGCCCCTGCTAGGGATTGACCTCTCCAAGGCCAGGGTGGCTGTGGTGGGAGCCACTGGAGACATCGGCAGCGCTGTTTGCCGTTGGCTTTCGCAGCGCACTCGAGTGGCTGAATTGCTGTTGGTGGCCCGTCAGCAGCAGCCCCTGCTTGATTTGCAGCAAGAGCTTGGTGGTGGACGCATTCTCACCCTTGAGGAGGCTCTTCCAGAGGCGGATGTGGTGGTTTGGGTCGCAAGCATGCCGCGCACACTTGAAATCGACGCCAGCACATTGCATCAACCCTGCCTGATGATTGATGGCGGTTATCCAAAGAATCTCGACGCTCGTGTCGCCGGCTCAGGCGTTCATGTGCTCAAAGGTGGCATTGTCGAGTTCAGCACCGACATCGGCTGGACCATGATGGAGATCGCTGAGATGGAAAAGCCGCAACGACAGATGTTTGCTTGTTTCGCTGAAGCAATGCTTCTGGAATTTGAGGGTTGTCATACGAATTTCAGCTGGGGTCGCAACAACATCACGCTCGAGAAGATGGACTTCATTGGTGCAGCATCCCAGCGCCACGGTTTCTCCACGCTCAACCTGCCCACCTCTGTTCAGGCCGCAGCCGCCTGAACTCTTCCCCCATCTCTGTCATGGCCCGTCGTCCCCTGCTCGATTTTGAGAAGCCCCTGGTGGAGCTGGAGCAGCAGATCGAGCAGATTCGACAGCTGGCTCGCGACTCAGAGGTCGATGTGAGCCAGCAGCTCCTGCAGTTGGAGACCCTGGCCGCCCGGCGTCGTGAAGAGATCTTCTCCAACCTGACGCCCGCGCAGAAGATTCAGGTCGCCCGTCATCCCCATCGTCCGAGCACCCTGGATTTCATTCAGATGTTCTGTGACGACTGGGTTGAGCTTCATGGTGATCGCCGCGGAAGCGATGATCAGGCCCTTGTGGGAGGTCTGGGCAGAATCGGATCGCGTTCCGTGCTTCTGCTTGGTCATCAGAAGGGGCGGGACACCAAGGAAAACGTGGCCCGCAATTTTGGGATGGCCACTCCAGGGGGCTATCGCAAGGCCTTGCGTCTGATGGATCACGCCGATCGTTTTGGTCTGCCGATCTTGAGCTTCATCGACACACCAGGGGCCTACGCCGGTCTGCTGGCCGAGGAGCAGGGACAGGGTGAGGCGATCGCGGTCAACCTGCGTGAGATGTTCCGATTGCGCGTGCCGATCATCGCAACGGTCATTGGTGAGGGCGGTTCAGGTGGTGCTTTGGGAATTGGTGTGGCCGATCGCCTGTTGATGTTCGAGCACAGCGTCTACACCGTGGCAAGTCCGGAGGCTTGTGCGTCCATTCTTTGGCGCGATGCAGGGAAGGCCCCTGAGGCCGCAGCGGCCCTGCGTATCACCGGCCCTGACCTCCAAAGCCTCGGAGTGGTGGATGAAGTGCTCCCTGAGCCGGCTGGAGGCAACAATTGGGCCCCTCTTCAGGCCGGTGAAGTGCTCAAGGAAGCGATTGAGCGCCACCTGAGCGAACTCGAGCTGCTGTCTCCTAATGATCTGCGGGAGCAGCGGTACCGCAAATTCCGCGCGATGGGTCGGGTCCTTTCATCGGGGACTCCGGAAATCGATCCGGCTGTCTAGGGTGTCCCGGCTTGCAAGGCCGATTTGCCTTCTGTTCTGATCACCGGTGCTTCACGAGGCATCGGTCATGCGACAGCACGACGCTTCGCCGATGCCGGATGGGATCTCCTTTTGGTGTCCCGCAGTGAGGCGGCTCTTCAGTCTCTTGCCTCGGAGTTGTCCAGCACCGGTCGCAAAGTGCACTACCGGGCCATTGACCTGAGTGACCCCGAAGCCATCGCTACCGGCGCGGAGGAACTCCTCAGCTTGGGGCTGCGTCCTTCCGTGCTCATCAACAACGCAGGCGCTGCCTGGACCGGTGAGCTCCTGGAGATGCCCCTTGACCGCTGGCAGTGGTTGCTCCAGCTCAATCTCACCAGCGTCTTTCAGATCTGTGCAGCAGTGGTGCCGGTGATGCGCCCCTCCGGAGGTCTCGTCATCAATGTGGGCAGCCATGCTGCTCGCAACGCCTTCCCAGGCTGGGGGGCGTACTGCACCACCAAGGCTGCTCTGGCTAGCTTCACTCGATGTTTGGCAGAGGAGGAGCGAAAGCATGGAGTGCGTGCTTGCACGCTCACGCTCGGTGCAGTGGATTCCCCTCTCTGGGATTCCCCCACGGTGCAGAGCGACTTCGACCGCCGTGCCATGCTTCCTGTCGAACAGGCAGCGGCAGCCCTCCTCCATCTCGCTCAGCAACCTGCTACGCAGGTGATTGAGGATCTCACTCTGATGCCAGCAACTGGCGCTTTTTGAACCCGGCATTCATGACTTCTACGCTTTCTGCCTCAGCCAACGGTCTCAGCCGTGAAAAAGCCCCGGTGCTGCCTCAGAGCATCTCTGCCAGGATTCGGGCGCGCCTGAAAGCAGCTGACGTCAGCTTCCTGGCGAACGACAATATTGCTGATTACATCCTCGAGGGTGAACTTGAGGGGTTGGAACGTGAGGTTGCGGATCGCGTTCGTGATCTTCTTCGCTCTCTAGTTATTGACATTGAGAACGATCACAACACTGAGGAGACAGCCGAGCGTGTTGCGCGCATGTATCTCCAGGAGGTGTTCAAGGGTCGCTACCACCAGCAGCCCAAGGTCGCCAGTTTCCCCAACGTCAAAAATCTCGATGAGATTTACACCGTGGGACCTATCACGGTGCGCTCCGCCTGTTCGCACCATCTGGTGCCGATCATGGGCAACTGCTGGATCGGGATCAAGCCTGGTAGCCGGGTGATCGGTCTTTCTAAGTTCACCCGTGTAGCCGACTGGGTCTTTTCAAGGCCTCACATCCAGGAGGAAGCCGTGATGATCCTGGCGGACGAAATTGAGCGACTCTGTGAACCCCAGGGTCTTGGCATCATTGTCAAAGCCCAGCACTACTGCATGAAGTGGCGTGGTGTTCGTGAGCCGCAGACCAGCATGGTGAACTCGGTCGTGAGGGGAGATTTCCGTCACGACCCAAGCCTGAAGCAGGAATTTTTTGAATTGGTGCGTCAGCAGGAAGCCCTTCTGAGCACCTGACCGCCCACAGCGTCAGTTCACAGGCACAGGTCCGATTGTGTTGCTGTTCACGCGGCTCACGTTTCCGTTCTGGTCGGTGACAGTCAAAACAGCCATCACTGAACTGCCTGCATCGTCAGGCCCGATGGTGTAGGTGCTCTCGCTCACGTCCTGCACCAAGATCCAGGTCCCGTTGCCTTGGTGGCGGTACCAGTGGATATGAACGGCTGAAATGGATCCGCCATTCAGCATCAGCTCTGCCTTCAGCAGCTGCCCCTGTCGGGCCTCACCCACCAGTACAAAACGCTGCAGATCGCTGATGGTCTGTTGGATCCGTCCTTCAGCCTGGAGACCACTGCTGATCTCCCCATCCAGCACCTGGATCTGCTGCTGAGGATCCGCCGTCATCCCTGGCACGCATTGAAGGCTTCCGTTCTCGAGCCGGCATCCCGCCAGCATTCCCTGACTGCGCACGCCAGGGGTTCCAAGGAATGCAAGCACGCTGGCGAGTCCTAGGGGGGCCAGGCGGATCAGTGCGGATCCCATCAGTCAAAAGAGCTTAGGCGCTAACGCTATCCCTGGTTGCTCCCGATGGCGTCCACCAGAGCCTGCACTTTTTGAAGGTCTTTCACGCCCGGGGAAATTTCCAGGCGACTGGAGGCATCCAGTCCATCGGGCTGAACGCGTTCCAGCAGGTCTGGGATCCACTCCGCACTGATCCCCCCGGCCAGCCACCAGGGCAGGCTGGACGGACGCAGGCTTTGTAGGGTCTGGAGCCAGTCGAGATTCAGGCGATGCCCGGTACCACCGAGCTGCTCAGGGCTCCAGGCGTCGAGCAGTAGGGCATCAACGCAGTCCTCGTAGGCGGCGAGTTGCTCCAGATCCGCTGGCTCCCGGATCCGCATGGCTTTCCACCAGCGCACCTCAGGGTGACGCTGCCGCAAGCTGCGGCAGCGTTCAGCCGATTCGCCTCCATGCAGCTGCACCACGCTCGGTGCGCCGTCACCGCAGAGAGCCGCTGCTAACGCGGCATCGTCGAGGTTGGCGACCACCCAGACCCGCTCCAGGTCTGGGAACGATGTCTGAAGGCCAGCGAACAAATCACGGCGTTCCGTTGCATTCAGGTGTCTCGGGGATTCCGGTACTCCAATCACACCGATCGCCTCCACACCCATGGCTGCGACTGCTTGGGCCTGCTGTGGGTCCTTCAGGCCACAGATCTTCAGGTTCGGGCGTCGCTTGGGCATGACGGGCACAGTTTCTAGGATTGAATCAACTCGGGATTTTGAACAGCCCGGGATCTTGAACTGCCCGGTGGAGGGTTTCGTGGGTGAAGGCTGGCAGTTGATGAGGATTCGGGGTATCCCCTTACGGGTCCACCCCAGTTGGTTTCTCATCTTGATGCTGGCCACCCTGGCGTTTCAGAACCAGGTGGCGACTCAGCCTGCTGCTCAGGCAGCTGGAGCTTGGCTCAGCTGGTTGCTCGGCCTTGTGACGGCGCTGCTTCTGTTCGTTTCGGTGCTGCTCCACGAACTCGGCCACTCCCTTGTCGCGCTGCAGGAGGGGGTCAAGGTGCGCAGCATCACGCTCTTCCTGTTGGGCGGTGTCGCCAGTGTCGAACGCGAGTGCTCGACCCCCATGGGCACCCTGCGGGTCGCTGCTGCCGGCCCCTTGGTCAGCCTCGGCCTTGCGGCCCTGCTGTTGTTATCCATTCACCCGGCCGGACACCTCAATCCTCTGCTCGGCAATCTGGTCGGCCAGCTCGGTGCCCTCAATTTGGTGCTGGCGCTGTTCAATCTGCTGCCAGGACTTCCCCTCGATGGTGGGTTGATTCTTAAGGCCCTCGTGTGGCAGTGGACCGGCAGTCAGCGCAAGGGCATCCAGGTGGCCAGTGCCACGGGTCGAACCCTCTCCTTGTTTGCGATGGTGATGGGAGCCTGGCTGTTTTTGCGAGGCGGCGGTCTTGGGGCACTCTGGTTGGTGATGCTGGGCTGGTTTGGTCTCGGGGCTTCCCGCAGCCAGGGTCAGGTTCTCGCTCTTCAGCAGGTGCTGCGTCGCATCACCGTCGCTGATGCCAGCCGCCGCCGCTTCCGGGTCCTTGAGTTTGATCAGACCCTCAGACGCCTCAGTCAGCTGCGACTGGCTTCCTCCGGCGCGAATGACGGGACGGACTCTGTGGGTGACTGGGTGCTGATTACCCGATCCGGGCGCTGGGTTGGCTATGTCACCGATGCCCCCCTCAGGGATCTGCCCGTGCAGCAGTGGGATCGACAGCGGCTGGGGGATCATCTGCGCCCGCTGGAGGAGCTTCCCTCGATCGCTGACACCGCTCCTCTCTGGAGGGCGGTTCTGGCCTTGGAGAGCAGTGCGGAGGGCCGCCTGCTCGTGATGAATCGGGCAGGACTGCCCGGGGGCACGATCGATCGCTGTGATGTGGGGGAAGCGGTGCTCAAAGCCCTGTCTCTGCGCCTGCCGCCCTCGCTGCTTGAGGCCGCCAGGCGCCAGAACATTTATCCCTTTGGACTTCCGCTTGTGCAGGCCGTGGAGACCATGCGGGCCTCGGGACTCCTGGAGGAGGACCCTGAAGTTCCGGCGGATGCTCAGGCCAGGCGGTAGTTCCCGCTAGCCGACTTCACCTGTTGCCAGGCATCATCCCCAAGGGTTTGCCCATGCCAATGGACCTCCGGCCAACGGTTCTGCAGTGTTTGGGTGAGGGCGGTGATCAGCTCTTGTTGGGTTAATGCTTCCAGCGGGGCGGGGGGAGTGCTGTCGAACAGCGTCTCCCAGAGATCAGCTGGGGGCTGAAGCACGATCTCACCGTGCTGGAGCAGGTGTCCATGCAGCCAGTACTGAGCACTACCGATCCGTTTGTGAGCTTCACGGTCCACCAGGTCCGCTGCACTGGCGCCAGCAAAGCAGTTCTGCAGCCTTGCAGTGGCCGCAGATCGGCCGGGCTCAAGCGTGTGACCCAGGCTCTTGAAGCTGTCGATCAGCCAGGTCGATGTCTGCCTGTAAGCCTCGCGCCGCTGGCGGTGGGCATCCGGCCAGATCAGTGCGTAGGTCAGCCCTCCGGAGTGGAGCACGGCGCCGCCGCCACTGGGCCGTCGCACGAGCTTGATGACACCTGCATCCGCTAGGGCCTGCCAGTGGGGCGGCGTCGCGACCTGGTGGCGACCCAGGGAAAGCCAGGGGCCCTTCCAACCGTAAAAGCGAAGCACCGGGCTTTTCGTTCCGGAGGTCACGCTCTGCTCGAGCAGCCAGCGGTCCAGAGCCATCTGACTGGGCCCGTCCAGCTCCAGAAACGGAAGCATCCAGCCCTGTCCCGCGGGCATGGGTCGGCAGGATGCGGTGGTTGAAAGGATCGGCATGGAGCTCGGGGATCTGCTGCTGGTGCTGCCCCTCGGGCTGCTCGCTGGCCTGCTGGCCGGTCTGCTGGGAATTGGTGGCGGGTTGATCTTCGCGCCTCTGCTCCTCTGGATGGGGCTGAGTCCCCATCAAGCGTTAGCCACCAGCACTTTCGCAATTGTGCCCACGGCCCTTGGGGGCACGCTCACCCACCTTCGCGCCAGGGGGCTCCCAGGCCGAGCCGGGTTCGTCTTGGGTCTAGCCGCCTTCGTGGCGGCACTCCTGTTCAGCCGCCTCGGTCGCTTTGCGGCCGGCTGGCACCTCCTGGCACTACAGGCTCTTCTGTATCTGCTGTTGGCACTCACGATCCAGGCAGATCATGCCGGGCTTGAGACGCGCTCTGACGCGCGAGAACCTCTGGTCGGGATGGCAGCCATCGGCGGCGTGGCCGGCCTGGCTGGTGGATTGTTGGGACTCGGGGGTGGACTTCTGATGGTGCCCTTGATGGTGCGGGGACTCTCTGTGCCGATTCATCTGGCGATTCGTTTCAGCACCCTCGCGGTGGCCTGTTCAGCCAGTGCCGCCTCCCTGCAGTTTCTGGAGATGGGGCGGGGGGTCCCCCTGCTTGGTCTGGTGCTGGGGGGAGTGGCGGCTCTGGCGGCTCAGTGGAGTGCCTCCCGGCTCGATCGGGTCGGCGGGGCCAGGCTCGCCTGGATGCTCCGAGCCCTTTCCTTACTGCTGGCTTTCGATAGCGGTCGCAGGGCGCTGATGCTTGCGCTCCTGGATCACGCCTGATCCAGCAGGGCCCAGAAGGCGGGTTCCAGTTCGTAGCCAAGGCTTTGGGCCATCTGGGTGAGATTGCCGCGCTGGCTCTCGCCCCTTTGCTTTGTGAGGTCATCCAGCAGCATCAAGCGTTGGGTGATCCAGAGCTCCAGGGCCTGGGGATCGAAGCGAAGACCTTCGCTGCGGCTGAAGTGATGGGGAACGAGCATCGCCACGTGCTGAGCGAGGGAGCCACTGTTCCGGTCGAGGAGAAGCGGTAGCCAGGGGCAGCGGCCATCCGCACGAAGCGCCCACAGCCTTGGCTCTGGGCATTCGCTCAGCTCCCGGGGATCCTCCGACTCTCGGGGCCAGACGTACTCCAGCGTTAGTACAGCACCTGCTTCGAGTCGATCCTTCAGAGGTAACGCCAGCCATTCGGAGAGGGGAGCGAGATCCAGGCGGCGGATCGCCTCCTCCGAGATCAGCACAGACATGGATGGTGTGACAGGCCTTTGCGAATGATGGCGTCCTGTGCGGCAATGCAGGAAGAATGGAAAGGCTTTTCCCCGACAATCATGGCCAGCTCCCTCACCCAGGCTGAAGTGCTGATCGCTCTTGTGGTGGCGGCTCACGCCGGTGTGCTGGCCGTGCGTCTGTGCGTCAGCCTCTATCGCGCCTGAATGCACGCGCCTGAATGCATCTGGGGAGGCCTAGGCAACTGATGTTTGCTGCGTTACAAGCGGGCATCTGAACTCAAGCGGTGGCCTCCTCCCTGGCTCAATCAAGCCGATCCCTTCGTGGTCGTCCATCTGTCACCACTGCAGGCGGTCCAGCTGATGCTGCGAGCATTGCATCTGAGCTCCAGCTCGAGGCCGAGCGCAGGGAGATGGTCTGCAGTGCCCTCGCTCTGGCTGTGAAAGTTGGTTTGATTGCCCTTGGGACGGTCAGCCTTGTGAAGCTCTCCTTGGCTTACCAACAACGGCTCGATCGTCATGGTGAGCTGGCTGCAGTTGTTGAGGTCGAGACCAGCAAGCTTCACGGACTGCAGCAACGCTTTGATCGTCTCTTCAGCCTTGGCGGTGACCGCCGACTCATGGATGAGCAGGATCAGTGGATCGAGCCCAATCGGTTGAGGGTGATCTGGCGCTGATCCGCCAACTGTTGCACTCCCTCTTTGCTGGGGTCTTGGGGGGGGCTCCCCCCGCTTAGCTTGACTCCCCTGAGTCGCAAGAATCGCTCTGATGGCTGCCCCATCAATTCCTTCCGGTGTCCAGGCCGGTACACCTGGAACCGTGTTGATCACTGGCACCACGTCCGGGGTCGGACTCAATGCCGCCAAGGCGATGGTGGATCGGGGTTGGCGGGTTGTGACTGCCAACCGTGACCCTGTTCGAGCTGCCGAGGCTGCGGACGCTCTCGGCATTGATTCCCGACAGCTGAATCACCTGCGCATCGACTTTGGCGATCTGGAGAGTGTGCGTGCTGGTGTTGAGACTCTCGTGGGTTCCCTGTCCGGTGAGTTGGACGCCCTCGTCTGCAATGCGGCGGTTTACAAGCCTCGCCTCAAGCAGCCCGAGCGTTCACCCCAGGGGTACGAAATTTCCATGGCCACGAACCACCTTGGCCATTTCCTCCTGATTCAGATGCTCATGGAGTCCCTGAAGGCCTCCAGTCATCCGTCACGCCGGGTGGTGATCCTCGGCACCGTCACCGCCAATTCCAAAGAACTTGGGGGCAAGATTCCAATTCCTGCACCCGCTGATCTTGGTGATCTCTCAGGGTTCGAGCAGGGTTTTCAGGCCCCGATCAGCATGGCCAGCGGCAAAGCCTTCAAGCCTGGAAAAGCCTATAAAGACAGCAAGCTCTGCAACATGATCACGACCCAGGAGCTGCATCGTCGGCTTCATGAGGGGTCAGGAATCGTGTTCAGTTCGCTCTACCCAGGCTGTGTGGCGGATACCCCTTTGTTCCGCAACACGCCGAAGGCGTTCCAAACCATTTTCCCCTGGTTTCAGAAAAACATCACCGGCGGCTATGTCAGTCAGGCCTTGGCTGGTGAGCGGGTGGCCCAGGTGGTTGCTGATCCGGAGTTTGCTGTTTCCGGGGTGCACTGGAGCTGGGGCAATCGCCAGAAAAAAGATGGCCGTCAGTTCAACCAAGAGCTCTCGGACAAGGCCACGGACCCCTCAACCGCTGAACGGGTTTGGGATCTGTCGATGAAGCTTGTGGGCCGCTCCGAGGCCGAAAGCTGAGCTCAGTCGAAGCCGAGCAGATCGAAGATCTCCCGATCCTTGAGAGGCTCGGCCTCCAAGGGTTCCACCTTGTCGAGCATCGCCTGGGCGAGGTTGAGGTATTCGTTCTGGACCTCCTTCACGGCTGGGTCGCTGTCGTCCATTTCGAAGATGGTGCATTTCTTCAGGCGTGAGCGCCTGATCGCATCCACGTCGCGGAAGTGGGCCATGGTGCGAAGGCCAGTACGCGCATTGAATTTGTCGATCTGGTCGGTGTCAGCTGAGCGGTTGGCAACCACTCCACCAAGGCGCACTTTGTAGTTCTTTGCCTTGGCTTGAATCGCCGCCACGATTCGGTTCATCGCGAAGATTGAATCGAAATCGTTGGCCGTCACGATCAGGCAGTAGTTGGCGTGCTGCAGCGGCGCGGCAAAACCACCACACACCACATCGCCGAGCACATCGAAGATCACCACATCGGTGTCTTCCAGAAGGTGGTGCTCCTTCAGCAGCTTCACGGTCTGTCCGGTCACGTAACCACCACAGCCCGTTCCAGCAGGAGGCCCCCCGCTTTCCACGCATTGCACGCCATTGAATCCCGTGAAGACAAAATCTTCCGGTCGTAGTTCTTCGCTGTGAAAGTCAACCTCCTCAAGGATGTCGATCACCGTTGGCACCATGCGGTGGGTGAGGGTGAAGGTGCTGTCATGTTTGGGGTCGCACCCGATCTGAAGCACCCGTTTGCCCAGCTTGGAAAAGGCAGCGGAGAGATTGGAGGACGTGGTCGATTTGCCGATTCCCCCTTTGCCATAAACGGCGATGACCAGAGCTCCCTCCTGGATGCTCACCGAGGCATCCTGGTGGACCTGCACGCTGCCTTCGCCATCGGCAGGCCTGCTCAGGGTTGTTGTCATTGGAAAGAACCACTTGTTTTCATTGAACTGCAGCAGGGGTGGATTGCAGGTAATCGATCTGGAAATGACATAACAGGTTGAGGAGTGTGCGTTTGCCGACATTAATCACAGATTGTCTGGTGGTTTCTGCCTAGGTATTTCTTGCATGAATCGCTGCGCATCCTCGTGCTCATGCACTGAAGTGAGCCTTGGCGTCATACAGGGTTTCACTGTTGATCTCCTTCCGCCCGCTTTCCCGGGCATAGGCCTCAGTGTTACGACGAACCTTGCCGCGCACGAAGAAGGGGATCTTCTTGAGTTCCGCTTCTCCATCGGCGGTCCATTGCAGGGTTAGTGAGTGCGCTGCAGTCGATTGTTCCTCGCTGTCAGCGCTGATTTCGGCCGTCATTTGGCCTGCCTGCAACCCGCCAAGATGACCGAGATGGCTTTGGTGGCCATCCACAAACTCAAAGTCATGGCGGAACATGCCGATCAGGTGCTCCTCCAGGCCCATCATCAACGGATGCACCCAGGTGTCAAAGATCACATTGGCTCCTTCCCAGCCCATCTGTGGGCTGTAGCGGGCTGGAACGTCCTGCACATGCATCGGTGTGCTGATCACGGCGCAGGGAATCCCCAGTCGCTTGGCGCTATGACGTTCCATCTGGGTGCCGAGCACCAGTTCAGGGGCCGCCTCCGCCATCGCGGCCTCCACCGCTAGGTAGTCATCACTGATCAAGGCTTCCAGGCCCAGCTCCTTCGCCAGAGTCCGGACCGGTCGCGCCATCTCTCGGCTGTAGGTGCCCAGGCCCACCACCTGGAAGCCCAGTTCCTGTCGGGCGATCCGGGCCGCTGCCAGCACATGGCTACCGTCGCCGAAAATGAACACCCGCTTCCCGGTGAGGTAAGTGGAGTCGACGGAGTCCGAATACCAGGGCAAGCGCGAGCGCTGCCTTCCCTCCTCCGGATCCGGCGGCTCCATGCCGAGCAGTGAGTGCAGTTCCTGTAAGAACTGTGTTGTTGCCCCAATTCCGATCGGCACAGTGCGTGTGAAGGGGATGCCGTAGTTGCGCTCCAGCCAGCTGCAGCAGGGCTCAGCGATTTCCGGGTAGAGGCAGATGTTCGCGTCCGCGTCGGGCAGTCGCATCACATCAGCCACGGAGGCTCCCATCGGCAGCACGACCTGAACGTCAATGCCGTGGTCCTTCAGCAGTCCTCGGATCTCATGCACGTCATCCCGGCAGCGAAAGCCCAGGAGGGATGGGCCCATCAGGTTCACCCTGGGGCGTCGTTGCTGCTCTTTCCAGGCCTGGGGGCCAGGGTTGGCAGCCCCAGGAGATTGGGCAGCGGCGTCGTGGAGGAGTAACCCGCGCACCAGCTGATACAGGGTTTCTGCTGCACCCCAGTTCTCCTTCTTGCTGTAGGCGGGAAGTTCCAGGCTCACGATTGGTAAGTCCAGTCCCATGCCGGCGGCGAGGGCCCCTGGCTGGTCCTGGATCAGTTCGGCAGTGCAGCTCTCCCCCACCAGCAGGGCATCGGGCCTGAAGCGTGCGACGGCTTCGCGCACATGCCGCTTCACCAGCTCGGCGGTGTCGCCGCCGAGGTCGCGGGCCTGGAACGTGGTGTAGGTGACGGGTGGGCGCCGGCCGCGCCGTTCGATCATGGTGAAGAGCAGATCGGCATAGGTGTCGCCCTGGGGGGCATGGAGCACGTAATGCACACCCTCCATCGAGGCAGCGATGCGCATGGCCCCCACATGGGGCGGCCCTTCATAGGTCCAGAGAGTGAGGTCCATTGGTTAGGGGGCTGTGGGGTGAAGCAGCTGGTGGCGCTGAAGGGGTCTGGAAAAGAGCTCTGCCAGCTCTCCGGCCTGGTCGATGCCGTGGATGGGGCTGAAGACCAGTTCGATCGACCATTTGGTGGCGATGCCTTCGGCTTCCAAGGGGTTGGCCAGACCCATGCCGCAGACGACGAGATCGGGTCGGTTGTCTCGCACCCGATCCAGTTGTTGTTCCACGTGCTGTCCCTCCATCACCCGAGTGCCGTCGGGCAGCAGGTCCAGCTCCGCCTGCATCAGCTCCCGATTCAGATAGGGCGTGCCCACCTCCACCAGCTCCATGCCGCATTCCCTGTGCAGAAAGCGAGCTAAGGGGATCTCCAGCTGGGATTCGGGCAAGAGGAAGATTCTCTGTCCTGCCAATCTGCGCCGGTGGGGCTCCAGGGCTTGCTTGGCTCTTTGCATCAAGGGATCAAGGATGTCGCTCACGGTTGTTGGATCGACGCCCCAGGCCTGAGCGGCCGCTTCCATCCAGAGACGACTTCCCTCCGCACCTAAGGGGTAAGGAGCCGCGAGGATGGTTGCTCCCCGATCACGGAGCCGGCGCGCGGTATCGCCAAGAAATGGTTGGCAGAGCAGGACGCATGTGCCCTCGCCCACGGGAGGTAGCTCGGTGGACTGCCTGGGGGGGAGGCTGCGCACCGTCGCGATTCCCATGCGCTGAAACAGTGTGATCAAGCGATCTTCCACTGCATTGGCGAGTGTCCCCACCAGCAGCAATTGCTTCTCATCACTGGTCGGAAGCATTGGTACCAGGGCTGCGAGGGCGCCGTCCTCTCCCTGGGTGAAGGTCGTCTCGATGCCGCTCCCGGAGTAGTTCACCACTTGCACCCGACCGCTGAGTTCCTCGTTGAGTCGTTCCGCGGCCCTGGCCAGATCGAGTTTGATCACTTCGCTGGGGCAAGATCCCACAAGAAACAGGGTGCGGATTTCGGGGCGGCGTTGCAGAAGCTCTCTGGCAACTCGATCCAGCTCCTCTTGGGCATCGGCCAGGCCGGCCAGATCTCGCTCGCTCAGAATGGCGGTGCCGAAGCGCGGTTCCGCGAAGATCATCACGCCGGCAGCGCTTTGAATCAGGTGGGCACAGGTGCGTGAACCCACAACGAGAAAAAAAGCATCCGGCATGCGTCGATGCAGCCAGACGATGGAGGTGAGACCGCAGAACACCTCACGGGGCCCCGACTCCTTCAATAGGTTGGCGCTCATTCCGCCCAGGGCAAAGGTGGATTCCTTCAGGGTGGCGCCGGAACTGCCTGGAGCCTCCGGGCACAGGAACTCTTTGGGATCAGAGCGGGTTCGATCGGTTGTTTGTGCCTACTGTTCGATCTCAATCCATTGCGTCTTTCCATGTCTCCCCTGCGCGTCATGCCCGCGGTTCTCGCTTTGACTGTGGCGTTGGCTGCCTGTCAATCTCCGGCAAAAAAGGCGGTGAAGGATGAAGTGAAAGTGGCCCAAGGTGTCGAGGCCGTTTGCGCGGCACGTCTCGACGTGGATGCGGCTGTGGCAAGCGTGAATTCCCTGACCGCTCAGTCGACCATCGGTGATGCCGAGAAGGCCGGTGAGTCCCTCAAGTCAGCTCTTAGCAAGCTTGAAGGGGCGGAGGAACAGCTCAATAAGGCTGAGGTCAAGGAGTACCGCGATCAGGTGCAGCTCTTCCAGAAGGCGGTTCAATCTGTCACTACAGACAAAAACCTGACCCTCGAACAGGCTGCTGAGCAGCTCAAGGGCAAGGCTGCTCCAGTGGTCGCGGCCCGCGAACAGCTGGCTGCGACCACGGTGTGTGTCGAGATCGAGGAGGCGCCTGCCGCTCAAGACAAAGCCAAGCCCTGATCTCAGAGACGGCGGCGGAAACGATCATCGTTGAAGCCGCCCGACTTGCTGTCGCTGCTCTCGATTCGGGTCAATCGCCAGACGTTGCGGCTGACCCGACGGGCACGGAGGCCGCCTCGTTCCACTGTTTCAGACCCGGGTCTGGCGCCGAGCAGCAGGCTCACCTCTGCTGTTGAAAGGGGCGCACCTGTTTCCACAGCGAGGGCTGTGAGTTCAAGGCGCTGGCGCAGCTGGCGAATTGAATCGGCCGTTTCGTCAGCCGGGGCGTCCAGCCAGGGAAGGTCCACTTGCCCTTCATGGGCCAAGCGCTGCATCAGGGTGTAGCTCACCAGGCCGAGAGCCTGTTCGGCATTGAGCTCCGGGGTCGCCATGGTTCGAAACAACGGATGGCCGGACGGTATCGGTTGCCTGTCGGTGTGCAAGCGCTAGCAGATCCTTTATTCATGACCTTCCGGTAAGATCCCGGCCATGACTCGTTTCGCCGGCTTCGATCCCCGGGAGCGGCGGCGTGGAGGCAGCGCTCTCGTCACCGGCACGGAGGTTCACCCCTCCGCTGGAGGACCGAGCTGTGTGGTGACCACCGATAGCGAATCCCCCCGTCTGAATCGACAGAACAGTCATGTGCAGTCGATTGAACTGCGGACCCATGTCTTTATCGATTCCCTCCAGCCCCAGTTGGCGGCTTACATGGGTTCGGTCAGTCAGGGGTTTCTTCCGATTCCTGGCGATGCCTGCCTGTGGATGGAGGTGTCCCCTGGCATGGCCGTGCATCGGGTCACCGACATAGCCCTGAAGGCCAGCAACGTGCGCCTCGGTCAGATGGTCGTGGAGCGTGCCTTCGGTTCGATGGCGCTCTATCACCGCGACCAGAGCACCGTGCTCCATTCCGGTGATGTGGTCCTCGAGGCCATTGGTAGCTCGATCGAGCAGCGCAGTCCGGCTGATGTCAGCTGGACGGAGGTGATCCGTGCGATCACTCCCGACCATGCAGTGCTGATCAACCGCCAGAACCGCCGGGGCTCGATGATCGAGGCCGGGATGAGCATGTTCATTCTTGAGACCGAACCCGCCGGCTACGTTTTGATTGCTGCCAATGAGGCGGAGAAAGCCTCCAACATCACACTTGTGGATGTGAAAGCTGTCGGTGCGTTCGGGCGTCTCACTCTGGCCGGACGTGAGGGCGATGTGGAGGAGGCCGCTGCTGCAGCGATGCGGGCGATCGAACTCATTAACCGCCGCTCGTCACTGCGTTGACGATCACCGGTTGAGTCCGAGACGTTCTCGCAGGCGTGGTGCCAGCGCTCTTGCTGCCTTCCCTCGGCTACCAAGGCGAGCCAGCTGGGATGGATTCAGTTCGCCGTAGCTGCAGTTGGCCTCGCGCACCCAGAACAGCGATTCAATGCCGCCGCCGCTGAAGGCCGGTGCTTTGAGGAGTTCCCCCCAGCAGACTCCCTCCGCTTCTTCCAGGCACTGCCCCTCTGGTGAACAGAGGACCATCGCACTACGAAAGCAGGCGCTGCGGTAAGGGTCGCCTTCCAGAGCTTCAAGCAACCTTTGGATCTTTTCGGAATCGGTTGGTGCCAGCCGTGCAGTGAAAAGACCCGGGGCTCCTCCAAGAGCATCCACCTCCAAGCCGGAATCGTCTGCCAGCGACCAGCAACCGGTACGGCGGGCTGCCGCAACTGCTTTCAGACGGGCGTTTTCAAGGTAGGTCTCTCCAGTTTCTTCCACTTCAAGATCGTCAGGTTGACGCCTCGCCTCTAGAGCGAGAGGGCCAAGCATCGAGACAATCTCAGCAACCTTGTTGGGGTTGCCACTGGCAATGGTCAAAACAGGACGAACCAATCCTGAAAAGGTCGGAAGGCATCCATTGTGTGGCTTAGCGGTATGAGTCTCTCCACGTCGCGAGGTTGGAGCCAGAACGGGTTGAACATTCCACCCCGCAGGCGCGGGGCACTGTCTCCAAATGTGAAGCTAGGTGTGGCGCGCGCTTTTGCCATCGGCCTATCCGGGGGTGCTCACATGAACCCCAACAGCGTCATCGAACAGTTGGAGCCTTGGTGATTAGCCCTGCTTATAGCGTTCACTATGGACTGTGATGCTCAAAACGCCTCCTATCGCTTGACGTTTGGTGCTTCGGCAGAGCAATGTCAGCGGCGAACATTCCACCCCTTTCCCGGTAGGCAATGGCTAACGAAACCATGGGCATCGCTCTCGGCATGATCGAGACCCGCGGCCTGGTCCCCGCGATCGAAGCTGCTGACGCCATGACCAAGGCTGCCGAAGTGCGCCTGATCGGTCGTGAGTTCGTCGGCGGCGGCTACGTCACCGTTCTGGTGCGTGGCGAAACCGGCGCTGTGAACGCCGCTGTTCGCGCTGGTGCTGATGCTTGCGAGCGCGTCGGCGACGGCCTCGTTGCTGCTCACATCATTGCCCGCCCCCACCGCGAAGTGGAGCCTGCTCTGGGCAACGGCAACTTCCTGGGTCAGAAGGACTGAGATCTGCCGCTGAGTTTTTGACGAACTCGCGCCTCTCAAATCCCTTTACCGACCTAACGGAGTTTTCCCATGAGCAAGAAGTACGACGCTGGGGTCAAGGAGTACAGAGACACTTACTGGACTCCTGATTACGTTCCCCTCGACACCGACCTGCTGGCCTGCTTCAAGTGCACCGGCCAAGAAGGTGTGCCCAAGGAAGAAGTTGCCGCTGCTGTGGCTGCTGAATCCTCAACCGGCACCTGGTCCACTGTGTGGTCCGAGCTCCTCACCGACCTCGACTTCTACAAAGGCCGTTGCTATCGCATCGAAGACGTCCCTGGCGACAAGGAGTCGTTCTACGCGTTCATTGCCTACCCCCTCGATCTGTTCGAAGAGGGTTCCATCACCAACGTGCTGACCTCCTTGGTCGGCAACGTGTTCGGCTTCAAAGCCCTGCGTCACCTCCGTCTGGAAGACATCCGCTTCCCGATTGCCTTCATCAAGAGCTGCTACGGCCCGCCGAACGGCATTCAGGTCGAGCGCGATCGGATGAACAAGTACGGCCGTCCTCTGTTGGGCTGCACCATCAAGCCGAAGCTCGGCCTGAGCGGTAAGAACTACGGTCGCGTGGTCTATGAGTGCCTGCGTGGCGGTCTGGACTTCACCAAGGACGACGAGAACATCAATTCCCAGCCTTTCCAGCGCTGGCAGAACCGCTTCGAATTCGTTGCGGAAGCCATCAAGCTGGCTGAGCAGGAAACCGGTGAGCGTAAGGGTCACTACCTCAACGTGACCGCCAACACTCCCGAGGAGATGTATGAGCGCGCTGAGTTCGCTAAGGAACTCAAGATGCCGATCATCATGCACGACTTCATCACCGGTGGCTTCACGGCCAATACCGGTCTCTCGAAGTGGTGCCGTAAGAACGGCATGCTGCTCCACATCCACCGCGCCATGCACGCGGTGATCGACCGTCATCCCAAGCACGGCATCCACTTCCGCGTTCTCGCCAAGTGTCTGCGTCTGTCCGGTGGTGACCAGCTCCACACCGGCACCGTGGTCGGCAAGCTGGAAGGTGATCGTCAGACCACCCTCGGCTACATCGACCAGCTGCGTGAGTCCTTCGTTCCCGAAGATCGCAGCCGCGGCAACTTCTTCGATCAGGACTGGGGGTCCATGCCTGGCGTGTTCGCCGTCGCCTCCGGCGGTATCCACGTGTGGCACATGCCCGCCCTGGTCACCATCTTCGGTGACGACTCCGTTCTGCAGTTCGGTGGTGGTACCCATGGTCACCCCTGGGGTTCCGCTGCAGGTGCTGCTGCCAACCGTGTGGCCCTCGAGGCCTGCGTCAAGGCACGCAATGCCGGCCGTCATCTCGAGAAGGAGAGCCGCGACATCCTCACGGAAGCCGCGAAGCACAGCCCCGAGCTGGCCATCGCTCTCGAGACCTGGAAGGAGATCAAGTTCGAGTTCGATACCGTCGACAAGCTCGACGTTCAGAACTGATCGGCAGGGAGAGCACCTCAATCGGTGTTCTCCCACCGTTCTTCGTCATGACTCCGGCCGGATAACAACAGATCCGGTCCAACCAATTCCGTAACCCAGGATCCCCATGCCTTTCCAGAGCACCGTGGGTGACTACCAAACAGTCGCCACCCTGGAGACCTTCGGCTTTCTTCCGCCGATGACCCAGGACGAGATCTACGACCAGATCGCCTACATCATTGCCCAGGGTTGGAGCCCGCTCGTCGAGCATGTCCATCCCAGCAACTCCATGGCCACGTATTGGTCCTATTGGAAGCTGCCCTTCTTCGGTGAGAAGGACCTCAATGTTGTGGTCAGCGAGCTCGAGGCTTGCCATCGCGCTTATCCCGACCACCACGTGCGCATCGTTGGTTACGACGCCTACACCCAAAGCCAGGGTGCTTGCTTCGTGGTCTTCGAAGGTCGCTGATCCTCGATCCAGCTGATCTTCGATCCAATGGTTCCGAGCCCTGACCTTCATCAGGGCTCAACTCTTTTCCGGGAGGGCTCCACCCTTCCATTCACGACGACAACCTCGGGCGGACATGGCAAGACTTTCCAGTCGCGAACTCGCACTTGAGCGCCGTAAAGCGCTGACCACCGCCGGGAAGAAGGCATCGGTTGCCGCAGGCGGTAAAGCGAATCGTGTGCGCACGGCTTCGGATGCACGTCCGACCCGCACTGATGTTGCTGCTGAGATCACAGCCAACACGCCTGTTTCTTCGCAATCTGCAGTCGCTTCTCTTTCTGCCCCTGTTGCCGTGACCCCGCAGCGCGCTTCAGTCGCCCGCTTCTCCCAGGTGAAGCCCCAGAGCAATCCCAGTCGTGAGCTGGTGCTTGCCCGTCGTGAAGCACTCTCCCGTCGAGGCAAAACCGCTGATACCAGTCGCGACCGCAATCGCACCGATGTGGCTCGGCAAACGGTTGTCGCTCCTGCATCTGAACCTGCCAAGAAAGAGTGCGGATGCGGCGGACAGCGTCCAGCTGAAAAAGGATTGTCGACTCGTCCTGCGGTCTCCGTTGAGCTGAGCAATCGCTCCGGCGACCGTCGCGCCGCTGCTGAGCGACGTAGTGCGTCACCCAAGCGGCGATCTATTGAAAATCCCAGCCGCGCTTTGGTGCTGGCTCGCCGTGATGCCATGTCGAAGCACGGCAAGACCGCTGGAAAGCAGCCCACCAGCGCAGCCGCTGTTGCTCGTCAGGCCAATCCCGATCTCACCAGCCGTGAGTTGGCTCAGCAGGTGCGAGAATTGCGTGCCAAGGCCGGTGCCCGCAACAAGCAGAGTGCGGGTGTGACCCGCCCCTCTGGTCCCAATCGTCATGGTTCCAAGCAGGCAGCCGCTGAGGATGCCCATTGGAAAGTGGGTGAGTCTCAGACCACAGGTGGTCAGACCGTCACCGGTACCCAGGCCAACCGCTCGGTGAAGACCACCGGCAATGAGGCCAGCACCTGCCGCTCCATCACTGGCACTGAGTACTTGGGTGCCGAGGTGTTCCAGACCTTCTGTCAGAGCGCTCCTGCCGTCACCACCCCTGCCAAGGTTCGCGTGACCGCTACCAGCCAAGGCAATCGAGTGACCGGCAACGAAGTCGGACGCTCCGAGAAAGTGACTGGTGACGAGCCCGGCACCTGCAAATCCGTCACCGGTACTGAATACATCTCTGCGAATCAGTCCGCGGCTTATTGCGGTGGTTCCACCCCCTCCCCTCGCAAAGTCGGACACAGCCTGACCCAGCAACGACGTCCAGTGAGTGGCGTGATGGTGGGTCGTTCTTCCAGTGTCACCGGTGATGAAGCCGGAGCTGGTCGTGCCCTCACGGGAGATCAGTACCTCGGATCCGACCCCCTCCCCGAGGGCCGTCCTGCCGCCAAGGTCGGACGTTCCGCCACCCTTTCCGGCACCGGTGTGACTGGAACGATGGTGGGTCGCTCTGCACAGGTGACCGGCGATGAGTTCGGCTCGTGCCATCGCGTCACTGGTGATCAATACATCAGTGCTGAGCAAGTCAATGCCTTTTGCGGGTCTAAGGCAGAGCCTGAAGCCGCCAAGGTGGGTTTCAGCATCACCAACCGCAATCAGGTCGTCAGCGGCACCCGCACCGGTCGGTCCGACAAGGTCACTGGGGACGAGCCCGGTAGCTGCAAGGCTGTGACTGGTACTCCCTATGCAGGTCTTGAGCAGGCTGGTCAATACTGCGGTGCCCCTGCTGTTCAGGCCATTCGTGAGCGCACTCCAGTGCGCGTCGGCACTCCTTCAGCCCCGATGACCGGTCTTCAGCCCGGGGTCGGTGGCGTGATGACCGGTGATGAGCGTGGAGCCTGCGAAGCGATTACCGGAACTCCCTATCTGGGTTCTGATCAACTTGCTGCGGCCTGTGGTTCCGATGCCCCCGCCGGCACTGAAACCCATGGTGTGTCACCGGAAGGTGCCCCTTGGACACGTTTCAGTGTGATGTCCCCCGCGCGTGCCGCTCAACAGGATCGTGAGCTTCGTTCCGGGGTCACTGGCACCGCCTATGAGCAGGGGAGCCGCATCACCGGCCCTTTTGATATGGCCGGCGGAAAAGTCACGGGTACCGAGCAGTTTCGCTTCGATAACCGCGAATTCCAGAACCGGCAACAGCGACAGTTCCAGCCCACCGTGGCTGTGGTGAGTGAGCCTCCCACCAAGCCTGTCTCTCGGGTCACCGGAGAGGGTTCGTCCACCAAGGTCACCGGCGATGACTGGGACCGTGGTGAGCACGTCACGGGTACGGAAGGGGCTTCAGCCCGCCGTCGCAATCCTTCCCGTCCTGGCCCGATGAGCGCCATGTCGTCCTTCGAACGCAAGCGCAACCAGGAAACGGAGTGGCCCGTCAGCCGTGTGACCGGCTCCTCTGGCAACACCGACAAAGGATCCCTGATCACCGTCTCCGGCGGCGCTCGGGGCTGATCGAAGAATGGTTCGCTCCCAACCATCGGCACGGAGCGGGCGCCCACTGGCTCCCACGGCTCCCACGCGTCGTCAGCTGCAGTTGGCTCAGGCCCTCTCCAGCTCAACTGAGGTGGGACCCAACCAGGATCAACCCGGATCGGATCCAGTTGCCACCACCCGCAGTGCCGCCCTTGAACGGCGCAAGGCGCTCACCACTGCGGGCAAAGCGGCAGTGGTGAATGATGCTCGTTTGTCCAGTGGACGGATTCGTTCAAGTCAGGACACCCGACGACCTGTCGTTCAGCGCCCCTCCTGGATTCGCCGGGATAAATCGGCTGAACTTCAGCCTCAGGCATGCTCTCCTCCCGCTCGGTTTCAAGCGGCGACAGTGTCTCGCAGAGGTGTGTTGGCTGCCCATCCCCTCACCCAGCTCTCCGAGAACAACAGGCTCCAGGCCTATGAACTGGAGGTCAAGGGACGTTTTGATCGCATCGTTCCCGTTCTCCAGAGGGTTTCAGCCTTCCAACACGACGCTGATTTCATTACCCAGGCTCAACGCTTAGCTCGGGCCGAGCTCGGATTTGATCTACCCGATCACATCCTTGAGAAAGCATGGGTGCGTCCCCTTGACATGCGCGCCCTGTTTGCCTGGTGTGTGTTCCAGGCCCATCAATCCCTGAGCGAGCGTTTCTTTCTTGATGACCCTCTCGGCGGTGCGTCCGGGAGTCAGCGCGCTGAGCAGTTCAACACTTTCTTGCTCGACTGCGGTTTCCATCTGCTTGATGTCACTCCCTGCGCGGATGGTCGTTTAGCCCATTCCATTGCCTACGCCCTGCGCATTCCCTTCAGTGCCGTGCGGCGTCGCTCCCATGCCGGAGCCATGTTCGACGTGGAAAACACGGTCAATCGTTGGGTCAAAACCGAGCATCGCCGTTTTCGCGAACATGTTCCCAACGAGCCCCATGCCCCTACGCGTTATTTGAAAGTGGTTACGTACCACTTCAGTTCTTTAGATCCATCCCACCAAGGCTGTGCCGCCCACGGCAGCAACGACTCCCTGGCGGCCTCTGCAGGTTTGCAACGCCTCAAGGATTTCCGTGAAGCCGTTGAGAACAGCTTTTGTTGTGGCGCTTCGGTGGATCTTTTATTGATCGGTCTCGACACTGACACCGATGCGATCCGGGTTCATGTTCCCGATCGAGATGGTGCGATCAAGCTGGATCAATGGTTGTGTGCTGCAACTCTTTATGAGAGCACCGCCTGTCTGCAGGCTGATCAGGCTCGTGAGGCGGTCATCGCTGCGGTGGAAACCCACTCCACGACGACTCCTGATCCAGGCATGGTGCGCTTCATTGCCGAGTTACTGATCAACAATTTCTCCCAACAGGATTACGTCCGTGCGCTGCACCACGGGCCCTATCCCGATGCAGGCCATGCTGAACGCTTTATCGGTGTCGGCATCGGGTTCAAGGAGGTGCATCTACGCAACCTCACGTACTTCGCCCATCTCGACACTGTTGAGGAAGGTGCTCCTGATCTCGATGTCGGCGTCAAGATCTTCAAGGGACTCAATGTTTCAAGGGATCTGCCAATCCCTGTCGTTGTCCGCTTCGATTACTCAGGCAAGGTTCCTGGTGCCAGAGAGCGGGCTGTCGCTGATTGCCATCGCGTCAACCAAGCGATCGCCGCCCGCTATACGGAGCTCGTTGACGCCGGCCTGCTCCACACCATGCTCACGGTCCGAGACCGTGACAACCTTTCCCCTGCCGAAACGGTAGGGTCCTCCCTCGATCCTGTCCGTCAGGAGGCTCACTGATCATGCTCATCGTCAAGGTCATCAAGCCACTCGTCTCAACCAATCGGATCCCCGATTTTGAGCACAAGCATCTTCAGGTCGTCCTCGATGGCAGCACCAAAAAAGTTGCTGTTGATGCCGTCGGTGCCAAGCCCGGAGACTGGGTCATCTGCGTTTCCAGCTCTGCTGCCCGTGAGGCTGCCGGTAGCAAGTCCTATCCCAGTGACCTCACCATCGTTGGGATCATTGACCACTGGGAGCCCGATCCCCCGAAACCTCCCTCCACATCATCCGCACCTGCAGCGTCCCCTGCAGCTCCCCCATCCCCACCCCAGGGGGCTGCAGGCTGATGGAAATCATGCAGGTGCGGGGAACATTGGTTTGCACCTATCGGGTCGCCGGGCTTGATCACATGCACCTACGCATTCTGGAAAACAACAAAGGCAAGAAACTGGTGGCTGTTGATCCCGTTGGTGCTCGAGAAGGGAACTGGGTTTTTACTGCCAGCGGCTCTGCGGCCCGTCATGCCTGCCCCGACAACACGGTCCTCACTGATCTCACCATCGGCGGGATCATCGATCACTGGACGCCGGATGGATAACTGATCACCCCGTCCCGCTTCGTTCCATCCACTCCCTCCTCACCATGGCTACTCCATCGCCCCGCCGTCGCTCTTCCGCTGGTTCCAGCCCGTCGTCTGCTTCCTCCGGTGCTTCTGTTTCCTCCACGTCCAGCGGAGCGGTGACCCCTGCGGCCGCGACGCCAGCGGCAAGCAGCTCCGCAGCGGCTGAGAAGACAACGCCGGCTGTTAAAAACACACCGGCTGCTAAGGCAACTGTCGATGTGACCGCCGTTGCAGCAGCCACAAGCACACGCCGCAGTGCTAGTTCCAGCACCACAAGCAGCCGTCGCAGCACAAGTGCGAGCCGATCGGGTACGAGTCGCTCGACCAGCACACGATCCAGCAGCGCTTCCGGTGGTGCCGCTCGCCGTGCCTCCTCCAGTGTCTCTGCGGCTGCAACGCCTGCACCGATCAAGGGCATTGCCCTCGGCATGATCGAAACCCGTGGGATGGTGCCTGCAATTGAAGCGGCCGATGCGATGACCAAAGCTGCCGAGGTGCAGCTGATCAGTCGCGAGTACGTCGGCGGTGGCTACGTGACCGTCATGGTGCGCGGTGAGACCGGTGCGGTGAACGCCGCTGTTCGTGCAGGTGCTGATGCCTGTGAGCGAGTAGGCGATGGCCTGGTTGCTGCGCATATCATTGCGCGTCCCCACCAGGAGGTTGAGCCTGCCTTGGTGGCGACTGGCGCCCGTCGCCGCCTCTGAGTGGAATGGCGTTCCCTGACTCCCAATTCCGCTTAGATTCTCCGGCCAACGCGCCTTTGGCCGGAAACGTCTGAGTTCTTTTTTTGAGTACGTTTTCCACCCTGACCCTTGAGTCCGCTTGGCTGATCCCTCTCTATGGATTGGCCGGAACCCTCGTGGCCCTTCCATGGGCCGCTGGCTGGTTTCGCAGGGATGCGCATCGCCCCCCCGCTTACCTCAACATCCTTCTCACCCTGATTGCCTTTGTGCATGGGAGTTTGGTGTTGCGTGAGGTGATGCTCAATGGGCCTGTTTCTCTTGAGTTTCCCTGGCTGGCTTTTGCAGACCTGCAGCTCAACATCAGCTTCAGCCTGTCGCTGACCAACCTGGCAGCTCTTGAACTGATCACTGGTCTCAGCCTTCTGGCCCAGTTCTATTCACTCGGTTATCTCGATAAGGAATGGGCCCTAGCCCGTTTCTTCGCTCTCCTCGGCTTTTTCGAGGGTGCGATGTCTGGAGTCGTGCTCAGTGACTCCCTGTTTCAGAGCTATTTCCTGCTGGAGATGCTCACCCTGTCTACCTACCTGCTGGTGGGGTTCTGGTACGCCCAGCCGCTGGTGATCACCGCTGCCAGGGATGCCTTTCTCACCAAGCGCGTCGGCGATGTCCTCCTGCTGATGGGGGTGGTGTCTCTGGCTGCCTGGTCTGGAGTCATGGGCTTTCAGGATCTTTACGCCTGGTCAGCAACTCAGCCCATGACCCCCATTGCCGCGACCCTGCTGGGTCTAGGTCTGATTGCTGGTCCGGTCGGAAAGTGCGCCCAGTTCCCCATGCACCTCTGGCTGGATGAAGCGATGGAGGGTCCGAACCCAGCTTCGATTTTGCGCAATTCCGTCGTTGTCACCTGCGGTGCCATCGTTCTCCTCAAGGTGATGCCCCTGTTGCAGCAGGCTCCCGTCACCCTGGTGGTCCTTCAGGTGATTGGAATCATCAGTGCCCTTGGCGGCTCGCTGGTCTCGATTGCCCAGGTGGATATCAAACGGAATCTCTCCTATTCCACAACGGCCTATCTGGGCCTCGTCTTTATCGCCATTGCGTTGCAGGTGCCCGTACTTGCACTCCTGCTGCTCTTTGCCCACGCCGTTTCCAAAGCTCTGCTGTCCATGAGCGTGGGTGGCGTGATCGCCGCCACCAATTGCCAGGACATCACCGAACTCGGGGGGCTCGGTTCCCGTATGCCGGCAACCTCCGGATCCTTTCTGATTGGTTCGCTGGGTCTTGTTGGTTGTCTCCCGTTTGGGGGCTTCCTCTGCCTGGCCCAGTCCGTGGAGTTGATTGGCGCTCGTGAACCTGTCCTGGTTGTCGTGTTCCTCGTGACCAATGCGCTGACGGCCCTCAACCTCACCCGCGTCTACCGCCACGTGTTCCTGGGCCAGTCCCTGGCCAAGACCAGGAGAGCCGCGGAGATCAATTGGCAAATGGCCCTGCCGATGGTGGCGCTGTCTGTGATCGTTCTGATTACCCCGTTGTTGCTGATTCGCCTGGAGTCTCTGGATGGGCTGCTCGCTTTCCCCGTCTGGGCGGCCGCGCTTGTGGTTGGCAGTGGCCTGGTGGGACTTCTCATCGGAGCCTTGATCCCCCTGAATAAAGCCTGGTCCCGTTCCCTGAATCCCATTCTTCGCTGGTTCCAGGATCTCCTCGCTTTTGATTTCTATACCGAGCGCTTCTACCGCCTCACGATCGTGAATGTGGTAGCTGCCTTTTCAAAACTGGCTGATCGCTTTGATCGCACGGTGGTCGATGGTGTGCTCCATTTCCTGGCTCGTTTCTCCCTCCAAAGCGCCGATGGTCTCAAATTGAGCATCAGCGGTCAGAGCCAGAGCTACGTGCTCACGGTGGTGGCGGCGATTGTGCTGCTGCTGTTCAGCCTCAGCTGGCTTCTGAACTGAGGTGAACTCCATGCTCTTGACCGTTCTTCTGCTGATCCCCTTTGGCGGGGCCCTCCTGATCTCTTGCCTGCCTGCCGGTACCAATTCCGGTGGCATCAGGCGCGTGTCTCTGATTGTGTTGGCGATTCAGTGCCTGGCAGGGCTTCCGCTGCTCTGGGCCTTCGATTCCTCTCAGCAAGGTTTTCAGCTTGTTGAACGTATGCCATGGCTGCCCAGTCTTGGGCTCGACTACTCCCTCGCCGTCGATGGCCTTTCACTGCCGTTAGTGCTGATGAACGGAGTGCTCTGCCTGGTGGCAGCGTTTGCGTCCCGCAGCATTGAGAATCGGCCGCGCATCTACTTCTCTCTCCTGCTGATCATCAGCGGTGCGGTGAATGGTGCCTTCCTGGCTCAGAACCTGTTGCTCTTCTTCCTGTTCTACGAATTGGAGCTCATCCCCCTCTGGCTGCTGATTGCGGTCTGGGGTGGCGCCAATCGCGCCTATGCCTCCACGAAATTTCTGATCGTCACCGCCGTTTCAGGGATTTTGATTCTGGCGGCATTCCTGGGAATGGCTGTCTTGACCGGCAGCGTTGATTTCGGCCTCCATCCTGTACTCAGCTCCCAGATGGGGATTGTTAGCCAGTTGGTGCTGATGGGGGCTCTGCTGATCGGCTTCGGAATCAAGATTCCCCTTTTTCCTTTCCATACTTGGCTGCCGGATGCTCACACCGAAGCCTCGACGCCGGTGTCCGTGCTTCTGGCAGGGGTCCTGCTCAAGCTGGGCACCTATGGTCTGCTGCGTTTCTGTCTTGGTCTCTTCCCTGAGGCCTGGGCTGTCGCCGCTCCCTGGCTAGCCACCTGGGCGGCGGTGTCTGTGCTCTATGGATCCTTGGCCGCAATCGCCCAGACCGATATGAAGCGAATGGTGGCCTACAGCTCCGTGGGGCATATGGGCTATGTGCTGCTGGCGGCGGCAGCAGCCACCCCTGTGGCCCTGGAGGGCGCCCTTTTCCAGATGGTCAGCCATGGTTTGATCTCGGCGATTCTTTTCCTGGTCGTGGGTGTGGTTTATTCGCGTACTGGCACCAGGGATCTGAATGTGTTGCGGGGCCTTCTCAACCCTCAGCGTGGCCTTCCATTGAGTGGCTCTTTGATGATCATCGGCGTCATGGCTAGTGCCGGTATTCCGGGGATGGCCGGCTTCATTGCCGAATTCCTGATCTTCCGAGGCAGCCTTGAGAGCTTCACCACAGCCACCCTGCTCAGCATGGTGGGCTCGGGGCTCACAGCGGTCTACTTCCTGCTGCTTGTCAATCGTGCCTTTTTTGGACGCTTGGCAATCACCGCCGGTGACGATGCCAACCCCCGGGTGCTTGAACCGGTTCCTTTTCAGGATCAAATGCCGGCCATCCTTCTCAGTTTTGGGGTCCTGATTCTCGGTTTGGCCCCTGATCTTCTGGTCGGTCTGAGCGAGGCGGCGACGACCAGCCTCAGTCAGCTCGCTCTCACCACCCTGCCCGGAGGCCTCTCCTGATGCCCCACACCACGCCCCCGCTGCCCGATCACGAGGAGCTGGTCTCTCGCCTGCTGGCGGACGTGCCCTTGCTCGCTGACACTCCTGACCATCTTCTCCAGGTTGTGAATGTGCTCGAGAGTTACGGCCTCGTGCTGGATGCTTACAGCCGCAACCTGGTGTATCAGGGGCAGACCCAGCTGCTCAATCCCTTCCCGACCCTTCGTTTTTTCCACGAGGGTTTCAGCCTCCAGCGCCTCTGGAGCCATTGGATCGGTGATCGGATCAACTTCGAATACGCCGAGTACTGCCAGAAGGCGATGTTTTGGCATGGCACCGGAGGGCTGGATGCCTACCTCGACAGTGATCCCTTCCAGACGGTTTGTGATCGGATCATCCGCCTCAAAGCCCGTCGCGATCCGCTGTTGGCGCTGGTGAATGCACTGTTTCCGGGTTTCGCACCCGAGGCGATTCGCTCACTCACCACCATTTATGCCCTTGGGCTGTTCTGGCGTGTGATGAGCGATGTGTTTGTTGACCTTGCCCGTCGCTATCGCATCGGTGAGGTGGCCTGCGTCAACGATGTGGTTCATCACATCCGTGATGGTCTGGTGGCTGCCGCCGCCAATCCGATCACCTACGAGGTGCAGGTCGGTGGTGAGACCATCTGGATCCTCCCGCCTGAAGCTGGCCTCACCTTCCTGGTTGATGTGGCTGTCCCTTATGTGGAGGCGGTGTTCTTCCGCGGGATGCCTTTCCTGGGAACCGTGTCGTACAACGCCCAGGCTCAGCAGATCTCTCCGGATCAAAGCAGCTTCCGCTACGGAGCGCTCTATGCCGACCCGCTTCCAAGCATGGGGGCGGGGATCCCTCCGAGCCTTTGCATGCAAGACATGTATCGCCACCTTCCCGATGAGCTCAGTCGCTGGTACGACAGCCATGGCCGAGGGCAGGCCGATGTTCATGTGCAGATCTGCATCAGCTTCCAGAAGTCGATGTTCTGTGTCACCAACGCGGCGATTGCTGGCACCATGCCCCATCCTCTCAATGTCGAGGATCCCGAGGCACAGGCGGCCAACCATTCCTATGCATCTGCCTGGGCTGAGCGATTGATGGGGACTCGCCGGGATGCTCTGCTCTAAGTTCAGCGAAGCGTGTGCGTGTCGTTGTGCAGGATCAATCAGGGCAGCATCAATCAGGGCAGCATCAGTGGGAAGAGCGCAATCGTCCGGTCCGGCTTGAGCGCCGAGTTGAATTCGAGACCTACGGCGCCACCCGTGATTTTTTAGATCGTCTTGGCGCTTTCAGTGAAGAACAGCAACGCTTTCCGGATATCAGTTTTGGCCGTACTTACGTGAATCTCACCTTGCGGCCTCTCGATCTCGAGGAGGGAGCTCCTTTGCAGGCTGAGGATCATGCCTTTGCGGCAGCGGTCGATGGACTCATCGATTGACCTTGCGGCCAGCTTCGCCGATTCAGGCGTTGCTGAGGTGTTAGAGCAGCTTGATCGCGATCTTGTTGGCTTGCGTCCTGTGAAGACGCGCATTCGTGAGATTGCTGCATTGCTTTTGGTGGATCGTGCTCGGGAGACCCTGGATCTGCCCAGCTCTGCACCCTCCCTGCACATGTCCTTCACGGGTCGTCCGGGGACTGGGAAAACGACAGTTGCGATCCGGATCTCCCAAATCCTTCATCGTCTCGGCTATTTGCGCAAAGGCCATGTGGTCACTGTGACCCGTGATGATCTTGTTGGTCAATATGTAGGTCACACCGCACCTAAAACCCGTGAAATGATCAAGCGCGCCCAGGGCGGTGTTCTGTTTATTGATGAGGCTTACTATCTTTATAAGCCAGGTAATGAGAGGGATTATGGGGCTGAAGCGATCGAAATTCTTCTTCAGGATATGGAGAAGCAGCGCTCAGAGTTTGTTGTGATTTTTGCCGGTTATAAAGACCGCATGCAGGAGTTCTATCAGTCTAACCCCGGTCTCTCCTCCCGAGTCGCTCATCACATTGATTTCCCCGACTACAGCGATTCGGAGCTGATGGAGATTGCCCTTCTATTGCTGCATCAGCAGAACTACTGCTTCACTGATTCGGCTCAGAAAGCCTTTGCCGACTACATCTCACGCCGACGGCTTCTGCCCTTCTTTGCTAACGCACGCTCAATCCGCAACGCTCTTGATCGTCTGCGACTCCGGCAGGCCAATCGGCTGTTTTCAAGAATGGCCGAACCGCTCAATCGTGAGGATCTGATTACGATTGAAGCCAGCGATGTATTGGCGAGCAGGGTGTTTCAGGGGGAAGTTGAAGGAGAGGATCCTGCCCGTCCGCTCACCCCCGGCCCCTGAGTTGTCGGCCTCAGTGCTTCGGTTGCTCAAGATCGCGGCGGATCAGGGCCAGTAAGTAAGACGGTGCCTTGTAGCGGGTGGGAAGGCAGCGGTTGAGGGTTTCCAGATGGCCCCAGCAAACGGTTTTCTGGATGTCTTGGGTGCTGCGACCTTCCTTCAGAAGTCTGCGTAACGCCTTGCAATAGAGGGGATAGCCCGCCTCCAGTTCTCCGATGGTCAGCTTGGCCTGGGCCATGGGATCGCGCAGCGCAACCCTCAACCTATGAAACCGCCGGTCCCGCCCCTGCCAGGGCCCTCACCAGCGGTGGGGTCTCTCTCACCCCATCCAGGCCACGCAATCGATTTCCACCCGGGCACCCTTGGGAAGTGCTGCCACCTGCACGCAGGCCCTGGCTGGACTGACTCCGGCACCGAAGACCTCCGCGTAGAGGGCATTCACTTTTTGGAAATCGTTCAGATCCACAAGGAACACCGTGGTCCGCACCACCCGGGAGGCATCGGCTCCTGCGGCCTTGAGGACTGCAAGCAGGTTGCTGAGCACCTGGCGGGTTTCCGCCTCCACATCGCCCGCTCCCACCATGGCACCTGTGGCCGGATCGAGGGGGATCTGGCCGGAGCAGTAGAGCCATCCCCCCGCAAGGACAGCCTGGTTGTAGGGACCGACTGGAGCCGGTGCGGCGTCCGTGGTGATCGCCTCAGGATTGATGGGGGAGGTCATGGTGGAGTCGCACAATGGACAGGCATCATCACCCTCGAGGGTTATGGCGGGTCGCGAATCAGAGGTCGCGCCGGTTGCGGTGTCGGGCCTCTGGCACCGCTACCCGGGGCGAGAGCGGGACTGGACGCTTCAGGGGATTGATCTGCACCTGCAGCCAGGAGAGCTCGTGGGATTGCTGGGTCCGTCCGGCTGTGGCAAGACCACGCTGCTGCGCCTGATTGCCGGTTTCGAGCAGCCCTCTCGTGGTGAGGTGCACCTGCAGGGTGAGCTGGCGGCAGATGGCCAACGCTCACTGCCCCCCGAGCGTCGCGGGGTGGGCATGGTGTTTCAGGACTACGCCCTGTTCCCCCATCTCAATGCTTGGGAGAACACCTGCTTTGGACTGCGCCGGGGACAGGACACCAGTCGGGCTTCGTGGTTGCTTGAGTTGCTTGGGCTGGAGCGGCTGACCGGCCGCTATCCCCATGAATTATCTGGAGGCCAGCGCCAGCGCTTGGCTCTGGCGAGGGCTCTGGCCCCGGCTCCTGCGGTGGTGTTGCTGGATGAACCTTTCTCCAACCTCGATGTGGAGGTCCGGCTTCGCTTGCGCAGTGAACTGCCAGCGGTGCTCAGTCGCTGTGGCACCTCGGGCATTCTGGTCACCCATGACCCTGGCGAAGCGCTAGCGATTTGCGACCGGGTTGCCGTGATGCAGGACGGTCTGCTGCATCAATGCGCGTCTCCTCGCACTCTGGTGGAGTCGCCGGCCACCCCGTTTGTCGGTCGTTTTGTTTTGCAGGGCAATCTTCTGCCTGTACAGACCGATGGCAGCGGCCATCTGAACTGTTCGCTCGGCCGATTCCGGATGCCTTCCGGCCTGGGGGAGCGGGAACTGGCAGAGGCCTCCGTGTTGGTGGATCCCGCGGCGATCACCCTGGTCCCAGATCCCACCGCTGAGGCCTGCGTCATGGGTCGAGAGTTCCTAGGTCGTGAATGGCTTTACAGGGTCGAGGCGGGAGCTCGTCAGTTGCGCCTGCGCCTGCCGCTCCAGAGCGATTACCAGCGCGGGACCCGTTGTCGACTCGCCCTGCGCCCCGGAGAAACCGTGCTGCTCTATCCGCAGCGTTTAGTCCTCGAAGCGCTCAGTCAATAACTGAGCTGCGCCCTGAGCCGGGCCCTCAGCCACGCCACTGATCCTTGTGCCGGCGCAGTGCCCCCAGCTCCTCCGCATCGTTGGCGCGCATCATCAGGTTGGTTTCCCGTTCGATTCCGATCGTGCTCGGCAGGCTGCAACTGCCCCTGGCCCTGAGGGTCCCTACCTCCTGCCAGCGCCTGTGGATTTCCGGCGCATCCGGCCGCAGGGCTGCCGCCCAGCGCAGATTCGCTTCGGTGTATTCATGGGCGCAATGGACGCCCGTCTGCTGTGGGAGCTGGCTGAAGCGTTGCAACGCCTCGTGCATCTGCGTCGCACTGCCTTCGAACAGGCGACCACACCCCCCGCTGAAGAGCGTGTCTCCGCAGAACAGGGCCGGAGGCCTCGTCCCCTGAGCCGAGAGCAGAAACGCCACATGGGCCCTGGTATGGGCCGGAACCTCCAGCACCTCCAGTTCCCCATCCAGCAGGGTGAGCCGGTCCCCCTCCTGCACCGAGACGGTTTGAAAGGGGATGCGTTCCAGGTCGGCCAGAGCGGCGATCACCGCCGCATCGGGCCAGCGGAGCAGGAGTTCGGGGGTGCCGCCGATGTGATCCGCATGGTGATGGGTCTGCAGCACGGCTTCGAGCCGGAGTTCGCGCTCCTCAAGCCAGTCGATCACCGGTGAGGCCACCGCCGGGTCGACCACGACCGCAGCATCTCCCGCCACCCAGATCCACACGATGTTGTCCTGCAGCACTGGCAGAGGGTGAATGCCGTCTTGGGGCGTGCCGGAAGGTGGCATCGTTAAAGTCCAGGTCGACGCATCACTCCATGATCACCGTCGCCCTGGCAAAGGGAGCACTGCTGAAAGATTCGGTGGCACGCTTTGCTGCAGCCGGTCTCGATTTTCAGGCGGTTCTCGACCCTGATAACCGCCAGTTGATGGTCCCTTCCGCCTGTGGTCGGGCCAGGGCTTTGCTGGTGCGCAACGGTGATGTGCCGGTCTACGTGGCCTATGGACAGGCGCAGCTGGGTGTGGTCGGTTACGACGTGCTGCGCGAGCACCAGATGCCAGTGGCCCAGTTGGTGGATCTCGGTTTCGGCGGCTGTCGGATGTCCGTAGCTGTGAAGGCCAGCAGCGGCTACCAGCGCGCGGCGGATCTTCCCCCCCACTGCCGGGTGGCGAGCAAGTTCACCCAGTGCGCCCGCACCTATTTCGACGCTCTCGATCTGCCTGTCGAACTGGTGCATCTCACTGGTTCGGTCGAGCTCGGACCAATCACCGGAATCGCCGAGGCGATTGTGGATCTGGTCGCCACCGGTCGCACCCTGCGGGACAACGGACTTGTGGCGATCGAGGATCTTTTCTTTTCCACGGCCCGTCTCGTGGGGCATCCCCTTTCACTCCGCCTGGATCGTGGAGATCTGCGCGGAATTGTTGATGCCATGCGCGCCTGCACACCCCAGCCGGCGGCCAGTTGATGGCCACATCGGACTTTCAGCGGGTCAGGCGCCTGGGGCGCTACCTCGGTCGGGACCGGCGCCGGTTGCTGCTCACTCTGGTGCTGCTGGTGCCCGTCGCTCTTGCCGGTGCGATCCAGCCGTTGCTGGTCGGCCAGGCGATTGCTGTGCTTCGGCGTGTCGGGGGTGCCTCCAGGGAGTCGGTGCTGCCCCTGCTTCAGGCCATGGAGACCCCGGCGGCGATGCGCTTACTGGTGGGCACGCTGCTGGTGTCGGTGTTGCTGCGCCTTGGTCTGCAGGGGCTGCAGTCCTTCAACATCCAGGCCGTAGGGCAGCGGCTCACGTCCCGGATTCGTGAGGATCTGTTCTCCCATGCCATGCAGCTGTCACTTCGCTTCCATGACCGGATGCCGGTCGGCAAGCTGCTCACGCGCCTCACCAGCGATGTGGATGCTCTTGCTGAAGTGTTCGGCAGCGGGGCTGTCGGTGTTCTTGGTGATTTGGTCAGCCTGCTGGTGATCGCGATCACGATGTTGCTGGTGGAGTGGCGCCTGGGCTTGCTCCTGCTGGTGGCTCAGGTCCCGGTGACGCTGATGATCCTCTGGCTGCAACGTCGCTATCGAAAGGCGAACTACCGCGTGCGTGAAGAGCTCTCCCAGCTAAACGCCGATTTCCAGGAAAACCTCCAGGGATTGGAGGTGGTGCAGATGTTCCGTCGCGAAGCGGTGAATGCAGCTCGCTTCGAACGCACCGGCCACGCGTACCGGCGGGCTGTCAACGGCACGATTTTTTACGACAGCAGCATCTCTGCCTTTATCGAGTGGGTGGCCCTCGGAGCCGTTGCCGTTGTGCTGGCCCTGGGGGGCTGGATGGTGAGCGGTGGGGCCATGGGCCTTGGAACCCTCACCACATTCATCCTCTATTCCCAGCGATTGTTTGACCCCCTGCGCCAGCTGGCTGAGCGTTTCACCCAGATCCAGGGGGGACTCACCGCTGTCGAGCGGATCGGCGAGTTGCTCGAGGAGCCTCTGGAGATCGTTGACCGCAGCAGCGAGATGAAGCCCAGGCCCGTCGGCCCCTCGCTTGTGGCCGTTCCAGCCAACAGGGGCGAGGTGGTGTTCGAGAACGTGTCGTTTGCCTATCGGCCCGATGAGCCGATTCTGCACAACCTGAGCTTCCGCATCGCCCCTGGTGAACATGTGGCCCTGGTGGGTCCAACCGGTTCTGGTAAAAGCACCGTCATCCGTCTCCTCTGTCGTCTTTATGAGCCCCAAGAGGGGCGGATCCTTCTCGACGGAGAGGACATCCGCGATCTGCCTGTGCCTGAGTTGCGTCGTCAGCTGGGGGTCGTGCTTCAGGACACGTTCCTGTTCAGCGGCAGCGTGGCGGACAATTTGCGTCTCGATGTTCCGCTCGATGATCGGCGTCTCGGCGAAATCTGCCGGGATCTCGGTCTCGCCCCTTTGCTGGAGCGTCTGCCTGAGGGGCTGGCTTCGGAGCTTCGAGAGCGTGGTGGCAACCTCTCCTCTGGAGAGCGTCAGTTGCTCGCTGTGGCGAGGGTGGCGATTCGCAATCCCACGGTGTTGGTGATGGATGAGGCGACAGCCTTCATGGATCCCTCCACGGAAGCAACGCTGCAACGGGATCTCGATCGCCTTCTGGAACGACGCACTGCCGTGGTGATTGCCCATCGCCTGGCAACGGTGGAGGCGGCGGATCGCATTCTTGTGTTGCGACGGGGGCAGTTGATCGAGCAGGGCACCCACCACGAGTTGCGGGCCCTTGGAGGCCTCTACGCCGAACTGGCTGAATTGCAGGAGCGTGGTCTGGCCAGACTTTGAAGCCATCCCCTTAGTGCCGAGGCCAGGGCCTCAGGGTGGCTTTGCATCGGCAGATGGCCGCAGTCGGGGAGGCTGACCAAGGCGTGCTGAGGGCTATAGCCAGCCAGATGACGCACATAACCGGGCTCCATCACCCGGTCCTGGCTGCCGCTGATCCAGAGGTTCTCCACCTCAAGTCTGGACACCAGCTCTGGTATGGCTCTGATCGATCCGCGGCAGGTGCTGTTCACCAGCAAGCCGAGCGCTGCCCGCCGCTCTGCCTGGAACGGTCCGAGGGAAAGGGGCAAGGCTGGGCGCATCAGGACCACCAGCCGCCCCCCCTGCCTCAGGCGCTGAAACGGCCTCGGTTGGTAGATGCCGCCTCCGGCCGCGATCAGCACCAGGGCCTTAAGGCTGTCAGGTGCCTGCTGCTGAAGATGGTCTGCCGCATGGAGAACCACGCTGGCCCCAAGCGAATGGCCCATCAACACCAGAGGTTGGCCATCTGCCCGTCGTAAGGCCTGCTCGGCGAGCCAGCGGCCATAGGCGGGAAGGGTTGGCGCCAGATCCCTGGGACGCTTCAGGTCTCCGAAACCTGGCAGGTCCGGGCACCACAAGGGGATCGATGCAGGAGCAATGCTGCCCCCCTGATCTGCATTCCCCTCCCCAGCGGCCCAGGCCTTCTGGAAGGGCTCCCAGACCCGGCTGCTCAGCAGCCAGCCATGGATGCCGATGAGAAGGGGAGCGGAGGTCATCAGACGGCGCAACGGCCTCCATGCTGACCGCAGACAGGGGCGGTGCGTCAGGATCATGCATGAATCGCACCGCCTGGGTGATCAGCACCCCTTTGCTCTCTCCTCAGTCGATGGTGGAGGCCTATGGAGAAGGCGCGCGACTGTGCAGCTCGCCCAATCCCCAGGTGAGCCTGGTCTTCAGTTGTTCCAGACCCCTTGATCTGGTGGAGCTCGAGCGTTTACTGGAGGCTGTGGGCTGGAGCCGCCGCCCGGTACGGCGAGTGCGCCGGGCTCTCGAGCACAGCCTGATCACGGTCGGACTCTGGCGGCATGACCCGAGGGTGCCGCGCCTGGTGGGTTTCGCGCGTTGCACAGGAGACGGGGTCTTGGAGGCCACGATCTGGGATGTGGCCATCCATCCGCTTTATCAGGGGGCGGGGCTCGGCCGGCAACTGATGGATTACCTGATCGATCTGCTGAGGGAGATGGGCACTGAGCGGGTCACCCTGTTTGCCGACCCCGGGGTGCTGCCCTTCTACGAACGCCTCGGTTGGGAGCTTGAGCCCAATGGTCATCGCTGCGGTTTTTGGTATGCCAGCTGAAGGAGAGGAGGTGGGCTCCCGTCATAGGCCGCGGCCAGGTTCTGGGCTGATTCCCCCTGTCGCCACCGTTGGCGCAGCCGGGCGTTTCTCCAGCTTCGCCCGAGCACTCCATCCCGCTCCCATCGACGTCCATCGGTCTGGATGCAGCAGCTGAGAGGTCGTAACGCCGCTCGCTGGCCGACCCGCTGCACCAGATCAAGATCCTCCATCAGAGGAAGGTCTTCAAAACCTCCGCTCGCGTCATAGAGGTGGCGATGGATCAGCAATCCTTGGTCTCCATAGGGGGTTTGAACCACTCGGCTGCGCAGGTTCACCAAGCGCTCCAGTACCCGGCGAGCAGCTGTCGAGGGCTCGATGGTCAAGGGGAAGTACCAGGCATTGGTGGCGGCATCGGCGGCCCGCATCGCGTCTGCGATCGCCTGTGGCCATTGCCGGGGCAGCCGGCTGTCGGCATGGAGAAACAGAAGCCAGCTGTTGCTGGCCTGCCTCGCTCCGCTCGCCAGTTGGCGCCCCCTGCAGGCCGGAACGCTAGGCAGCACCCTCGCCCCAGCCAGTTCTGCCACCTCCGCGCTGCGATCACCGCTGCCTCCATCCACCACCAGCAGCTCTGGGATGGGCGTATAGCGCTGTAGATCGGCCAGGAGCAGCGGCAGGTGCGCGGCTTCGTTGAGGCATGGAATCAGCACACTCAGCGCAGGCAGGGCGGCCTCCCGGTTGTTCCGCTCCGCCCTCATGCCAATGGTCCTGCCAGCCAAGGCCTCAGGTCCTGGAGGCGATCGAGGTCGTTGTGGCACTGCAGACAATGAGGACGGAGGCCCTGAGCCTCCGCACGCTGCAGCGTGTGGCTGAGCACCTGATCGCTGCCCCAGTTGATCCCAGTGAAGGGCCAGGTGACCGTGGGGCGGAGCAAGCATGACTGGAGTCCCATCAGCCAGTAGCCCCCATCAGCAGCCGGGCCCAGCACGAACGGATGTTGCCTGAGAGCCGCGATCGCGGCGCGTAGATCCTGGCGTGTCAGCCCAGGAAGATCGGTACCGATCAGCAGCACCGGGGCGCCTGGGTGACGATGGCTGGCCTTGAGGACCTGCCGTCGCATGCGTTCCCCCAATCCCCCTTGGCCCTGCAGGCTGAACTCCCCTGGGCGATGGCCTAGCCAGCGACGGGCGGCACCCGGCCCGCAGCCGGAAAGGGCAATGCGCAGATGCAGGTGTCCGCTGGCTCGCAGCCCCTCCACCACCGCAAGGGTGTGGCGGGTGAGGCCGCGCTGAACCAGGGCTGCCCTTCCTGACCCGAGGCTGACGGCCAGACGCCGCTTGCAGCGTCCAGCAGCCGGCCATCGCGTCATCATTACCAACACTGGCAGGGGGGATTGCCCTGCTGCTGCCTTCATTCCCCCCTGGGCAGTTCCGCCGGACGCACCGAGAGCTCCAGCTTTTTGCCGTCTCGCTCCACGATCAGGGGCATGGCTTGTCCGACGCGGCCGCGATCGACGGCAAGCTGCACCTGAGAGGGATCTTTCACCTGGGTGCCGTTCACGCGGCGGATCAGATCGCAGGGGCGAATGCCACCGCGGGCGGCGGGGCTGCCTTCCACGACCTCGATCACTAGAACGGCATTGACCTCAGGCACTTTGCAGGTCTTGCTGGTGGCGTTGATTTCGCGAGCCAGCTGGGGTGTGAGACTTTGCAGCCTCACGCCGATGAACGGGTGCGAGGCCTGGCCGGTGCTGATGATCTGCTGGGCGATCCGCTTGGCGAGATTGATCGGAATCGCAAAGCTGAGGCCAGCGCCGGGCGCTTGGCGGATCGCGGTGTTGATGCCGATCACCTGACCGGAGGCGTTGATCAGAGGCCCGCCGCTGTTGCCTGGATTCACGGCGGCATCGGTCTGGATGTAAGGCACCCGCTGGCCGGCACCCACGGCGTTCGTCCGTTCCACCGCGCTGATGATCCCAGCTGTGACGGTGTTGTTGAGTCCGAGCGGATTGCCGATCGCGATCGCCCATTCGCCTGGCTTCAGGTCGTCTGAATTGCCTAGGGGGGCTACGGGCAGTTTCTCCGCTACCACCTTCACCACGGCTACATCGGTGAGGGGATCACCTCCCAGCACCTTACCGCTGTAGCTGCGGCCATCGGGAAGTGTCACCGACACCTGGTCCGCTCCCTCCACCACATGGGCGTTGGTGAAGATCAGACCATCGGACCTGGTGATAAAGCCTGACCCCTGACCGGCCTGCTGTTGGATGGATGGTCCAGCCCCGAACAGATTGCCGAGGGGGTTGCTGACCCGCTTCAGGGTGTCGATTCGCACCACGGCCGGGCCCACCCGCTCGACGGCGGAGACGATCACATTGCGACCTGGTTGAAGGGGCGCGGAGCTGGGGCCGTCACTCACGGATGGAGCGGGGCCCTCGGCAGGCTTGGGCTCTAGGCCGAGCCGCTGGCGCCAGGAGGGATTGCAGCCAGCAAGACCGACTCCAAGCATGCTGATGCCAAGCCAGAGGAGAAGGCGCTGCCTGGAGCTGGGCGCGGCGCTGGCCATGGGATTGCGGTTGAGTTGGTCAGGGTCTCATTAAAGACGGACTGGCCGGCAGAAGGTGCGTAGATTCGGCACCGATGGGATCGGATACGCGTGGTGCTGACCGGCAGCGAGCTGTGGAACAAGGTGCAGCACGCGCTCCAGAGCAACCTGAGCAAGCCCACCTTCGAAACCTGGATCCGACCAGCCCTCTGCACGGGCTTCGCCAATGGGGAGCTCACCCTGCAGGCCCCGAACAGCTTCGCCAGCAATTGGCTCCGTAAGAACTACGTCGCCACGATCGAGGAGGTTGCGACAGGCCTCCATGGGGCCAAGGTGACCGTGAAGGTTCTGGCCCGCGAGGACGAGCCTGCCGCCACCACGCTGGCAGCTGCCTCGTCTGGCGTCAGCGCCGGGAATACACAGTCATCGTCGGGAACGGCACCAGCGACCCCCCCGACTGAAGGGGCGACTAGCCGCTCATCGCAACCACGGCGTTTGCCGGGGTTGAACATGCGTTACGTGTTCAACAGGTTTGTGGTCGGCCCAAACAGCCGCATGGCCCATGCGGCGGCGCTGGCGGTCGCTGAGTCGCCAGGACGGGAGTTCAATCCGTTGTTCATCTGCGGTGGTGTGGGTTTGGGAAAAACCCACCTGATGCAGGCGATCGGTCACTACCGCCTGGAAATTGATCCTGAAGCGCGGGTCTCCTATGTCTCGACGGAAACCTTTACGAACGATCTGATTCAGGCGATCCGTAAGGACGGCATGCAGGCCTTTCGCGATCGCTATCGAGCTGCTGACTTGATTCTGGTCGATGACATTCAGTTCATCGAGGGGAAGGAATACACCCAGGAGGAGTTTTTTCACACCTTCAATGCGCTCCATGAGGCTGGGCGGCAGATTGTGATCGCCAGTGATCGCCCCCCCAGTCAGATCCCTCGTCTTCAGGAGCGCCTGATCTCCCGATTCTCGATGGGGCTGATCGCTGATATCCAAGCTCCAGACCTGGAGACGCGCATGGCGATTCTTCAGAAGAAGGCGGAGCAGGAGCGGGTTTCACTGCCAAGGGATTTGATCCAATACATCTCAGGCCGTTTCACGTCCAACATCCGTGAGCTGGAGGGGGCCCTGACCCGAGCCGTGGCCTTCGCTTCGATCACTGGTCTACCGATGACGGTGGAGTCGGTTGCGCCGATGCTCGACCCGAGTGGTCAGGGTGTTGAGGTCACACCCCAGCAGGTGATCGACAAGGTGTCGGAAGTGTTTGATGTGTCAGCCGAGGACATGTGCAGCAGCAGCAGACGCCGGGCAGTCAGTCAGGCACGTCAGGTGGGCATGTTTCTGATGCGTCAGGGCACCGCCCTCAGCCTTCCACGTATTGGTGAGACCTTCGGGGGGAAGGACCACACCACGGTGATGTATGCGATCGGGCAGGTGGAAAAGAAGCTGGCCTCAGACCCCCAGCTCGCCAGCCAGGTGCAGAAGGTCAGGGACCTGCTGCAGATCGATTCCAGGCGCCGCCGCTGAATCGCTCAGACTGGTGAACCGAGGAGGGCATCAATGGCGCCTCGGAACTCGCTGCGCTGCTTCACGCCACGCCACTGCTGCTTGAGCTCCTTGCCATAGAACAGTTGCACCGTGGGGGTGCCATTCACTCCGGCCTGCTCGGCAATCGATTGATCAGCCTCGATGTCGATCTCCACCCCCTGGGCACGGCCCCCCAACTCATCGAGCACACGCTTGAGTTGTGGCTTGAGCACGTGGCAGGGGCCGCAGCTGGGGGAGGTGTACACCACCAGCAGGGGCTTGTCGCTGTCGTGATAGAGCTTGCGCAATGCATAGCTGCCCTTCTGCCAGAGGGCTTTGGGGTCATAGGTGGCTTCTGTGGCCGTTTCGCTGACTTGGGGTGTTGAGGCCTGGGCAGGCTCAACGCTGTCGCGCGACACGAGGGTCGCCAAATTGTTGTGGCTCAGCCAGCGCTCGGCTGCCAAAGCGGCTTGACAGCCGCTACCTGCGGCAGTGATGCCCTGGCGCCATTCCGCATCAGCCACATCGCCAGCGGCATAAACGCCGTCCACCGAGGTCTCAGGCCTGCCTGGTGTGGTTAAGAGGTATCCCTTGCCATCGCAGTCCAGCTGTCCCTGCACCAGCTCGGTGTTGGGGGTGTGGCCGATGGCATAGAAGAGTCCGCGCACGGGGAGCTCCCGCTCTGCGCCGCTTTCCCGATTGCGAAGTCGCAGGGACGTCAGCCAGTCGTCGCCTTCGGCATCGGCCACCTCGGTGTTCCAGTGGACGCTGATCTGGGGGTTGGCCTGCACCCGGTCGGCCATGGCCGCGCTGGCACGTAACTGTCCAGAGCGCACGAGCAGGTGCACGTGGCTGCCGTATTTGGTGAGGTACACCGCTTCTTCGCATGCGGAATCACCACCGCCCACCACAGCTAGCTCTTCGTTGCGGAACTGGGGGGTGGCGCCATCGCAAATGGCACAGGCGCTGATGCCCTTGCTCCAGAAGCGCTCCTCCTGCGGCAGTCCCAAGCGATTGGCGCTAGCGCCAGTGGCCAGGATTAGCGCCTGGGTCTGGATGCTGCGGCCGTCGGCTTCGATGCGAAAGGGACGGCTGCTGAGGTCGATGGCATCGGCATCAGCTTCGAGAAGGCGCGTTCCCCAGCGCTCTGCCTGGGCCTTCATGAGATCCATCAGGTCAGGGCCGAGCACCCCATCGGGGAACCCGGGGAAGTTCTCCACGTGGGTGGTAGTCATCAGTTGTCCGCCAGGGATGCCGCCCCGTTGGAAGCCAGTGATGAGAAGTGGGCTGAGGTTGGCTCGGGCGGCGTAGATCGCAGCTGTGTAGCCCGCAGGTCCGGAGCCAACGATGACCAGGTTTTCTGTGGCCAGGTGGTCAGCACCAATCTCTGCAGCCATGGCTTAAGCGGATCGATTATGAGTTGACTCTAAATGAGCCTTCTCCCTGTCGTGATCGAAGGGGCGCGGATTGCATGAACGCCGACCCAAAGTCATTGGCGGTTTTTAATAATTTCTTCAGATTTCTAGGGGGTCTTCCCAGCCTTCGTTGAACTGCGGGCGTTTGCTTGGTGCCCTTGAAACGCTCAGCACCGAGTCCTCCAGAAGCTCCGTGTGTTCACCCATGCAGGTAATCCACTCTCTGAATTCCTGGGTCAATGCGTAGCTGTCTTCATAGCGCTCTGCGTTGTCCAGCACTGCGATCCTGGTGGTTGCCCAGCATGTGGCGACGCTGACGCGACGTTGCATGGCTGCTTCCATGATCGGCTCCCAGATGGTGACCAGGCTGCTTGTTGATGGGGACCCATCAGGCCTGAATTCGCAGAACGTCGCATTTTTCTCTGCAGAAATGTGTCGTCAACGCTGCAAAAAGCTGGGCAATTCCGGAGTGCGCATCTGGATCACGGCGCCGGCTCCATCACCGACCGCCTCAAGGGGCAGGCTGGGCCCACGCCAGTTGCCTCCGGTTTCCGTTGCATCGTCCTCAGTCGTGGGCAGGCTGCGGATGCGGTACGGCTCCGACCAGGACCAGGTGCGCGCGTAGCTCATCAGTAGAGGATCGGCCGGGGCAAAGACGAAGGAGGGCTCCCTCGGTACCGCTTCCACGCTTGCGCGATCCCCGCTCATGCGGACCGCCCGTGTAATGCCCTGCAGGAAGCGGCTGCGGGTGACCACGGTGGTGAGGTAAGCCACGACGCGCAACCTGGGGGCGTCGAATCCCTCTGCACACATGTCGATGCTGACGAGCCAGTCGGCATTGCCCTTTTGAAAGGCGCCCAGGCGGCGACTCGCGTCCGGATCCTGGGAGTGCACGAGATCCACCCGATCGCCCTCCTCCTCCAGAAGTCGCGTGATGCTGCGCGCATGGTCGATGTCACGAGCAATCACGAGGCCCGCTGCCTCCCGATGGCGTTCGCGCACTTTCTCGAGTTGTTTTCTGGCTCGCAGCAGCAGCTGCAGGGCAATGCTGCTGGAGTCGGACAGACGGATCGCCCTGCGCAGATTGCGGGCCCTCCAGCTCTCTCGCTGCTCTGCAGACAGTGGCGACACATCACGGTCCGGCAGTCCCTCGCGGCTGTGCTCCACCCATCCATCCTGAAATCGGAACTCCAGTGGCCGAACATCGCCGGCGGCGATCAGTTCCCTTGGCTCCACGCAGAGATCCGGACTGATCTGTTCCACAAGCTCCCCCTCACTCTCCACTTGCACCTTTCTTGCGGCGCAAAAGGCGAGGTTGTCGGCCCTGAAGGGGGTTCCTGTCAGACCCAGTCGCAGTCGACTTCCTTCGCTGAGTTCGAGGAAGGTGCGTCCCCAGATCGGCCCCTCTGGTTCCTCCGGATCCACGCCCAGATGATGGGCTTCGTCGGCAATGGCCAACAGGCGTTCTGGACACCAAAGACGGAGTGCTTCCCCCAGTCCCTCCAGTTGGCGGCCCGCTCCCTGGTAGGTCACCAGCCAGCCGTCCGCGTCGCCCAGCCCCTGTCCTGTCCATCGATCCCCCGACTCCAGCTCAGGGGATGGAGACCATTCCGCCAGTGTCAGTCCCAGTCGCCCAGCTGCCAGCTGCCATTGCTTCAGGATCGAAGTGCGATGGCAGAACACAAGAAAGCGATCGAGTCGCTGTTCTGAACGCATGCTGCGGAAGGCCAGCAAGGCGCCCAGGGTTTTGCCTGCTCCGGGGCCGGCATGGACAAGCACATCCCGGCCGCTGGTGTCTGGCTGAGACAGCCTGCGGCGCAACAGCTGAATCAGCTGGTGCTGCCAGACCCTGGGGCGGATCGTCTCGTCCGGGTTGGGCTTACAGAGTTCAAAGGACGGGGGGACGATCGGCCTGCTCTGAAAGTTAGGTCTTTCTAACCATTCCATTCGTCCTGAGCATCCCTACCTTCCGGCCATCAGCCCTCTTGGGTTTTGCCCGCGCTGCCCATGGCCAATCGTCGCTCCTCCTCACGCCCCAACAGGAACCCACAGCTGCGGTTGGAGCAGTGTTGGCTGCACGAGTGCGACATCGATCCATTGATCCTTAGGGCGCGCCTGCTCCACTGCCAGGGCCGTCGTGCGATGGCCCTGGCAGTGGAGCAGGAAGTGCAGCCGATGTTCTGAGCCTTCGCTCAGAGCGCTTCGGTGTGATTGGCCAGGAGCAGCTCCACCTCTTTGAGGCCTGCGCTGGCCGCATTCCTGGCCAGATCAAAGTCCCCCTGGGCCTCATCCATTAGCCGGCCCGCCAGACGGTCGAGCAGATCATCTTTCTGTTCTTCGAGCAGCGTCAGCAGTTCGGTTTCAATCAACTGGCGCACAGCTGAGCGGTGCAGGTGTCGATCACTGGCCTCGTCAAAGGTGCCCTGCACGAGCTCCTGAATGAAGAGTCGATGCACCTCGCTGCTGCGCAGAAAGCTCTCGGTGGCATTGATGATGCCGTCCACCAGGGTGCGGTCTGGTTCGGACTCCTGGTCGGCAAGCTTGAACTCCCAGTCGAGATGGCGACGCTGCCAGCCAGCCGCGTGCAGGCTGGGCATCACGGTTTGGGAGAAGGTGTCAACCGACATCTCGTAGATGCGCTCCGCCAGTCGCTCACACCATTCGCGGCCATGCCCCTGAAGAACCGCCTGCATCGCCTGGCGCTCCACCGCATGGCCACCGTGATGGCTGTGGCAGACGCCGTCTGGACATTCGATCGCCGTGAGGCCCATGGGTTTGCGGAATGGGCCCTCTCCTTAGCCAGAGCAATCGATCAGGACGTCGATCTTCAGAAAAGCTCCCGGAATCGTGTACGCGACCCCGTAATCTCGGCTGGGTCGACGGCGTCACGATCTTGCCCAGACTTTTAATACCTGTTGAAACCGCTGCAGGGGAAACCCGTGTAGCGGCTTCTCCTGAGACCGTCAGGAAGTTCATTGGCCTGGGCTGCACCGTTTCAGTGGAACGGGGTGCTGGTGCCAGGGCCGGTTTCGTGGATACGGCCTATGCCGATGCCGGAGCTCAGCTCGTAGCGGCAGCTGATGCGTCGTCCTGGAGCCAGGCCGACCTGCTGCTCTGCGTGCAGCCTCCCGCAGCGTCTGCGCTGGCAACCCTCCGCCGCGGTGCGCTGCTGGTCGGCTTGCTCTCTCCTTACAGCAATGCTGAGCTGGCGAGCGCTCTCCAGGGCGCAGGCCTCTCGGCCATGGCCCTGGAGTTGTTGCCCAGGATCAGTCGCGCCCAGTCGGCCGATGCCCTCTCCTCCCAAGCCAACATCGCCGGATACAAATCCGTGCTGCTCGGAGCCGGAGCCCTCGACCGTTATTTCCCGATGCTGATGACCGCAGCGGGCACCGTTCAACCCGCGCGGGTGGTGGTACTCGGTGCCGGTGTTGCCGGATTGCAAGCGGTGGCCACCGCCCGCCGTCTCGGCGCAGTCGTTTATGTCAGCGATATCCGCCCCGCCGTGAAGGAGCAGGTGGAATCGCTCGGTGCCCGTTTCATCGATCCCCCGGAGATGGAGGACAAGCCCGCTGAGTCGGGCGGTTATGCCAAACAGGCCTCGGAGGCGTTCCTGGCCGCCCAGCGCCAACAGTTGTCCGATCAGCTGGCCGAGGCTGATGTGGCGATCTGTACAGCTCAGGTGCCCGGTCGCCGTGCCCCCCGCCTGATCAGTGAAGACATGCTGGATCGGATGCGTCCCGGTGCGGTGGTGGTGGATCTTGCTGTGGCCCAGGGTGGAAACTGCGCTGACACCCAGCCCTCCCAGACCGTTGATCGCAAGGGCGTGAAGCTCATCGGGGCCAACGATCTGCCCTGCACAGTTCCCAATCACGCCAGTGCGCTCTATGCCCGCAATTTGCTGGCGCTGCTGGAGCCCACCCTCAAGGATGGTCAGCTCAGCCTCGACACCGAGGACGAACTGATCGCTGGTTGTCTGATCGCCCAGGACGGCAGCATCCGCCGCGGCGACGTTCTCACCCCCGGAGCCAACTGATGGATTCAAGCTTTGTGAATGCCCTCTGGGTTCTGCTGCTCGGCAGCCTCCTGGGCCTGGAACTGATCGGCAAGGTGCCTCCCACCCTGCATACACCTCTGATGAGCGGCGCTAACGCCATCTCCGGCATCACCGTGCTGGCGGCCCTGACGGCGATCATCAAATCGAACGGGAGCATCCCTCTGCTGGTGCTTGGTTCTGTGTCTTTGGGCTTTGCCCTTTTCAACGTGATCGGGGGCTTCCTGGTGACCGATCGCATGCTCGCCATGTTCAGCCGCAAGCCCGCCCGCAAGGAGAACCGCTGATGGACATTCTTCAGTACGTCATTGACCTGGTCGCCATCCTGTTGCTGGCCCTAGGCATCAAAGGTCTTTCGAAGGTGCGCTCTGCCCGGGGCGCCAATCAACTGGCAGCCGTTGCCATGGCGCTTGCCGTGCTCGGTCTGCTTATTCACTACCTGGGCACCAGTGGCATCAGCGTGGCTGCTTGGAGCTGGATCATCGGAGGCACCGTTGTGGGTGGTGTGCTGGGTGCCATCACGGCCCAGCGGGTCCCGATGACGTCCATGCCCGAAACCGTCGCTCTCTTCAACGGTTGCGGGGGCATGTCGTCGCTGTTGGTGGCACTGGCTGCGGCCTTCTACCCAAGCGAGCTCGATGCCACTGGCATGGTCGCTGTGGTCTCGATCGTGATCTCGGTGTTCGTCGGTGCGATCACCTTCACTGGCTCGATCGTGGCCATGGCCAAGCTGCAGGGTTGGTTGTCGACGCCGGCCTGGATGCAGAGCAAGGCCCGCCATTTCGTCAATATTGCACTGGCGGTCGCTTGCCTAGTGGCAGCGGTTGACCTGATTGCCAAAGGTGGTGTGAGTGCTCAGGGCCTCTGGCTTTTGGTGATCGCTTCCAGCCTGCTGGGCATCGGCGTGACCCTGCCCATCGGTGGGGCTGACATGCCTGTGGTGATCTCGCTGCTCAACAGCTACTCCGGTGTGGCAGCAGCAGCTGCCGGCTTTGTGGTCGGTAGCCAGTTGCTCATCGTGGCGGGTGCCATGGTCGGTGCAGCCGGCTTGATCCTCACCCAGGTCATGTGCAATGGCATGAACCGCTCCCTGGTGTCCGTGCTCTTCGGCGGGGCCCTGGGAGCATCCGCAGCGGCCTCCGGTGGTGGTGGTGGTGAATACACCAACATCACCAGCTGCAGCGTTGAGGAATGTGCCCTGACCCTCGAGGCTGCCGAACGGGTCGTGATCGTTCCTGGTTACGGCCTTGCCGTTGCTCAAGCTCAGCACACCCTGCGGGAAGTCACCCGTTCTCTGGAAGCCGCTGGCATCCAGGTCGATTACGCTATTCACCCAGTGGCTGGTCGCATGCCTGGTCACATGAATGTGCTCCTCGCCGAGGCCGATGTGCCCTACGAGCAGCTCAAAGAGATGGATGTGATCAACCCCGAGTTCCCTGCCACGGATGTGGTGCTGGTGCTGGGTGCCAATGACGTGGTCAACCCTCAGGCCAAGAACGATCCGAACTCGCCGCTTTACGGCATGCCTGTGCTGGATGTGCAGCAGGCCCGCACGGTGTTTGTGGTGAAGCGGGGCATGAGTGCTGGTTACTCAGGCATCAAGAACGATCTGTTCGAACTGGCTAACACTTCGATGGTGTTTGGTGATGCCAAGAAGGTGCTGGGTGACCTGCTCGGGGAGCTCAAGGAGCTGGGCGTCGGGAAGAAATGACCCAGCTGCTTCAGCAGCTGGGTGTTGCCGCCTATCGGCAACGTCTTCCCTGGTTAGGCGGAGACCTGCAAACCCTGCGGGACACCCTTCGCCCGATGCGGCTGCCTCCTGATCATGGGCAGCCGCTTCAGATTCCAGTTCCAGCCCTTCGCAGTGGAGCCGCCCCTGCCGGGCAATTGCTTGCTGTTCTCGACCAACCCGTTGGCGGTCCTGCTCAGGCGCTGGTGGTGCTTGTCCATGGCCTGGGTGGCTCCAGTCGACGGGAAGGCATGCGTCGTCTTGGTTTATCCCTGCAGTCTTCGGGTTTTGCTGTGTTGCGGCTCAACCTGCGCGGGGCTGACCCAGGCCGTCATCTCGCCGCAGGCACCTATGCCGCTTGCTGCAACAGCGATCTCCTTCCCGTCCTCATGCGCGCTCGGGAGCTGGCCTCGGAGCTGGCTCAGGCCGCCGGCCGTCTTCAACCGCTTCCCCTTCTTGGTGCTGGCATGTCTTTGGGTGGCACCATGCTGCTGAATGCGGCGCTGGAGTCGGCCGGGGTTCTCGATGGGTTGTTCTGCGCCAGTAGCCCTCTCGATCTGGCTGCCTGTAGTGCTTCGATTGAGCGCTCCCGCAATCGCATCTATCAGCGTTGGTTGTTGCAACGGCTCGTGCGCCAGACCTTGGCAGATCCCTTCGGTGTCACAGCCACAGAGGAGCAGCTCCTGAGGAAGACTCCACCTCGAAGCATCCGCGCGTTTGATGCAGCCATCACGGCACCACGTTGGGGCTACGACTCCGTGGAGGAGTACTACCGCCGCGCCTCGCCCCTGCTCCGTTTGCTTGATCCCAAGGCCCGCAGGCGTCTGCCTCCCACCTTGCTGCTTCAGGCGCTGGATGATCCCTGGGTGCCAGCTCGAGCGGCGCAGGAGTTGCAGCGATCGCTTGGGGCTCTGAACCAGTCCGATGAGGTTGAACCCCTGTCGATCCTGCTCACTGCACGGGGAGGCCACAACGGATTCCATGCATCTGGCGACAGCCTGACCGCAGGCTCCTGGTCAGATCGGTTGGCCAAGGCCTGGTACCACCAGCTGCTGTGACAGCAATCAGCGCCGTTGACGGCAGCGATCAGGACGGCTGAGGATCGTTCGAAACAGATTGTGCTTCGGTGGGCTGCTGGAATGGTGTCCGGCGGATGACCCACTCGTTGCACGGTCGCCCACCCACCACATGCTCTTCGAGGATCTGCTGCACCCGCTCCGGTGTCACATTCCCGTACCAGATGCCCTCCGGCCAGATCAGGAGCACGGGGCCCTGTTCACAGACTCGTAGGCAGTCAGCCTTGCTGCGCAGCACGATGCCCTGTGCCCGCTCAGGGTTCTCGAGGTCCAGCTGGCGCACTCCCTGCTTGAGAGCCTCCCAGCTGGCGGCACCGATGCTGGGGTCACAGCACTTCGCCTTGGCCGGCGTGGCACAGAGCAGCAGGTGATGGCTGACTCGGATCACGCGGCCATGGCTGCCATGGGGATGCGTCGGGTGCCGCGCTCTACCTGTTCACGCACCACATCTCGAGCCCACTGATCCACGGCCAGCACATCGTCGAGTTGGGGATGATCCATTCGATCGGACTTGTGACGCTCACAGGTGGCGTCGATGAGATCGGGAATGTCGAGGAAGTGAATGCGCTCCTGCAGGAACTGGGCTACCGCTTCCTCATTCGCCGCATTGAGCACGGCTGGCATCGTGCCACCGGCGCGGCCAGCTGCGTAGGCCAGCTCCATGCAGGGATATTTGGCGGGGTCAGGGCTCCGGAAGCTGAGCTGCCCCACCTCCGTGAGGTTGAGGCGACGCCACGGTGTTTCAAGCCGTTCCGGCCAGCTCAGGCAGTAGAGGATTGGCAATTTCATATCCGGCCAGCCCAGCTGGGCCAGCACCGAGGAATCGGCCAGCTCGACCATCGAGTGGATGATGCTTTGAGGGTGGATCACGATCTCGATGTGGTCGTAGTCGAGACCGAACAGGTAATGGGCCTCGATCACCTCCAGGCCTTTGTTCATGAGGGAGGCGGAATCCACCGTGATCTTGCGGCCCATGCTCCAGTTGGGATGGGAGGTGGCATCAGCCACGGTGGCTTTCTCCAGATCGGCGGCCTCCCAGTCACGGAATGCACCACCGGAGGCGGTGAGCTGAATGCGGCGCAGGCCTGGGGTGGGAACACCGGTGGAGAGGCTGGCGTTTTCAGCCCAGGGGGTTCCTTGCAGGCACTGGAAGATCGCGGAGTGTTCCGAGTCGGCTGGCAGCAGGCGGCTGCCACTCTTCTTCAGTTCCGGTAAAACCACCGGCCCAGCGGCGATCAGTGTTTCCTTATTGGCTAGGGCCAGATCCTTCCCGGCGCGCACTGCCGCCAGGGTGGGCAGCAGACCGGCGCAGCCAACGATGCCTGTCACCACAAGATCGGCCGTGTCCCAAGCGGCTGCGACGTTGAGTCCGTTGGCGCCACCCACCAGTTGCGGCAGGGTGTCGGGTTGTCGATCGGTGGGCAGGGCGTTGAGACGGTCCTGGAGTTCGGGCAGCAGGCTGTCGTCTGCCAAGGCCACTACTTCAGGGCTGTGCTGGCTGATCTGCTCCACCAGCAGTGGAAGGTTGCGCCCGGCGCTGAGGGCCACCACCCGGAAGCGCTCTGGGAATTCCTGGGCGATCTCCAGGGTTTGGGTGCCGATCGAGCCCGTGGAGCCCAGCACGCTGATGGCTTTCACGTCGATCCGGCAAGTGTCAACAGTTTCCCATGCCGAACCCTGGCAAACTGCCGCTCAGGCGAGGAGATCGGGCGGCGATGGCGGTGAAGGAGCACTGGAGGTCAGGTCTTGGTTTTGTTCTGGCCGCGGCGGGTAGTGCGGTCGGGCTGGGCAACCTCTGGGGATTCGCCTATCGCGCCTCCCAGGGGGGCGGTGGCGCGTTTCTGCTCCTCTATGTGCTGATTGTGCTGGTGGTGTGTCTGCCGGTCCTCGTGGCGGAGATGGTGCTGGGTCGCAGCACAGGCCACAGCCCCCTGATCGCACCAGTGACCGCGGCTGGTCGCCGCTGGCAACCGATGGGCTGGCTTTTTATCGCAGCGGCGAGCGGCATCCTGGCTTTCTACGCCGTTTTGATGGGATGGACTGGTCACACCCTGCTCCATGCCCTACTGGTGGGACTGCCATCAGACCTGGCGGCAGCCGAGGGCTTCTTCGGGGTGATTAGCGGCGGCAACAGTGCCGTGCTGGGACAGTTGTTCAGTCTTGTGCTCACCGCCTTGGTGGTGGCTGCAGGAGTGCAAGCCGGTATCGAACGGCTGTCTCGATGGGCGCTGCCTCTGCTGTTTGTGTTGCTGATCGGACTGGCGCTGTGGGCCTCCGGTTTGGAGGGAGCAGCCGAGGGGCGTCACACCTTTCTGCTCAACTTCGATCCCCGGGAGCTGACTGACTTCACCACCATTCGCAATGCCTTCACCCAGGCGTTCTTTTCGATTGGGGCAGGCATCGGCTGCATCCTTGCCTATGCGGCCTATCTCGACCGCCGCAATCATCTGCCGAGGGAAGCGATTGCCGTTGTGGGGATGGACACCGCCGTCGGATTGCTCGCCGGACTTGTCACCTTCCCGGTGGTGATGAGTTTCGGTCTGAAGGATGTGGTGAGTGGCTCCACCGTGGGGACCCTGTTTATCGCTCTGCCCACCGGCCTCGCTTCCTTGGGGCTCACGGGACGGGTGGTGGCGGTGCTGTTTTTCTTCCTTGCTTACATCGCCGCGATCACCTCATCGGTGTCGCTCCTCGAGGTGCCGGTGGCCTCACTGATGGATCGGCTTGGTTGGAGTCGGCGGCGGGCGGTGTGGATCAGTGCGGCGTTGATTTTTGTGGCCGGTCTCCCTGCGGCCACGTCGATCCCGGTGTTGGAGGTGATGGATTCTATCTTCGGGGGGGTGATGCTGATCCTTGGTGGGCTGTTGATCGCCCTGCTGCTTGGTTGGGTTGTTCCTGCCCGTTTCAACGACGATCTCAAGGGCAGTGCTACTCCGGCTGGCTTACGCCGTTGGTTGCTGTTTGTGCTTCGCTGGATTTCCCCGCCCGTGATCGCCGTGGGTCTGGTGATCAGCCTGGTGGATCTGCTCAGGGGGTGGGGCTGGTTGGGGAGTTGATGATCAAATCAACTGACGCAGGTGGCGAGACGCCAATTGCACCTCCCGAAGGAAGCAGAGCGACGCCAGCATCAGCAGGGTCATTGCCGAGATGAACAGGGGTGCCACGACCACCGTGAGGTTCAGTCTGGAGATCACGCTGAAGAACATCACAGCCACCACGGCGGCAATGAGCAGGGTGGAACCTGTGAGCAGTTCAATCGCCCGGATCGTCAGTTGCATGCGCCGGCGGTAGCAACGCCGCTCCTGCTCATCGATTGGGTTCCCAGCTAGAACACCGTCCTTGGCGCGCTTGGCGGCATCAACAATCCGTGCCAGTCGGGTGGAGATCACGTTCAGCAGAGCGCCGATGCCGGCGAGAAGGAACACCGGAGCCACCGAAAGCTGTATCGCCTTGGACAGCGTTTCCGGTTGCATCACCATCAGATCCTCTAGACCTGCACCATCTTCACTATGGCCACCATGCTCTGGCTCAAACGCTGGAATTTCATTGAGCGCGCCAAGTTGGAGCGTGAGCTTTGGGAGGCTTTTGAGGCTCGCGAGAACCTTGAGGCCAAGATTGAGGAACTGCAGGCCTGGATCGCTGCTGCAGAACCGTCGGAGCCCACCCTGGCGGATCAGCGCTTCCGTCTGGAGGTCTGGACCACCACGTTGGCGCGGATCCGCAAGATCGAAGCGATGATGGCTGGGAAACGGCGCTGAGTGTCCTCAGCAGCGTCGCCATTCGGTAACGCCGCCAGGCTTATCGATGAGCTCGATCCCTTGGCCCGTGAGTTCGGCGCGGATCCGATCGGCTTCGGCGAAATCCTTGGCCTGTTTCGCTGCCTGACGAGCGGCAATCGCCGCTTCGATGGCGCTGGGGTCGCAGGATTCGGCATCTTCAGGCTCCACCCCCGATGCTTCCGAGCGCAATCCGAGCACCCCGGCAAGCTCCCGTAACAACAACCAGCGCTGCTCCAATAGGGGCTGCTCGTCATCGGTTTGCTCAGGAATGTCACCGCGATCAAGGCGATTGGCAAGCCCGCGCAGGGGTCTGGCAAGGTCGAACAGCACGGCCAGAGCGCCTGAACTGTTGAGGTCATCGTCCATGGCGTCGATGAAGCGTTGGCGTGCGCCCAGCAACGGCTCATCTGAGAACGTCATCTGACCTTGGATCTGCTCGATCGTGATCGCTCCCTCCGGCAGGGGCGCGGGCTCCCGCCATCCCAGGCTGGAAGCATGGTGTTCGCCCAGCCCGAGGGCAGCGTTGAGACCCTTCCAACCTGTGGTGGCCGCCTCCAGTGCTTCCGCTGTGAAGTCGAGCGGTTTGCGGTAGTGGGCCTGCAAGACGAACAGACGCAGGGTCATGGCGGAGATCCCGCTCTCCAGTAGGGCCCTGATGGTCGTGAAGTTACCCAGCGACTTGCTCATCTTTTCGCCCCCCACGTTCACCATGCCGTTGTGCAGCCACACCTGGGCCAGCTCCTTGCCGGTGGCAGCCTCCGATTGCGCGATCTCGTTCTCGTGGTGGGGGAAGACCAGGTCGGCGCCACCCAGGTGAATGTCGATCGTCTCTCCCAACTCCTCCCGCACCATCGCTGAACACTCGATGTGCCAGCCCGGTCGCCCCTCGCCCCAGGGTGAGGGGAAGCTGGGTTCGTCGGTTTTGGCGCCCTTCCAGAGGGCGAAATCGAAGGGGTGCTGCTTACGGGCTTCTTCGGCATCGGCGACGCGGCCGTCGGCATTGGTCTGTTGTTCACTGAGGTCGCGGCCGCTGAGCTTGCCGTATCCGGCGTGCTTCATCACAGCGAAATACACATCACCATCAGCGGAATAGGCGGCTCCTTTGGCCTCAAGCTCACTGATGAAGGCGCGGATGCCATCGAGGCAGCGGGTGGCCCGGGGCATGCGGTCGGGCCGCAGAATCCCGAGGGCATCCATATCGGTATGGAAAGCCGCGATGTTGCGCTCGCTCACCGCATCCATCGAGCTGTTTTCTTCGGCGGCGCGTTTGAGAATCTTGTCGTCGATGTCGGTGAAGTTCTGCACGAAGGTCACCGCATACCCACGCCAGATCAGATAGCGACGCAGGACGTCCCAGTTGATGTAGCTGCGGGCATGGCCCAAATGGCAGAGGTCGTAGACCGTCACACCGCAGCAGTAAATGCTCACCTGGTCCTCCCTCAGCGGCCGGAAGGTTTCCGTGCGGCGGGTGAGGGTGTTGGTGAACCGCAGGGGCACGGGGCAAGCGCAGTGGGCTGGGGCGAGGCTACGGCGTGGGGCTTACTTCGCCTCCATCCAATTCGCGCCCACGCCGGTTTCCACCAGGAGGGGCACGCTCAGCTGCAGGGCGTTTTCCATGGTCTGCACGACGAGGGTGCGCACGCTGTCCAGGGCCGAGGGATCCACCTCCAGCACCAGTTCATCGTGCACCTGCAGCAGCAGGCGTGCCGGTAGCCCTTGCTGGTCTAAAGCGGCCTGCAGCTCAATCATGGCCAGTTTGATGATGTCGGCGCTGGAGCCTTGAATCGGTGCGTTGGCGGCGGCGCGCAGCTGCTGCGCCTCCATGCCTCCCCGCCGTGCCACATCGAGATCGATGTCCAGTGGATCCTTGCCAAGCAGTCGGCCGAGTCCATTGCGATCGAAGTGGAAGGGCCGGCGCCGGCCCAGGATTGTCTCGACGTAGCCACGACTCAGCGCCAGACGCTCCTGGAGTTCCAGGAAGGCAAACACCTTCGGATAACGGTGCCGGTATTTGCTGAGGAACTCCTTGGCTTCCGCCTGGTTCACCCCGGTTTCCCGCGCGAACCGTTGGGCACCCATGCCGTAGATCACCCCGAAATTGATGGTCTTGCCCAGGCGGCGTTCATCGCTGCTCACCTCGGGTTTGTCGAGCAGCAGTCTGGCCGTAAGTGCATGCACGTCATCACCATCTCGGTAGGCCTGCTGCAGCACCTCCTCACCGGAGAGATGGGTAAGGATGCGGAGCTCGATTTGGGAGTAATCAGCACTCAGCAGCTTCCAGCCTTCTTGGGGCAGGAACGCCTTGCGGATTCGGCGGGAGAACTCCGTCCGCACGGGGATGTTTTGCAGGTTGGGATTGCTGCTGCTCAGCCTTCCTGTGGCGGTGACCGCCTGGTTGAAATCGGTGTGAACGCGTGCGGTTTCCGCTTCAACCAGCTGGGGCAGGGCATCCACGTAGGTGCTCTTGAGCTTGCTGAGCATCCGATGCTCCAGCACCAGGGGCACCACCGGATGATCGGCTTCCAGTTTCTCCAGTACGGATGCATCGGTGCTGAAGCCCGTTTTCGTGCGGCGCGATTTCTTGCGGTCGAGGCCGAGGGTCTCGAAGAGCAATTCGCCGAGCTGCTTTGGAGAGGCGAGGTTGAAGTCGACTCCCGCAGCTTGCTTCGCCTCCGCTTCCAGTCGTTCCAGGGTCTGGCCCATCTCGGAAGACAGCTCCGACAGGTAGGGGGTGTCGATACGGATTCCCGTGGCCTCCATCAGCGCCAGCACTGGCTCAAGGGGGAGTTCCACCCGCTCGAGCAGCTCGGTCAGCTGGGGACCCATCGCCTCCAGGCTGTGGCGCAGATCGATGGCCAGGCGTCGCGTGAGGTGCACGTCCATGCCGCAGTAAAGGGCCGCCTGATCGACGGGGACGTCCGCGAAGCAGCTGGCCTTCCCCTCCTTTGCCTTGCCCACCAGATCGCTGAACAGCGTGGGGCGGATGCCGTAGTCGCGCTCGGCCATCGCATCAAGGCCGTGCTTAGCCGCTGCATCACGCAGATAGTCCGCCAGCAGGGTGTCCATCACCACGCCGCCAAGGGGTAGGCCATGGCGCAACAGGATCAGACGGTCATATTTGGCGTTCTGGAGGGCCTTGGGATGCTCGGGGCTGGCCAGCCACGGTGCCAGTTGCTCGAGCACCGTTTCAAGCGGCAGCTGTTGGAGGCTGTTGGCACTCTCGGGGCTGTTGGCAATGTCGAGGCTGTTGGCAATGTCGAGGCCGGGTTCTGTCGGCGGGGTGTGTCCCACCGGGATGTAGGCCAGGTCGCTGAGTTCAGCTCCCCAGCAGACCCCGATCCCGACCAATTGGGCTTTAAACGGGTTCAGGTCACTGGTCTCGGTGTCGAGGGCCACCGGGGCCTGGGGGTCGCGGCAGGCCATCAGTCGCTCGATCAGGGCGCTGAGTTGTGCCGGGCTGGTGATCAGCTGGGGGGCTAGGACCGGGAGGCTGGCCTCGTCGACAGCCGCAGCCGTTTTGCTGTCGGGCACTGTGTCGACTGGGGGGCTGGAGTCAACGGAGGGTTTTGAGGAATGCTCCGTTGTCTCCAGCAGATGGCCATTCGCCGTCAGGCCGCCGCTTGAGAAGGTCGCTACGAAGGTGGGCACCTGGCGGATCAGGCTGTTGAGCTCGAGTTCTTTCAGGCGGGTGGTGAGAGTTTCGGCATCCACCGTGCCCAGATCGAGCTCAGGATCCTCTGGCAGGGGAATGTCCACAAGGATCTCCGCGAGTTTGCGCGAGAGGTAAGCGTTGTCGCGATCGGCGCTGAGCTTGCCCTTCAGGGCACCCTTGATGGCACCTCGGCTGGCTTTCGCCCCCTCGGCCTCCACTTCCTCCAGCACCCGGTAGACGCCATCGAGGTCGCCGTTTTCCTTGAGCAGATTGATGGCGGTCTTGGGGCCGACGCCCTTCACTCCGGGGATGTTGTCGGAGCTATCGCCTGTGAGGGCCTTCAGGTCCACCACGGAGGTGGGATGCACGCCCAGCTTCGCCTCCACGCCGGCTTCGTCGATCAACGTGGGGCCGCTGTTTTTGGCATAGGGGCCACCGCCCATGTAGAGCACTGCGATGTCGCGCTGGTCATCCACCAGCTGGAACAGGTCTCGGTCGCCGCTGAGGATTCGCACGCGCCAGCCATCGCCTGCGGCGCGATTCGCCAGGGTGCCGAGCACGTCATCGGCCTCGTAGCCCGGTGCCAGACAGAGGGGCAGACGCAGCTGTTCGCGCAGGATCACCTGCAGCTGCTCCAGATCCTGGAAGAACACGTCGGGGGCCACATCCCGGTGCGCCTTGTAGTTGGCGTCTGCCACATGGCGAAACGTGGGTTCAGCCGTGTCGAAGGCAATCGCCACGCCCGTGGGCTTTAACCCCTTGCAGTTGTCCAGGAGGGCTTTGAGGAAGCCGTAGGTGACGCTGGTGGGCAGTCCATCTTTGGTGGCAAGACCACCCTCACCACCCTTGGTGAAGGCGTAGAAGCTTCGGAAGGCCAGGGAATGGCCGTCCACCAGAAGCAGCAGTGGTCGATCCTTTCCCTCAGATGTCACGGTGGGCTCGGGCAGGGGCAAGAAGGGGCATTGTCGCCGTCAGTCGCGCTTTTTGGCCCAGGGGGGCAGATCGATGAACACCCTGGATCCCGGTTGCACGCCATTGAGGATGGCCGTTTGGCTGCCGCTGCTCGCACCGAGCTCTACCGCTTGAAATTGGGGCTGATCGTTTTTGCCGACCAGCAACACACCCGGCTTACCGTTCTCGGTCACGATGGCCACCGTGGGTACCAGGGTGCTGATCGCCGTGCGGCCAGTCTGGAAGTCCACATCTGCTGTCATCCCAATCCGCAGTTGGGGAGGTGGGTTGAGGAGATCCAGCTCCACTTCGAAGGAGATGACGTTGTCGAGTTTTTCGGCGCGAGGTGCAATGTCGCGCACCCGTGCGTTGAACCGCTGATCGGGGAATGCATCCACACGCACGATGGCGTCCTGGCCGATCCGGATGCGACCGATATCGCTTTCTGGCACCTTCGCGGCCACTTCGAGCCCCTGGGAGAGCTCAACGATTGAGGAGCTGGTCGCGCCGGCGGTTGCGGAGGCGGTTGTGGTGGGGGTGACGAAGGCGCCGGGCTCGGCATAACGCTGGGTGATCACGCCGCTGAAAGGGGCGCGGATCAGGAGCTCTCCACCCTCCACCTGGCGTTGTTGGATTCGTTCTCGTGCAGCAGCCAGGGCCGCCTTGCTGGAGAGGTAAGCCGCTCGGACATTGTCCACGTCCGCACGGCTGATGGAACCGCTGGCAAACAGCGATTGCTGGCGCTCATAGTCCGCGGCTTTGGCGTCGTAATCAGCCTTGGCCTGGCGTTCGAGGGCCATTAACTCGTCGAGCCGGTCGCGGTAGTCGCCGCTGTCCATGCGGGCGAGTACTTGGCCTTGTTTGACCGAGTCGCCTTCTTCCACGAAAAGCGCTTCCAGGCGCCCTTGCTGCTTGGGGCTCACATTCACGCGACGTACCGCCTCCAGTTCGCCACTGGCGGTGACCACCCCGGGTAACGAGCCCCTTTCGGCACTCACCGTGTAAGGCGTGAGGTTTCGGGTTCGGTTGCGGCCGGGACCCAGGGTCCAGATGCTGGCCCCACCGGCAATCAGCACCACCCCTGCGATCACGGCAACGGTGCGGCGTCGATGGCGTCGGAGGCCGCTGAGTGGGCTAAGAGAAGGCAAGCCCAGCTCCTGAGGTGAGGTGCGGGGCGGGCGGTTGGTGGTGGCCATGCCCCACAGACGACAGTGCGACCAGTCTCGCTGGCTGGCGGTCTTGCTGTGGTCTGCGCGCGTGTTGTTGGGATGACTGTTCTCTGAACAGCAGTGGTCCGCTGTGGGCCGCAGGTAGATTCCCGCCCATGCTTAAAGCCGGAATCGTCGGGCTGCCCAATGTCGGCAAGTCCACCCTGTTCAACGCATTGGTCGCCAATGCGCAGGCGCAGGCTGCCAATTTTCCCTTCTGCACGATCGAACCCAACGTGGGCACTGTTGCGGTGCCTGATCCACGCTTGCAGCAGCTGTCAGATCTGAGCAGCAGCAAGGAGTTGATTCCCACCCGGATGGAGTTCGTCGACATCGCCGGTTTGGTGAAGGGAGCCAGCCAGGGTGAGGGCCTGGGCAACAAGTTCCTCGCCAACATCCGCGAAGTGGACGCGATTGTGCATGTGGTCCGCTGTTTCGAGGATGACGATGTCATTCATGTATCGGGTTCCGTGGGGCCGGCCAGGGATGCGGAGGTGATCAACCTGGAGTTGGGGCTGGCTGATCTGTCCCAGATCGAGAAGCGCCGCGAACGGCTCAAGAAGCAGATGCGCACCAGTCAGGAGGCGCAGGTGGAAGACGCCGCTCTGGAACGGATCCAAGAGGTGCTCGAGCAGGGGGGAGCCGCCCGCAGCGTGCCTCTGAGCGATGAGGAGGCCGCCATGATCAAGCCCCTGGGTCTGCTCACCGCTAAGCCGATTATTTATGCCACCAATGTGAGTGAAGATGACCTTTCCGCGGGGAACAGTTTCTGCGAGGAGGTGGTGGCGTTGGCCCAGCAGGAGGGTGCGGAAACCGTACGCATCTCTGCCCAGGTGGAAGCCGAGCTGATTGAGCTCGGGGATGAGGAGCGCAGCGATTACCTCGAAGGGCTCGGAGTGAGCGAAGGCGGCTTGCAGAGCCTGATCCGGGCCACCTACCGATTGCTGGGTCTGCGCACCTACTTCACGACGGGTGAGAAGGAGACCCGTGCCTGGACCTTCCGTGCGGGCATGACCGCTCCCCAGGCCGCCGGGGTGATCCACACCGACTTCGAGCGGGGCTTCATTCGGGCTCAGACGATTGGCTGGGAGAAGCTGCTGGAGGCCGGTTCGCTGGCTGAAGCCCGCAACAAGGGCTGGCTACGGAGTGAAGGCAAGGACTATGTGGTGGCGGAAGGGGATGTGATGGAGTTCCTGTTCAATGTCTGAACCCCTAGCGCTTCACCGGGTCTCCCTGCCGATTGCCTCATAGGGCGTCGATCGCCTGCATCGCCGGCACGAAGTCTTTGCTGTTCTGATCAAAGTCATCGCAGCTTTTGTTCATGGCGTCGGTGGTGAGGGCCACCACGCGCAGAGCCTGAGGGGAGCGGAGCCAGTCGGCCTGTGACTGCCAACCGTTGTTGGCGATGCCGCTGCTGATGATGCGCTGGGCGCGTTCGGCGCTGTAGCCGGCATGGCGCTCCTTGCAACCCGCATAGGCGGCCAGGCCTACCAGGGCTTTGCGGATCTCCTGGCGACTCTCGCCAGCAAAGACTGCGGACGAAAGCGGGGCGGCCAGCGTCAGGCTGAGGCCTGCGGCGCTGAGCAGCCCCTGGCAGCGTCGAATGGCCATGACGTGCGTCCTCATTGAGACATGACTGGCGAAACTGTATGGAGCCCTGTGGCTCATTTGGCATGTCTGTTGACGCGATCGGTTATCTGGCGGCGCTGCTCACCACCTTCAGTTTTTTTCCGCAGGCGCTCAAAACCTTGCGCAGTCAGGACACTCGCTCGATCTCTCTGTCGATGTACGGCCTGTTCACCCTTGGGCTGGCCACCTGGGCGCTCTTCGGGCTGCTGACGGGCAATGGGCCGGTGATCGCTGCCAATTTGGTCACCCTGGTGCCAGCGGTCTTTGTGCTGCAAGCCAAGTTGCGCCATCGCTTTCAGCGTGGCTCGTCGTCTTCGGTGATTCAGTAGACGGCGCTGAACGGCTCTCCCTCAGCAATTCGGAGGCCTAAGTCTTCACGCCATTGCTGAAGGGGTTTGTCCCAGCCTTCCTCCCATTTCTGGGCCACCAGAGGGGCTGCCTCGAGGCCGATGCGGCTGCCATGGGCGATCGCCCTGCTGATGCTTTCCAGCTCCTTGGGCTGGAGGCGGAAGGCTCGGAAGCCCGAAAGCAGGTTGAGAAGCACGAAGGCCGGGAAGCCGATCTGGGTGGCGGTGATCGCCAGAACCCCGGATTCGCCTGCAGCTTCCGTGTTGAAACCTGCCACCACGTGATGCAGATCGTGGGTGGTCGCGATCCGCTGAGTCAGCCAGAGCGCTTCTGTGCTCGTGTCCCGTGGTCGGAAGAACTCCGGGTCGTAGTTGAGCCGCCGGATCATGCCGGCATAGGCGCGGCCAAGACTGCCTTCCGGCAACCGCTCCAGGGCGTCCACGTCCGGCTGGAAGGGTGGGTAGCGCTGTTCGAGGAGCTCGCGACCGCCCGGCAGGGCCCTGAAGCGTTCGATGCAGAGCTCCATCGCTTGGCTGTCGATGAAGTTGTCGACCAGATCAGCGACGCTGTCCAGCCCCCCATCCGTCCGGGCCAGCTCCCGAAGGATGGTCATGTTGCGAACGGAGCGCAGCAGTTCCCGGGCTTTGCTCATCGGTCTCCAGGGGCAGAGGAATCGCCGCCAGACCCGCTGTATAGCGCGGCCTGACGCTTTTGAGCAGCGGGGTGCTGCAGATGCAGATCAGGGCCATGAGGAGCCAGAGCACCAGGCCGTGCCCCTGGGAGTCGAGCAGGGTGCCGGCGATGAGAGGGGCACCGGTGGCGCTGATCGCGAAGCACTGGGAGAAGAGGGCCATCGCCAGGCCGCGATGCTGCAATGGCGTTTCTTCAACCATTGCTTCGGCCGCTGTCGGCAGAAAGGCTGCTTCAGCGAAGGCGACGGGAAGCACCGCCAGGGGGATCAGGCTGACGCCACCGCTCCATAGCGCGGAGCCAGCCAGCAGTAAGCAGCCCACCGCAAAGCTCACGAGGCCAAGGCCCAGCCCGAAACGGAGGCTGTGGCGCGCCACCCAGTTGCCGACCGGCCACTGCAGCACCACCAGCAGGCTCAGCTGAAGGGCAATCAATCCGCCGCTCCAGGCTTCGCTCAGGGCGGGGCGCTCCAGCCCACCGCGCACCAGGTCGAGGGGCAGAGCGCTTTGCATCAGGGCGATCATGCCTGTGGCCACGATGCTCAAGGCCAGCACCGGCAGAAGAGGCAGAAGCCAGCGTCCACCGGCGCTGGCGGCCGGCTCCTTGAGGAGAGGCTTCTCGGCGCCCTGGGGATGCAGCAGGGCATCACGACCATCGGGGAGAGGCTTCCAGGCCAGCAGGGTCAGCATCGCCAGCACCGCGGCCGCTTCCACCAGAAAGACACCTCGGATCAGGCCCAGGCCGGCAAGCACTGCTCCCGTCAGGGCACCCATCGCCACCCCGAGGGCGTCAGCACTGCGGGCCAGGGCGTAGCCCCGGCTGGAGGGGAAGGGTCCTGTGCTGAGGGGGACGGCCAGTTCGATCGCCGGGAAGTAGAACCCCGCGGCTACGCCGATCAACAGCTGGCCACTCAAATAGCCCTCAAATCCATGGGCCTGCAGCAATACCAGATCGGCGATCAGGGCCAGCACTGCTGCGGCCCTCACCGGCCAGGAGCAGCTCAGCCCTCGGTCGAGCATGAGTCCGCTGAGGAGTCTGGCCACGGTTCCGATCAGGGCGGAAGCCGCAAGCCCCTGTCCCACCTGGCTGGCCGAGAGGTCCACCTGGTGAAAAATGATCGGTGTCATGTAGATCACGCCACCAGCCCCGAGCGAGGCGATCCAGCGAATCACTGCCAGTTCCTGCAGTGCTGCGGGAAACTGGTGCCACCAGTTCAAGGGCCTTGGCCTTGCGACGACGCTCAACAGAACGATTTCCTCAACAGTGGTTGGGCGTTGGACTGCTGGCCAGTCTGCTGCTTTCCCCGACGTTCCTGCGTCCGCTCCGCGCCGCGGAGCAGCTGCAAGTGCAGCTCGACGGTCTGTCGATTCCCGTTCAGATCACTGATCTGGTGGCCTGGGTGCGGGCTGACGGGCGCAGTACGAGTGAACTGGCGATCTGGCTGAACCTGCTGGAGCCTGAGAGCCGTGAAGGCGTTCTGGCCCTGCTGAAGGCCCCCTTGATCAATGACCGGAGCATGGCCCGTCAGATGCTCGGCAGTTGGGCCGGCCGTCGCCTGCTCGATGAAGTGGCCGACATCGTGCGTGTTGATGAGGACAGCCAGGGCATCACCGTCCTGACGACTCTGGAGATGCTCCTGGAGCGTCAGGAGCAGGTCAGCAGTCTTGATCTGCTTGAGGCGCTGCCCGCCGAGCGGGTGCGGCTTGACCTCGATGCTCTGCTGCAGGTGGCGAGCCATTGGCGTCAGCAGCTGGAGCGTCAGCAGCAGCTCGTGCGACGTCTCTCCAGCGAGTCTGTGGAGCAGGCCGAAGAGCGAGCCAGCGGCGTCGGAACGATCGACGGGGGCAGTGCCGTGGCGGCTGGCCAGGCTCTCGATCCCGAACGCCAGCTGCTCACGGTGCCCCACCGCTCCCGTCCGCTCAGGTTGCAGATCTGGCCTGCCAGTCCTGGTGCGCCCCAACGACAGTCCTGGTTGGTGTGGATGCCGGGGTTGGGTGGCAGCCCTGACCATTTCCGTTGGCTCGGCCGTGATCTCAGTGCCCGTGGCTGGCCAGTGCTGGTGCTGGAGCATCCCGGCAGCGACGCCGACGCCGTGCAGGCGCTGCTCGATGGCCGTCGTTCTCCACCGGGCGCTGAGGTGTTGCCGGATCGGCTCCGGGACCTCGAGGCCGTGCTCAGGGCACGCCGGGAGGGGGGCCTTCAGTTGCCCGGTCAGCAGTTGGTCCTCGGTGGTCACTCCCTTGGTGCCCTCACCGCCCTGCTGGCTGCCGGGGCGCAACCCCAACCAGGGTTGCAGCGCCGTTGTGCCGTGGCCCTGGATGGTTTGCCCCTTGGCAATCTTTCCCGTCTGCTCCAGTGCCAAGTGGAGGATGTGCGTCTCCCCCAGCTGACCCCTCCCAGGGAGCTGGTGGGGGTGATCGGCATGAACAGTTTCGGGAGTCTGCTCTGGCCCCGGGATCGCCCCATTGATGTGGCGGTGCCTGTGCTGTTTACCGGGGGCACCCTCGATCTGATTACCCCTCCCCAGAGCGAGCAGCTGGGGTTGATGCTCGCCGTGTCTCCCCACCCCGCTAGTCGCGCTGTGCTCGTGCAGGGAGCGAGCCACTTCTCACCGGTGCGGGTGGAGGGTCAGGCTGGAGGTGGCCGGGGTGAGGATTTGTTCCAGCTCGGGGAAGAGCTGGTGGGGGTGCAGCCGCTTCAGGTGCAGGTCCTTCTGGAAGCGGAGATCATCAGCTTTCTCGATCAGCTGGAGGGACCAGCGATGCCCTCAGCGCCGCCAGCAGAGTCCAGGGTCCTGCATCGCCGGATTGGTGAGCTGCATCTGCATCGACTCGATCGCGGTGGTGCAGCCCGTTTGCTCGCTCAGTAGCGAACCCTCGGATCCAGCAGCGCCACCAGGAGGTCCACCAGCACGCTCACCATCACCACCAGGGCAGCCACGACCACCACAATCCCTTGCACCACCGGGTAATCGCGCTGGTTGATGCTCTCCTGCAAACGCAGGGCGATCCCCGGCCAAGAGAAGGTCACTTCGATCAGCAGGGCGCCACCGATCAGGGAGGCCACGGTGATTCCGGCGATGGTGAGGACGGGCAAGAGGGCATTGGGCAGGGCGTGCCGCAGCACCACCTGTGCTTCGCTCAGCCCGCGACTGCGGGCCGCTTCCACGTAATCGGAGCCAAGGGCACGGCGCAGGTTCAGGCGCAGGGCGTTGGTGAACACGCCACTGAGCAGCAACCCCAGGGTGCAGGCGGGTAACACCAGGTGGCGCAGGGAGCCCTGCAGCGCTGCCCAATTGCCACTGATGAGACTGTCGAGGATCAGAAAACCGCTGCCGCTCGGTGGCACAAGGCTGGGGGGGAAGCGGCCGCCCACCGGCAGCCAGCCCAGGATCACGGCAAACAGCAGCTGCACCAGCATCGCCACCCAGAAGGGTGGCAGTGCATAGGTGCCTATCCCGTAAAAGCGTCCGGCGAGATCGAGCTTCCCCTCGGGGCGGGCAATGCCGCTGAAGCCCACGGCCAGGCCGCTCACGGCCGCGATCAGTAGGGCGGTGAGACTGAGTTCCAGGCTGGCGGGCAGCGCCTTGGCAATGATCTGCCCTACTGGTTCCTGGTTGATCAGTGCCTGGCCTAGGTCGCCGTGGAGGAGACCTTGAAGAAAGTCGAGGTATTGATGGCTGAGGGGTAGGTCGAGCCCCAAGCGTTGGCGGAGCAAGGCCTTGGCTGCTGCTGGGGCTCGACTGCCGAGCACAGCATCGACAGGATCGCCAGGGGCAACCCGCAGCAGCAGAAACACCAGACTGGCGATCAGCCAGAGCATGAGAGGCGCCAGAGCCAGGCGTGTGGCGCAGTAGCGCAGTAGCTCACGACCCCGTGCCATCAGAGTCCCCTCGCCTGAGCGGAGTGCTTCTTGAGTTTGGAGAGCTGTAGCAATCCGCTTCCATCGAACCGGGGTCTGTCTAGATCGGTCTGGGCCCAGGCCTTTGGCGTCACCAGCCAAACGGGTAGGTAGGCCGCTCCCTGAGCAGCCATGGCATCCACCCGTGCCAGTTGTTGCAGACGCTGCTGGCCCAGGAGACTGTCGCTACGACGCAGGGCCAGCTCGAGGCCAGGGCGGGTCCAGAAGCTGCCGCTGCTCACGGCCTCGCCTGCTTCGCAAAGCGAGCCCTGCGACTTGTTGCAGCTGAGCAGGGGCACCAGGAACGCCTCCGGGTCGGGGTAGGTGCCTCCCCAGTCGAGCATCACCGCTTTGAACGCCCCCTCGCCGAGCTGACGGTAGACCGTGGTCGACTCCACGCCCTCCAGGTTGAGCTTGATGCAGTCCTGCAGATCCCGCCTCAGCTGGGCCTGCCAGGTGAGGGCCATCAGCCGGTCGGAGGGCACATTCGAGCGGTAGGTGAAGGGCACGTTGAGGGGCTTGCCCTGGCAGTAGCCAGCCTGTTGCAGCAAACGGCGTGCGGTCGCCGGGGCATAGGTGGGCCAGGGTTCGCTTGCGCCCCCTCGAAGGGCCGGAGGAATCAGAGAGCGGAGGGGCTGGCGTTGTCCGTGGCTCACCCTGCGACTGATTAGGTCCCGATCGAGGCTGTGGGCGAGAGCCCTGCGTACCAGCTGGTTTTGCAGCGGTGGGGCATTGCTGAGCAGAGTGACGTAGCCGATGGTCAGAGCGGGGCCGCTGCTCTCCAGCAGCAGTCCCTGTTTGGCGCGCCGATCGAGGGCCAAACGCTGGTCTTCATCGATGGAATCGGAAAGCAGCACATCCACTTCGCCACTGCGCAGGGCCCCGAACAGAGCCGTGGAATTGCTGAGGTTGACCAGGTCAAGTCCGCCATTGCTAGGTGCCTCGCCCCAATACTCAGGAAAGGGCGTGAGGCGCTGCTGAGTGGCGTTGAATCGAGTGAGTTTGTAGGGGCCCGTGCCGATGAAGCGGTCATTGAGAAAGCGATCGCGATGGTCGGCGTATGCCTTCGGGGAGACCGGCGTCAGGTAAGGGGAGGTGAGCAGGCTTTCTAGAGAGCTCGAGGGACGGCTCAGCCGCAATCTGAGCAGAAAGGGGGTTGGCGTTTCGATGCTCTCGATCCGATCCCCCACCACATAGCTCTGGGTGCCGATGCGCAGAAAACGACGCAGGCTGAAGGCCATGGCATCGGCATCGAAGCGGCTGCCGTCGTGGAACAACACATCTCGGCGGAGCGGGATCTCCACCGTGCGCCCCCCATCGCTGAGCTGGGGTTGGGCTGAAGCCAGCTGGGGGGTCAGCGTCCCGTTCTCTGAGCGGCGGTAGAGAGTGTCACCGAGGGCGCTGAGCAGTTGGAGGGTGCCCGTGGTGCTTGCCTGGGCTGGGTCGAGGGACACGATGCGTCCTGCGCTCGCCACCGTCAGTCGATCACTGCTGCGTTGCTGCTGGCAGGCCAGCTGGCTGCTGCCAAGGACGAGCAGCAGGGACGCAGCCATCCAGCCGGAGCGGGAAGGGCGGCACGGCTGCTGCACGGCGATTGATCTTCAGCTGCCAGCCATTCAAGGGCGCCGAGCCTGGCTGTGGGGCAGAGCCGGCTCGGGACGGGTGATCTGTTGCAGGGAAATTTCGAAGACGCCAGAGCCACCCTTGGGTTGGAGGGGCCAGCGGCGGACCCAGCAGCGGTTGTGGTCTCCGTCGATGCTGATGACCTGGAAGAGATCGTTGGTGTTGTCGATCCGAATGCAGTCACCCTGGTGAAGATCCATGGTGGAGTGCGACGCGTTCGCGATGCAGCGTTGCCCCGGGGCGTGGATCAATTCGTTCGGCATGAACCGGATGAAGCACAGATCGGCAAATGCAGACCTGTCCTGTGATGGTTCTTACGACTCTGCCCCATGCAGGGGGGTGACTGCCAGTGTCGGCGGCAACGGTCAGGGATCGCTCAGAGACAGCCCAGGTGGGCGGCGATCCCCCGGATCTCCGGTCGTGCCGTGATCGCGGCAAGGGCCTTGTCGAGGTTGCCGTTGCTCACTTCGTGGGTAATCACAACGATCTCGGCGCCTGCATCGCTGGCATCGAATTGCACGATCGATTGGATGGAAACACCGTGATCGCCGAAGCTTGTGCCGATTTGGCCAATCACCCCAGGGGTGTCGTCGGTGTGGAAACGCAGATAATTGCGTTGCCGGATTGCGCTGCTCTCCACCAGGTGGCAGGCGCGCCAGCTGCTGGCAGCCAGCAAAGGATCGAGCTGGCCATCGGTGTCGTTGAGCTGTTGGATGCCGGCGATGTTGAGGATGTCGGCCACCACGGCGGAGGCGGTGGGGCCGGCGCCGGCTCCGGGGCCGTAGAACATCACGCGCCCGATTGGATCCCCCTCCACGAGGATGGCGTTATTGACGCCGTGCACCCCGGCCAGGGGGTGATCCAGGGGGACCAGGGTTGGCTGCACCCGAACGGCTAGCGGGAGAGAGGGGCCTCCATCACGGTCTGCGTTGTCAGTGTCTGTGTTGTCAGCGCGCTCGGCAACGGCCAGGAGTTTGACGCCGTAGTCGAGCTGGGTGGCGTAGTCCACGTCGCGACTCTGCAGGCTGCTGATGCCATCGGTGGGGATTCCGCCACGGGGGATCGGACCGCCGAAGGCCAGGCCAGCCAGGATTGCGATCTTGTCGGCGGCATCCAGGCCATCCACGTCGGCAGCCGGGTCGGCTTCGGCGTAGCCGAGCTCCTGGGCATCGCGAAGCACGGCGTCGTAGTCGGCCCCCTCCTGGGCCATGCGGCTGAGGATGTAATTGGTGGTGCCATTGATGATGCCGCTCACCCTCTGAATGCGGTTGCCGCCCAGGGATTGCTTGAGCGGTTCGATGATCGGAATGCCGCCGCCCACGGCTGCTTCGATCAGCACGTAGACCCCTGCCGAGGCTGCTGCTGCTGCGATCTCCTCGCCGTGACGTGCGATCACGGCCTTGTTGGCGGTGACCACCGACTTGCCGGCAGCGATCGCTCGCATGATCAGGGTGCGGGCCGGTTCAATCCCACCCATGACCTCCACCACCACGTGGACATTGGGGTCGTCGACCACCGCCTCGGGGTTGGTGGTCAGGCAATCGGCTGGTAGCTCCACGGGGCGTGGGCGATTGAGGTCGCGCACGGCCACGCGCACAAGGTCAAGGTCAGCGACCAGTGGATGGCGACCATCAGGGGTCTGCAGGATCTCGGCTACGCCGCCACCCACGGTGCCCAGGCCCAACAGGCCAATGCCGATCCTTGTCGCCATGGGGATGTGTCCGATCCGTGGTTCGATCCAACGACTCTATGAAGTGGAGGGGTCGCTCCCTGTCTCGAGCTGTCGTGCTTGGGCCTGCATCATGCGCAGGATGTTGAGGAAGCCGTTGGCCCTGGATGGGGTGAGGCTGGCCTGGAGTCCCGTGGCGGCGATGAAGGCTGGATCGACCGCCTGCACCTGCTGCGGGGTGAGGCCGCTGAGTCCCTGAATCAGGAGGGCGAGCAATCCCTTGGTGATCAGGGCATCGGAAGCCCCCTGCCAGAGGACGCGTCCGTCATCAAGCTGGGCATCGATGAACACCTGGGAGACGCAGCCCTGCACCTTGCGGTCGTCGGTTTGTAGCTCCGGGGGCATGTCTGGCAGTTTTTTGGCGAGCCACAGCACGTATTCGTAACGTTTCCGTGGGTCTGGCGTGCCACTTAGTCGTTCTGCCAGTTTGTCCAGGCTTGCGCTGCCGTATCGGCTTTCGCTGCCCTCCTTCCCGTTCATGCCTTATGAGCTGCGGCGTGAGCGACGCACACTAACGACCAAGCCGGCGCTACCCAGTAGGGCCGTGATGCCAGCCCACTGGAACAGTGCCTGGTGCCCATGGGGCTGTTCGCTCACCTGATCCAGCTGCACCTGGCCATTGCGGACCGGCAGTTCGAGGTAGTCGCGGTGGCCAGGGCCGCCATCCACCTGCAGGTCCACCCGGCCATTCCGCAGATCGGGGGGGAGGGTCAACGCCAGGCGTCCGTCCTCCCCCATCCGGCCCAGTTCCTGTCCAGGGCTGCCATCAGCCTTCAGCAGCCGCACGACGGCATCCTTGGCAGGCTCACCGCTCGAAAAACTGCTGCTCAGTTCGAGTGATCCGTTCAGATAGTGCAGGCTGCTTTCAATCGCGTGGGCCGCGGCCTGGCGAGGCACAGCCACATTCGCAGCGGCCAGTCCGAGGGCCAGAAGCGGGCTGATGCGCAGCAGGGAGGCCATGAATCGCGGTTAAGGAGGCCCCCATCCTGTGGGATCCAGCAGCCCTTGGCTAGCCGTGCCTAGCGACCGGAGGACCAACGCCTGGCCACGTTGGCCTTTGGTGTCTGAACCATCGAACCCATTGCCTGCAGCATCATCTCCAGCGCCTGACTCCCTTCGCGACGGCCGGCCAGCTCACGGGCAATCACCTGCTGCGCGAGGGTCGGTGCCTCCAGACCATGCTGCTGCAGTCTCTGGGCAGGGCTGATCGGGCTGGCCTGAGACACAACGGATGCATGCACTGCGCACATCCTGTCAAACAGGATCGGCACTGACCGAATCAGGGTGCCTCTGCTCAACAGCTTGTAAGGAGCCTGCAGCCGCTTTCGCAGACCCAGCCATCAAAGGGCTGATCCCAGGTCTCTCGTGGCAGTGGCTGTTCGTGGACGCAGGCCTCAGGGAGCACCACCAAGGCAGGAATCGCTCCCCAGTCGGCCTGGGCGCGCAGCCGGTCGTAGTACCCGCCGCCATAGCCCAGGCGGGTGCCCGCTTCATCGATCGCCAGGGCGGGAACGAGCAGCAGGCTCAGCTGCTGCGCCTCTAGAGCAGTCGTTCCGACCGGGGCAGGGATGCCGCAACCGTCGCGTACCAGGGGGCCGCTCTCCCAGCGGCGATACTCCAAGCGTCCTTGGCCATCGGCGTGGGGCAGCGCGGCCGCGCGACTCAGACAGAACCGCAGCGGCCGTAGGTCCACCTCCCCCTCCAGGGGCCAGAAGAGCCCCACCGCTCCAGGAAGGAGTCCCAGATGCTCGCGGCGTTCGATCTCCCGTTGCACCTGTTGGCGGATCCGCTCCTCGAGATCGCCCTGCTGGGTCAGGGCAGCGCGCCGCAGTCCCCGCAGTTGCTGGCGCAGCGCTGCTTTGTCTTCAGCCGCAGTTCTCCCGTTCATGGCAGCAGCTCCAGCGACCGATCTGGGGCCGATGCCTCGAACCCGCCTTGGTCAGGGTTGTTGCTCATTGCTGGAACCAACCGGTGAGCGCCACCGCCAGGGCATCGGCGGCATCGTCGGGCCGCGGCGGCTCGCTCAGATCGAGTTCGCGCATCACCGCCTCGAGCACTTCATCCTTGTCTGCATGGCCATGACCGGTGAGGGCCTGCTTGATCTGCATCGGCGGAAACTCCACAGCCGGAATCCGGAAGCGGGCCAGAGTCATCATCAAGACCCCGCGGGCTTGCACCACCGAAATCGTGGTGCTGGAGCGGTAGAAAAAAAACTTCTCCACGGCTGCCAGATCCGGTTTCCAGCTGCGGATCAGCAGGCGCAGGTCATGGGCGATCTCCACCATGCGCTCGCCTTCGGAGCGACCTGGATCGGTGCGGATCATGCCGCAGTCGAGCATGCGCTGCTGACCCGGCACCTGGCCTGAGCGGGCCGTGACCTCGATCAGGCCATAACCCACTCGGGCGAGGCCTGGATCAAGACCGAGGATCCGCATCGGTCGGACGGCGGTTCCGTTCAGGCCGCCAGGGCCAGCTCGAAGGCGCCGCGATCGCTGCCTTCACCGCGCTCAAACACCTTGCAGAACACCTTCACCACCCTGTCGCCGGAATCCACCTGCTCGAGCGGGTCCTTACGCAGGCGGTGACGCAGGCAGCAGGAGGCCACTCGGGCCACGTCGTCTTCACTGACTTCCGTACGGCCTTCGAATGCCGCAAGGGCCCTCGCCGCTCGGTTGGTGACGATGTCACCCCGCAGGCCATCGACATCCAGCTCACCGCAGATGGCCGAGATGCGCAGGCGCAGGTCGTCGTCGATCTGAACCTGGGGTAGGCGATTCTGTGCTTCAACAACCCTTTGCTGCAAAGCGTTCTGGTTGGTTTCCACCGCGGAACTAAAGCCCTCGGGATCGCTGTCGAAGGCGGTGCGCTGATCGACCACCTGCACGCGCAGCTCTGGGTCGCGCACCGTGCGCACCTCCACGCTCATGCCAAAGCGGTCGAGCAGCTGCGGGCGTAGTTCACCCTCCTCAGGGTTGCCAGAACCGATCAACACGAAGCGGGCTGGGTGGCGGACCGACACCCCTTCCCGTTCCACCGTGTTCCAGCCGGAGGCGGCTGAATCGAGCAGAACGTCCACCAGGTGATCGTCGAGAAGGTTCACCTCATCGACGTAGAGCAGGCCGCGATTGGCTTTGGCCAGCAGTCCAGGCTCGAAGGCGCGAACACCCTCGCTGAGTGCCTTTTCGATATCGATGGTGCCGCAGAGGCGGTCTTCGGTGGCCCCGAGGGGCAGGTCCACCATGGGCACCTGGCGAGTTTCGGTGGTCAGGCTTTCCCCATGCTCCAGGCGCTGGCGCACCTCGCTGCTCTGGAGATCAGGGTCGGTGGCGGAGCTGTTGTAGGGATCGCCGGCTACCACCTCGATGCCAGGCAGTAGATCCGCCAAGGCACGGATGGTGGTGGATTTCCCTGTGCCACGGTCACCCATGATCATCACGCCGCCGATGCGGGGATCGATCACGTTGAGCAGCAGGGCCAGTTTCATCTCCTCCTGGCCGATCACGGCGGTGAAGGGGAAAACCCTGCGCTTCCGGGTTGAACTCACGGGCTGACGCGCTGCACAGAGATGGATTGTTTCACAGGCAGGACGGTGAGCACCTGCGGTGGGGTGGCATCAGCCGGATACACCAGTCTGACCCGCACCTTGCGGCTCTGGCCCGGGGCCAGGGTGACTTGGCCGAGGACAGGCCCTTCTTGCCCCTGTCGCAGCACCAGATGGAGGCGCCGTCGGCCAAGGGGCCGTCCGTTGGCCCCATCCAAGCCGCTCACTTCCACCGGTCCTCTGAACATCACAGGACCGCTGGCCGGGGTCTTGAAGCGCAGGCTGCTGCTGGTGCTGCCGTTCTTGAAGGGGGATTCCAGCGCGATCGCGACCCTGCGGCTTCCGGGCCCGGGGTTGTGTAGCGGCAGGGTGAGGTCGTATTCGACGCCGTAGTTGCCGTGGGCTGCCCAGGCGGTGCCTTCAGAGAACACCTTGAGCTCTGCGGTCTGCACCTGCCCGGTGCCGAGATCGCCACGTTCAAGGCTGCTGATCGGCCAGGAGATCGCTTTGTCCTGGACGATCAGGCTGTTGGAGCCGGGATCACTGAGGGTGGCCCGCCAGAGGCTGCCGATCTGGACGCCGCTGACCCTGGAATAGATGATCTTTCCCTTGCTTCCCCGCGGAGTGGGCTGGTGCTCTTTAGGGCTGAGCGTGCCCGCGTCCAGCAATGACTGCCAGTGGGATGCCGGCGGCGCTGAGGCTCCTTCGCCATAGGCCGCCAGGGTGGCGACGTAGACCGGGGCTGAGCTGCGAAGGCGCAGCTGCAGGTTGCGGCCATTGAGCAGAGGGTCGAGGCCTGCCACCGGGATTGGCAGCACCACCAGAGGGCTGGCTTCTCCGGGACTGATCTCCCAGCGGCTGGCTAGCTCTTGAGCCTGGTTGCCCCGGAGCAGATCCCCGGCCACGCGGCTGCCAGGCCCTGCAGCGATCGGACTGCTGGTTTCCGCCATCAGCGATGGCAGAGGCAGGAAGGGGGCGGCTGTCTGCCCCTTGCGGGTGGCCTGGGAGAGGGAGGTGCTCCCCCCCAGCAGCTCCAGGGTCACCGGCCCATCCGCCGCCGGCTCCGCTACCAGTGCCAGCCAGAGGGTGGAATCGAGCGACTCCGGCTTGCCCGCATACACGTGGTGGCTGAACAGGTCAAAGCGACCGCTCAAAGGCAGATTGAGGCCTGGGGGGTCCGGGAAGGTTGAGAGCAGGATCCCTTCACCGGTGATCAGTTCGGGGTTGTTGTCGTTGACCATCAGCACCCCATCCAGTTGTCCAGGCAGGGGGCGAACGCTCTGTTGGCGCTGGAATATGTCAGCTGTCTTCGGCTTGGAGTCTTCGCCCGCCAGCGCGGGGCCGACTGCTACGCCGACTGCTGCGGCAGCTGTGGCGAGCGCGCGGCTCAGGGCGGCGAAGGACATCAGCGGTTGGGCCATCATGGCGTGGTGCTGGCGGTCGCTCTTGTTTTAGGCGGCTTGCGCACCACCGGTGGTTTGGGCTTCAGCACCGGTGCCATGGCAGCGGCCATCTCGCGGATCAGTTCGGTGGAGCGGGGGTCGTTGAAAGGCCCTTTCACCACAAATGCAGCAACGGCTCTGCTGCCATCGGGGAGCTCGATCAGTCCCGCGTCGGCATAGGCGATGCCGATGTCCCCGGTTTTGTTCAATACCCGATAGCCCTTGATCATCAGGCTGTCGTCAGGTTCTCCCTGCTCGCCGCCCAGGCCTTCTAGCAGGCCTCCAGGCAGCAGCCGGTTGGTCCGTGAGGTGCCCATCACCTCTCGGAACAGATCACGGCTCCTGGGGCCCAGGGTTTCGCCGGTGTCCACCAGCGCGATGGAGCGGGCCAGGTCGCGGGCGCTGGTGGTGTTGGTGCCCTCCAGATCCGGAAGCCAGTTGTTCACCGCTGTGGCGCTCAGGCCGAGGGCGTTGAAGCGTGCATTGAGCTCTTCCTTGCCGCCGACCCTTTCGATCAGCAGGTTGGTGGCGCTGTTGTCACTCACCCGGATCATTTCTGTGGCCACCTCATGGGTGGGGAAACGGGTGCCGATCGGTTTGGAGGCCATCCATCCAGCGCCGCCGCCAACGGTGGTTTTCGTGAGGGTAAGGGGTTCGTTCCAGCTGAGGGTGCCAGCATCCAGCAACTCCAGGGCCACCAGCAGGATCGGGGTTTTGATCGAGCTCGCCGCAGGCAGCGCGGTGTCGGGATTCAGCTGGGCGTAGCGGCCGTCATCGAGCAGCAGCAGGAAGGCGCTGACTTGTAAATCCTTCTGGGAGCCAGCCAGTTCCTGCCAGCGTTGGCTGAGGGCTGTGAGTTCGGTTTTGGTTTCGAAACGACCGAGGCTGGAGGCGAAGCCGCTGCGGCGTGTGGTGCTTGGAAGGGCCTGGGGTCCTGTGCTGATCGCCCCCTGGAGGAGCTTGGGGTTCAGCCAGTCGGGTAAGGGCATCCCGCTAGCCCCTGCGCCAGTGCCTCCCTGGGAAACATGGGGGGCGAGCATCTTCAGGGCTGAGCCACTGATCACGCCAAGGCCGATGCCCAAGAGCATCAGGCGCACTAGCAGCATGAGAGGGCGGCGCCAGCCAGCTTCTGGGCGACGGGATCGGCTGCTGCTCACCGTTGGGCTGCAAGGGTCTGCCGAGGTTAAGAGCGGTCCCGGTGAATCGCCCAGCGCAGCTGACGCACCATGCCGCGGACGAGAGCGACCTCCTCGCTCCTGACCATGGCTCGCTGCAACAGGCCACGCAGCTTGGCCATGCGTGCATGGGCGGTGTGCTCCAGGAGAAAGCCAACCTCCAGCAGCAGTGCTTCCGCATCCTTCAGGCAGGGCTCTAGCTCGCTGGGACCAGCTGGTGAGGGCTGGCTATCATTGGGGGCGTTGCCGCGGCGTAGGCGTTCCAGTTCGTGGAGCACCACCGCAACGGCATGGGAGAGGTTTAGGGAGGGGTAGCTGGCGTGGCTGTGCAGCTGAATCACCCGCTGGCTGAGCAGCAGCTCATCGTTGCTGAGGCCCCGGTCCTCCCGCCCGAACACCAGCGCCGCCCGAGGGCTGTCGCCGTCCTCTGCTTCCGGAGCGTTCAACAGCCAGGGCAGCACCTGTTCAGGCGGATGCAAGGGAATCTCGCCATGGTCGAGCCGTCCGCAGGTGGCCACGACCCGCCGGCAGTCCGCCAGAGCACTGATCAGGTCGGGGTAACAGCGAGCCTGCTCGAGTACCGCCAGACCGTGCACGGCCATGCGCTGAGCCTCGGGGTCAGCGCTGGAGCAGCGAGGTGCCACCAGGCGTAGGTCTTGGATTCCGAAATTGGCGCAGAGCCTGGCGACGCTCCCCACGTTGAGCGGTCCTGAGGGTTCCACCAGCACCACGCAGAGCTGTTGGGTGGGGCTCATTCGAGGGATTTGAGATGGGCGAGCAGATCGGCCATCGTTTGAGGTTCGACTTCGAAGCGGGGCATGGGTGGCGTCGCTCCACTCACCACCTGGTGAATCAGTGAGGGGTCGCTGCGGCGGTCGGCGATGCCATGCAGATTCGGGCCCACCAGCCCTTGACCTGCCAGGCCATGGCAGCCGGCGCAATTGATTCGGAAGATCTGGCCGCCATGGTCGGCATCACCACTGAGTTGGAGGGTGGCCCGCACGTAGGGATCCCGTCCTGCGCTGCCCATCACCCAGAGGATCAGCACGATGCAGGTTATGGCTGCAACACTCACCAGCGCGGCGATCAGGCCCCGCTTCTGCCCCACGGGCCCTACAGCAGTTGATGACGGAGCTGTCACGGTCGCGGCCTGGCCATGAAACAATTGTGCTCAATCTTTTCATCGGTCGCGACGACATGATTGAACCTCTGCTCTGCGGCATCGTTCTGGGTCTGATCCCCGTCACCCTGGTGGGTCTGTTTGTTGCTGCCTGGAACCAGTACCGCCGGGGCAGTGCCCTGGGGGGCTGATCAGCAGCAGACCGCTGTTGCCATAGCGCCGCTGGTCCCTGAGTTGCCAACCCTGAGGCAGCTCGGGGATTGCTTGTATGGCGTGTTCGCAGATCACCAGTGCTCCATCGCGGAGCCATTGACCTCTGAGCAGTAAGTCCAGGCCTGGCGCATATAACCCCGCAGCGTAGGGGGGATCGAAATACACCAGGTCAAATCCAGGGTCAGATTCAGGTCGCCCTGTGCCAAGCCAGTGTCTGAGGTCGGCACAAATCACGCTGTGGCTTGGTGAGGGCGATAAGCCAGTGGCGGTGGCCGCCATGTTGTCGCGGCAGATTGCTGCAGTGCCTGGATTCTTCTCAATAGCGAGCACCCTCATCGCCCCCCTGAGCATCGCTTCGCAACCCATCACGCCACTGCCGCTGCAGAGGTCAAGCCAATGGCAGCCGTGGAGCTCTGGGGCCAGCATGTTCATCACCGCCTGCCGCACAAGGCCTGTGGTGGGTCGGGTGCCGTCCCCTTTCGGGCTTTTGAGGCGGCGGCCTCCACTGAGTCGCAGCTCACCTTTGGCAGCGCTTCCTTTCACGCCTGGCAAGGGGCGCTGCGCTCGAGCCATTGCAGCCAGCGTTGAAGCAATCGCTGCCCTGCGTCACCTGATTTTTCAGGATGAAACTGGCAAGCCCCCAGCCGCCCGCTCCAGACCATGGCCGTGGCCTGACCTCGACCGAAGGGCGCGCTGGCAGCGAGCACCTCAGGCTGCTCTGGAGCGGCGGCATAGGAATGAACGAAATACATCCATTCCTCTCGCTCATCGTGTCCGAGAAGCGGGCAGGGATGCGACACCTGGAGAGGTGCCCAGCCCATGTGGGGGATGCGTTCTCCGGCATCACCCGGAAGCCGCCTCACATGGCCCTTCAGCAGGCCAAGCCCGGGGCGTCTGCCTTCCTCGCTGCGTTCAAATAAGAGTTGCAGGCCTAAACAGATTCCCAGCAGCGGTTTCGCTTCGGCGTGCCACTGCTGCAGGTGGGGAATGAGGCCTGTCTGCGCAAGCTGAGCCATTGCTGGGTCGAAGGCTCCGACACCAGGAAGGATCAACGCATCGCAGGACTCCAGGTTATCTGGGCCATGGACCATCTCTAGCGGCTGATCGAGACGTGCGAATGAGGTCTGCACCGAGTGCAGGTTCCCCATCCCGTAATCAATCAGCCCAATCCTCAAGGTGATGGGGAAGCGATCAGAGGTACTTGGAGATCGTGCCGGAGAGGGTCGCCTTGGGAACGGCGCCGACCACGGTGTCTACCTTCTGACCGCCCTTGAACACCATCAGCGTGGGGATGCTGCGAATGCCGTATTGGCTGGCGACGTTTGGATTTTCGTCGGTGTTCAGCTTGAACACTTTGATTTTGCCTTCGAATTCCTTGGCGATTTCGTCGACGATCGGAGCCACCATGCGGCAGGGGCCGCACCAGGGGGCCCAGAAGTCAACCAGCACAGGCACGTCGCTCTGGAGCACGTCCTGCTCGAAGGAGGCATCGGTGACGGCAGCAGCGCTGGACATTCGATCTGACCTGGATTTTCACTGAAACTTAGCAACCATCAGCGGATTTATTCAGTGCCGAGATGGTGACTGAGGCGAACTGTGATGCTCACCTGGGCAAAACAAAAAGCCCGAGCGCGTCGGGCCGGGGGGTGTGAGGAGTGTGTGGGCCGAAGCCCCCACAAGGGCAAGATTAACGCTTGTCTTGATGGTGTCGCACGGGTCTTGTTTTGCGACTCTCTTGATTTTGGGGTTGGCTTATTTGCCCATGCCCAGCTGCTGGGCCTTCTGGTAAACCTTGCCTTCGGTGAGCAGTGAGGGGGCAACAACGACCTCCACCTGCTGCATGTCGCGGATGGTTTGAGCCCCGAGGGTTCCCATCGAGGTTTTAAGGCATCCCAGCAGGTTATGAGTGCCATCATCCAGTTTCGCGGGACCCCGCAGGATGCGCTCCAGGCTGCCGGTGCTGCCGACGTTGATGCGAGTGCCCCGGGGCAGGACTGGGCTAGGGGTGGCCATGCCCCAGTGGAAGCCACGGCCGGGGGCTTCCTCGGCACGAGCGATCGGTGAGCCGATCATCACGGCATCGGCTCCACAGGCGATGCACTTGCAGATGTCACCACCGGTGACGATGCCGCCATCGGCAATGATCGGAACGTATCGGCCGCTTTCGCGCTGGTAGTCCTCCCGGGCGGCGGCGCAGTCAGCCACGGCAGTCGCCTGGGGGATGCCCACACCAAGGACTCCCCTGGATGTGCAGGCGGCTCCGGGGCCGATGCCCACCATCACGCCGGCGGCGCCAGCGCGCATCAGCTGCAGGGCCACGTCGTAGGTGACGCAATTGCCGATCACGACGGGGACTCCCATGTCTCGGCAGAGGGCCTCAAGGTCGAGGGTGTCTTGCCCTTCTGGACCGATGTGGTTGGTGGAGACCACGGTGGCCTGCACGAAGAAGAGGTCGGCACCGGCCTCAGCGATTGCTTTGCCGAATCGCATGGCTGCCACGGGGGTGCCGCTCACTGCGGCGATGCCACCTTTGGCTTTGATGTCTTGGATGCGCTTGCGGATCAGGCTCTCCTGAACAGGCTGGCTGTAGATCTCCTGCATCAGGGGGACGAAGGCGTCCTTGCCCACCGCTGCAATGCGGTCGAGAACGGCGTTCGGGTCTTCGTAGCGGGTCTGAACACCCTCAAGGTTGAGCACACCCAGGGCCCCCAGTTGAGAGAGCTGAACGGCCATGTCCACATCCACCACACCATCCATGGCGCTGGCGATGATCGGAATTTCCCGTTCGATGCCCCCCAGGCTCCAGCGGGTGTCTGTGACCTCGGGATCAACGGTTCGACCGCCAGGCACAAGGGCGATCTCGTCGATGCCATAGGCCCGGCGGACAACCTTGGAGCGACCGAGCTGAATGTTCACCGCAAGCCAATGAAGATCCAGACAAGCTACCAAGCGGTGTTGAAGGGTCTCAGCCCTTGCCGCCGCCCCGGAACGCTTGCCAGCGGCCACTGACGGCGGTGAGCACCTTGCGCCGCTCATCACTCCGAACAAGACGAGTGACAGAGAACCAGGCCAACCAGCTCACTCCCGCCAGTTCGAACAGGCGTGGGGCCAGAGGAACCGTGGCGATTGCCGCAAGGATGCCGCTGTAGATCCGTATGACCAGGATCAAGCCAACCAGGCCTACCCCCAGCAGCAGAGGCTGACGCAGGCGCTGCCATTGATGATCAAGATCCTGTTCCTGCCACCAGCTGCGTAGCTTCTCGCTGAGCAGATCCCATTCCCCGCCTTCACCGTTCTCCAGATCGGCCTGGCCAGGGTCGGGGCTCATGGCTGCTGGCACGGTGACGCGGCTGGCAATGGCCGGATCGAGAGGAGGCGTTGTGACCGCTGTTTCGATGCTGGCGGCTGGCTCAGTGGCAGCTGCCGACTCTTGGCCCAGGATCGTAGGGCTCGTGACCGCTGCATTCAGACTGGCCGGACTGTTGCTTGAAGCGCTCGTGTCTTCAGCGCTCGAGCTGCCAGTGCTTGTCTCGGGGGTGCTTGAAGGGGTTGGCTCGCTCGGCACGGCGGCTGTGTCCTGCAACGGCTGCTCGTTGCCCGCCCCTGGGGTGCTGCTGCTGGAGGGGTCGGTCGTCATGGAAGCCGCGTTGGTTCACGGGCAGGGAGCTTAAAGGCGTCTGCCCGCAGTGGCGACTCTTGCTGCTGATCCCGTAGTGATCCCTCACGCAAGACGTCTGAACCGTTCGCGATAAACTGAACGAAGGCAAATCAGGTCTTTTATGGCGGATCCAGTGGGGCCCGGCAGCGGCGGTCCCGGAGAATCCGACGGTCGGATCATTCAGACGGATCTGCGCAACGAGATGTCGCGCTCCTATCTTGAGTACGCGATGAGCGTGATCGTCGGGCGCGCCCTGCCTGACGCACGCGATGGACTCAAGCCAGTGCATCGACGCATCCTCTATGCGATGTACGAGCTGGGGCTGACGAGCGATCGGCCCTACAGGAAGTGCGCCCGTGTGGTGGGTGAGGTGCTTGGTAAGTACCACCCCCACGGCGACACGGCGGTGTACGACGCCCTGGTGCGCATGGCCCAGAACTTCTCGATGTCGATGCCCCTCATTGATGGGCACGGCAACTTCGGTTCGGTCGATAACGACCCGCCGGCGGCCATGCGTTACACCGAATCGCGGCTCCAGGCGCTCACCACCGACAGCCTGCTGGAGGACATCGAGGCGGAAACGGTTGATTTCGCCGACAACTTCGACGGCTCCCAGCAGGAGCCCACCGTGCTGCCAGCCCGGATCCCCCAGCTGTTGCTCAACGGCTCAGCCGGCATCGCCGTGGGAATGGCGACCAACATCCCCCCCCACAACCTCGTTGAGCTCATCAACGGACTCTTGGCGCTGATCGAGAACCCGGAGCTCGATGACAACGCTCTGATGCAGATCATTCCGGGCCCCGATTTCCCCACCGGTGGTCAGATCCTGGGCCGCTCGGGCATCCGCGAGACCTATCTCAGTGGCCGTGGTTCGGTGACGATGCGGGGGGTCGCGGCGATCGAAACACTGGAGGTGCCTGGCCGGCCCGATCGAGACGCGGTGATCATCACCGAGTTGCCTTACCAAACCAACAAGGCGGCGCTGATCGAGCGCATCGCCGAGATGGTGAATGACAAGAAATTGGAGGGCATCTCCGATATCCGCGATGAAAGTGATCGCGATGGCATGCGCATCGTGGTGGAGCTACGCCGTGATGCCTACCCGCAGGTGGTGCTGAACAACCTGTTCAAGCTCACTCCACTGCAAAGCAATTTCAGCGCTCACATGCTGGCGCTGGTGAATGGTGAGCCGATCCTGCTCACCTTGCGCAAGATGCTGCAGGTGTTCCTCGACTTCCGGGTCGAGACGATTGAGCGGCGCACCCGCTACCTGCTGCGTAAAGCCGAAGAGCGCGACCACATCCTTCTGGGCTTGCTGCTGGCCCTTGATCAGCTCGACCCGATCATTGCCCTGATCCGGGCTGCTCCCGATACGGCCACGGCTCGTCAGCAGCTGCAGGACCGCCATGGCCTCAGCGAGATCCAGGCTGACGCCATCCTTCAGATGCAGCTGCGCAGGCTTACGGCCCTGGAAGCGGACAAGATCCGTCTTGAGCACGAGGATCTGGTCACCAAAATTGCCGACTACAAGGACATCCTCGGCCGTCGCGAGCGAGTGTTCGGAATCATTCAGGACGAGCTCACGCAGCTGCGTGAGCGCTACCCGGTTCAGCGCCGCACGGAGATTCTCGATCTCGCAGGTGGGCTGGAAGATATCGACCTGATCGCCAATGAGCGCTCGGTGGTGCTGCTCACCGAAACCGGCTACCTCAAGCGCATGCCGGTGAGCGAGTTTGAAGCCACCAGTCGCGGCACCCGCGGCAAGGCCGGCACCCGTAGCCAGGGGGAGGAGGCCGTGAAGCTGTTTATCGGCTGCAACGATCACGACACCCTGCTGCTGTTCAGTGATCGGGGGGTGTCCTATGCCCTGCCGGCGTATCGGGTCCCCCAATGCAGCCGCACCGCCAAGGGCACGCCGGTGGTGCAGTTGTTGCCAATCCCGCGCGAGGAATTGATCACCTCGCTGCTGGCGGTCTCGGAGTTCAACGACGACACCGATCTGTTGATGCTCACCCAGGGCGGCTTCATCAAGCGCACACGCCTGTCGGCCTTCAGCAACATCCGCTCCAACGGTTTGATCGCGATCGGTCTTGAAGAGGGAGATGCCCTCACCTGGGTGCGCCTTGCGGTTCCCGGCGACAGCGTCTTGATTGGCTCCAAGGCTGGCATGACCATCCATTTCCGCCTCAGCGATGAGGAGCTGCGGCCTCTTGGACGCACAGCACGGGGTGTGCGCTCGATGAATCTGCGCGATGGTGATGCCCTGGTGAGCATGGACGTGTTGCCGGTGGAGCTGGCCGATCGGGTGGCCCAGAGCAGCGATGACGACTCCGAGGATGATGAGGCCGGCGCGGCCAGCGATGGCCCCTGGGTGCTGGTGGCTTCGGCCTCCGGATTGGGTAAGCGGGTGCCGGTCACCCAATTCCGCCTTCAGAAGCGGGCGGGCATGGGCCTGCGAGCGATGAAGTTCCGCACCGATGCCGATGCCTTGGTAGGCCTGCGGGTGCTTGGTGCCGGAGAGGAGGTGTTGCTGGTGAGTGAGAGGGGGGTGATTGTGCGCACGAGCGCCGATGCCATCCCCCAGCAGTCACGGGCGGCCACGGGGGTGCGTCTGCAGCGTCTCGACAAGGGCGATCGTCTCTCGGAAGTGGTGCTGGTACCGCCAGAAGCCGAATCGGATGAGGCGAGCGAAGCTGAAGCTGAAGGCGAGGCTGCTGAGACTGCCGCCAGCGCTGAGCCCAAGGACAGCTGACCTTGGCTGAGCCGGTGGATGTGCTGGTGCTCGGGGGCGGCCCTGCCGCCCTCTGCATCGCCTCGGAACTCAACCAACGCGGGGTGGCTGTTGCGGCTATCGCCCCCGATCCGGTGGATGCCCCCTGGCCGAACACCTACGGCATCTGGGCCGATGAACTCAAAGCGGTAGGTCTCGAGCACTTGCTGGAGCACCGCTGGAGCGACACCGTCAGTTATTTCGGCGACGGCGGCTCAACGGCTCAGGATCAGAGCCATGCGCACGGGATCGACTACGGCTTGTTTGATCGTGCTGCCTTGCAGCGCTATTGGCTGGAGCGGGCCGATGGCGTGGTCTGGCATCAAGACACCGCCCAGCGGCTAGAGGTGAATGGTGCCACCACCAGCGTCAGCTGCGTGTCGGGAACGATGTTGCAGGCGCGCTTGGTGATTGATGCTTCCGGGTCGCGCACGCCCCACATTCGCCGCCCGGATCAGGGACCGGTGGCGGGCCAGGCGGCCTATGGCGTGGTGGGGCGGTTTTCTAAACCGCCAATTGAGGCAGGCCGGTTTGTGCTGATGGACTACCGCTGTGATCATCTCAGTGAGGTGCAACGCCACGAACCACCCACGTTTCTGTATGCGATGGATCTGGGCGATGGGGTGTTCTTCGTGGAAGAGACCTCGCTTGCTTTGGCCCCCGGTGTTCCCTACGACGTGCTCAAGCAACGGCTGCAGCAACGCCTGGATCTGCGCGGCGTGGAAATCATCGAGGTGATCCATGAGGAGTTCTGCCTCTTCCCGATGAACCTGCCGCTGCCAGACCGCAGCCAACCGGTGCTGGCTTTTGGAGGTGCGGCGAGCATGGTGCATCCGGCCTCGGGCTACATGGTGGGATCGCTGCTGCGGCGAGGTCCGGATCTGGCCCAGGCCATCTCCGAAGCCCTCGCCAATCCAAGCCTTGGTTCAGCCGCCTTGTCGCAACGGGGTTGGCAATCGCTCTGGCCGATCGAACTGGTGCTTCGCCATCAGCTCTATCAATACGGCCTGGGCCGCTTGATGGGCTTCAACGAAGCCTTGCTGCGCACCCATTTCTCAACGTTCTTCTCATTGCCGCGGGAAGAGTGGTTTGGCTTCCTCACCAATACGTTGTCCTTGCCCAGATTGATGGCGGTGATGCTGCGTTTGTTTGTGCTTTCGCCCTGGGAGCTGCGGCGGGGGCTGGTGCTGGGGGCTGGGACGCATCAACGTCCCACGTTCCTCCAGTCGGCCGGCTGAATCAGGGGGAAAAGGGCATCCTCAGCCTCTACTTCCTCAAGCCATTGTTCGGGCAGGTCTTCTCGCCGATCAATCGCTGCCATCAGCCGCCAGAAGCGTTCAAGGTGGCGCTCGATCCTTTCCTTGGCGAGTTCGGTGGTGGTGCCGGCCCGCAGGATGAAGCTCCAGTCGGATGACTGGGCCAGCAGCAGCTCGCGGCCCGCCTGGTGGAGCAGACGCAGATCGCTCTCACTGCCAACGCCGCGGCTGCAGCGCTCCACCATCGCCCTCCCGGCCCGACTCCACTCCGGCACGATCCAGGCGTTGCTCTGATTGAGCCAGTAATCGTGGAAGCCCCCCTGGCCCCAGCTCGATGGACAGGGGTCGCACAGTTGGAGATTGGGCTGGCTGCTGAGCACGCCTCGCAGCGTGCTGAAGCTCACTCCCTCGCTCGGAGCTTGACGAAACAGTTCACCCAGAAAGCGAGGGCCTTCAAACCACCAATGGCCGAACAACTCCGCGTCAAATGGCGCCACGAGCAAGGGTGGAATCGCCATGCCGGCTCGCAGGTTCTCCAGCTGCGCGCGCCGTCCTTGTAAATAATGCCTGGCATGGATGGCGCAGCGACCTTCAGCCTCGAGCGGTTGGTAGGGCTGCTTCTGATCCAGGGGGGCTTGCAGGTCGCTGACGCGATGGAGTTTCAGACCTAAGGGCCGTTCGGTCGGCAGCCCGAGGGTTGTGAGGTCCTCCTTGGGCAGATCCCAGCCGAGATCTCGATGAAATTCCCGGTAGGCCGGATCGCCTGGATAGCCATCCCGTGCTGACCACACCGGCAGGGTGGCGTCGCTGTCGCGCCCGAAGAAGGCCACCCCCTGCCGGCTCACGATTGGTGCATACACCCCGTAACGGGGGCGAGGCTTGGCATGCAGGAGGCCATGGCCGTCCAGCACGGCGTAACGCAGCCCTGCGTCACGCATCCATTGATCCAGTCCTTCGTAGTAGGCGCACTCCGGTAACCAGATGCCTAAGGGCCGTTCCCCGATCAGTCTTTGGTGTTCGCGAACCGCAGTGCGCAGCTGGGACCGCACCGCCTCTGGGTGTTCCCGCAGCAGCGGCAGATAGCCATGGGTGGCTCCGCAGGTGAGTAGGTCGAGAACGCCCTGCCGTTGCAGGGTGGCGAAGCGGGGAATCAGATCGCCGTCGCAGGCGGTCCAGCGTTTGAGATGGCGGCTGAAGCAGGCGGTCAGATGCTCAGCAGCCTCGCGCTGGTCGCCAGGAGCTTTCTTAAGCAGCTGCTGGCGTGTGCCGATCCAGGCGGGGAAGCGCTGCCGAAGGGTGGGATCGGCTAGCAGCGACAGCAGGGTGGGCGAGAGCCCCATGGTGAGCCGGGGCTGCTGCAGCGGATCGGCTGCGGCCGCTTCCAGCACCTCCAGCAGGGGGAGGTAGCACTCGATCAGCGCCTGAAAAAACCAGTCCTCCTCAAGGGAGTCGGGCTCGTTGGCGCGCACATAGGGCAGATGGGCGTGGAGAACCAGGGCCAGTGCGCCTTCGGCCACGTTCTATCCATCCCGGGCAACTGAATGTACTGTCAACTGCCGCCTCCAGCTGTAGGGCCGGGAGCAGTCGCTTAGAGTGGGCTAACTCATAGTCATTCCGACTAACACCTGTCGAGGCTGCTGCCATGGCCAAGGATCCCGGCCGCGTACTGATCTTCGACACCACCCTCCGGGATGGTGAGCAGTCTCCAGGCGCCAGCCTGAACCTTGAAGAGAAGCTGGCCATCGCTCAGCAGCTGGCCCGCTTGGGTGTGGATGTGATCGAAGCGGGTTTTCCTTTTGCCAGCCCTGGCGATTTCAATGCCGTTCAGCGCATCGCCCAGCAGGTGGGTGGTGATCAGGGCCCGATCATCTGCGGCCTCGCCCGCGCCTCCCGCGGCGACATCAAGGCCTGCGCCGATGCGGTGGCCCCGGCTCCGCGCCGTCGTATCCACACCTTCATTGCCACCAGCGATATCCACCTCGAGCACAAGCTGCGCAAGAGCCGCAAGGAGGTGCTGGCGATCGTTCCCGAGATGGTGGCTTACGCCCGCTCCCTCGTCGAGGACGTGGAGTTCTCCTGCGAGGACGCTGGCCGCAGCGATCCGGAATTCCTTTATGAGGTGATTGAATCCGCCATTGCTGCAGGGGCCAGCACCATCAACATCCCGGACACCGTTGGCTACACCACCCCTTCAGAATTCGGGATGCTGATCGCTGGCATCGATCAGCACGTGCCCAACATCAATGAGGCGGTCTTGTCGGTGCATGGTCACAACGACTTAGGCCTTGCTGTGGCCAACTTCCTGGAGGCAGTGAAAAACGGTGCCCGGCAGTTGGAGTGCACCATCAATGGCATCGGTGAGCGGGCGGGTAATGCGGCCCTGGAAGAGCTTGTGATGGCCTTGCATGTGCGCCGCCGCTACTACAACCCATTCTTCGGTCGCCCTGAGGATTCCCCAACGCCGCTGACGGCCGTTCGCACCGAGGAGATCACCAAAACCTCCCGCCTGGTCTCGAATCTCACCGGCATGGTGGTGCAGCCAAATAAGGCGATCGTGGGTGCCAATGCCTTTGCTCATGAGTCGGGCATTCACCAGGACGGCGTGCTCAAGAACCGGCTCACCTACGAGATCGTTGATGCGCGCACCGTCGGTCTGAGCGATAACCGCATCTCCCTCGGCAAGCTCAGCGGTCGCAGTGCCGTCCGGGCCCGTCTGGAGGAGCTCGGTTATGACCTCAGCCGTGAGGATCTCGATGAGGCCTTTGCACGCTTCAAGGATCTGGCGGATCGCAAGCGGGAGATCACCGATCGCGACCTGGAAGCGATCGTGAGCGAGCAGGTGCAGCAGCCTGAAGCCCGCTACCAGCTCAAGCTGGTGCAGGTAAGCTGCGGCAGCAGCCTTCAGCCAACGGCCACCGTCACCCTGGCTGATGAGGAAGGCCGCGAGCAGACCACGGCAGCGATCGGCACTGGACCTGTGGATGCCGTGTGCCGCGCCCTCAATGCCCTAGCGGAGGTCCCCAATGAGCTCATGGAGTTCTCGGTGAAATCGGTCACCGAAGGCATCGATGCCATAGGAGAAGTCACGATTCGTCTGCGCCGCGATGGCGAGCTTTATTCGGGGCACTCCGCAGATACCGATGTCGTGGTGGCGGCGGCCCAGGCCTTTGTGAATGCGCTCAATCGCTTGGTGGCCGGAACCAGCCGTTCCGCCATTCATCCCCAGCGGGACACCGCCGACGCCGAACTCCGGGCCAGCCTTTGATCCATGGCTTCAGGCGTGCGCTCCCGCTTAGCACCGCTGCTTCAGCTTCTGCTGTTGATTCTGTTGGCTCTGGTTGTGCTGGTGCCCCTGCTCTGGCTGGTCAGCACCTCGCTCAAGGGGCCTTCTGAAGACATTTTCTCCAGCCCCCCAGCCCTGCTTCCAGCGCAGCCCAGTCTGGAGGCCTATCGCCGACTCTTTCAGGACAATCCCCTGGGGCTCTATCTGCTGAACAGCACGATCGTGAGCGTGCTCGCGGTTGTGGCCAATTTGCTGTTCTGCTCCCTGGCCGCCTACCCCCTGGCGCGCATGCGCTTTGCAGGTCGTGGCCTGGTGCTGGCCCTGGTGGTTGCCACCATCCTGATTCCCTTTCAGGTGGTGATGATTCCCCTCTATCTCCTGATGGTGCAGCTGGGGCTACGCAACACCTTGATGGCCCTGGTGATTCCCCAGGCCGCCACTGCGTTTGGGCTCTATCTCCTGCGTCAGAGCTTTTTGGCCGTACCCGTGGAGCTAGAGGAAGCGGCTCGCATCGATGGTTGCAGCAAGCTCGGCGAGTGGTGGAACGTGATGATTCCTGCAGCCCGCGCCGATCTGATCACCTTGGCGATGTTTGTGTTCATCGGCACCTGGAGTGATTTCCTCTGGCCGCTGGTCATTCTCGACGATCCTCAGCTCTACACGCTTCCGCTTGGGCTGCAGCAATTGGCGAGCAGCTTCTCCCTCGATTGGCGCATCGTGGCGGCCGGATCTGTGGTTTCGATCCTGCCGGTGCTTGTGCTGTTCGTGTTACTTCAGCGCTACATCCTGCCCAGCGCCAGCAGCGATGCGGTGAAGGGGTAGGGGGGATTGCTTACTCCTGAGGAGCCGGCAGGGGCAGTTCCAGTCGGGGAGGTGGTGGGAGAAACGGTCGACCGTTTGCTTCTGGTTGTTGCTCCGCTTTCTGGCGTTCCCGCGCCTGCTTCTCTTCCTGCTCCCGTTGTTGCTTGACGGCTTTGAGCAGATCGCTGAACTGCCGCTCGAGGCTCTGTTGACGGAGCCGCAAGGTGCCCATCTGTTCCTCCAGCAGCCTGCGGTTGTTCACTTCCTCCCGCTGTTCGATCGCCTCCACTTGCTCCTGAAGGTTCTTCAGAACCGCCGTTTGCTGAGCCAGGGCTTGCCAGAGCACCAGAAACAGAACGGTGAGCAGCGACACCAGGGCTGCGGGCAGTAACTTCCAGCCGGATCCGTTCATGCGTTTCTCCCCCCGTTGAGACCCAGTCCGAGCGTTGCCGTTCCCAGGTGGTCGCTGAGTCGATCCAGATGGTGACCCACGCGCTGAGCCCAACGCAGCGCATCGAGCTGGAGGCCGCTGTCTTCAAGGCTGAGTTGCCCATCAGCCGATCGGGCGATCAGCCGATGCCGTTCCTGGTCCAGTTGTCGATCCAGCAGGGATGCCACCATGCTGCAGCGCTTCTGAAGTGCCAGCCAGCGTCTCTGGTCCAGATCGCCTGGGAGTCGCAGGAGCAACGTCAGCAGCATGCGCCGGGGCGCAGCCAATGTCTCTGCGCTTTGCAGGCACTGGGTCCGTTCCTGTTCCGCCAGCCGACCCTGCAGCCGTTGGAGGTGATCGAGGGCATGCAGCAGATGCAGCAGAGCCTCCACCTGTTGGCGATTCAGGTTCACGAGATGGAGTTGATCAAGGAAGTGCTCCGCTTGGCCCAGGGACCGCGCCAAATCCTCCAAGTGCAGTTGCACCGGTTCTGGCGGCTGTCCGCCCAGGGTTTCGATCAAGAGCAGGATCTGTTGCCTCCAGAGCGCCCCCTGGGCCGCCAAGGCCAGGTTGATCGCTACGGAGAGATCTGCGGGGGGGTGTTGCCCCAGCTGCCAGGGCCCTCGGCCGCGGTGCTCTGGCACCAAGGAGCGAATCAACGCGGCGAACGGACTGGTCAGCGGCAGGGCGATCACCACCCCCAGCAAGTTGAAGCCGGTGTGAAAGGCCGTCAGCGCAAAGGGGACATCCAGACCCATGCCCCCAGGCCAAGCGAGATCCAGCCCTTTCAGATACAGCGGCAGCAGGACGAGCGCCATCAGTGCTGTGGCCAGGTTGAACACCACGTGCGCCAGGCCAGTGCGCCTGGCGCTCAGGCTGCCCCCAAGGCTGGCGATCAGCGCCGTGACTGTGGTGCCCACATCCATCCCGATCACCAGAGCGCAGGCCTGCGGAAGGGTTAGGGCTCCGGCGGTAAGACCGGTGAGCGTGGTCGCCACGCCGGCGCCGGAGGACTGGGTGATCAACGTGGCCAGCAGGCCAAGCAGCACCAGTTGCAAGCGACTGATCAGGTCGAGGCCGTCCAGCGCCGTGGTCGTCAGCAGGGGCCCATGGCCGGCCATGGCCTGCTGCAGCTGACTGACTCCAAGAATCACCAACCCAAATCCGGCCAGGGCTGAGCCGATGGCTGGTGTGCGTTGCCGACCGATCAAGCGCAGAACGGCACCCACCAGAATGGCTGGGGTGAACAGGCTGGTGATGTTGAGCTTCAGGCCGATCACGGCCACGAGCCAGCCAAGACCGGTGCTGCCGATGTTGGCGCCGAAGATGATCCCCAGAGACGACTCGAAGCGGATTAACCCGGCGCTGACAAAGCCAACGGTCGCCACAGTCGTTGCGCTCGAGGATTGGAGAAGCGCAGTGCCCGCCGCCCCTGCGATCGCTCCGGACAGGGGGGTGCGAGTGAAGCGGAGCAGCGTTGCTCGCAGGCGACGGCCGGCGAGGGCCCGCAGGCCCTCGGTCATCACGGTCATGCCGAGGAGGAACAAGCCGAGGCCGACCGCGACCTGAATCAGGATCGTGCTGGTGATCTCAGTTGCAGCCCTGAACGGAGATCCGGTAGCTGAAGCCGGTGGAATCCGGATCGCTTCCCGTTCCGATTTTGAAGTTGATCTGGCTCACCGTTTTCCCATCAGGGGCGCTGAAGGGGCCAAACATGCGGCCGGTTCCGATCGGCGGCGTCATCGACTCCTGCACCACCCGCAAGTTGCTTCCGTCGGTGAATTTCAGATAGGCCTCCACCGGATAGGTGCCACTGGCCGTGGAATCGGCCGTGAAAAACAGCTTGTAGCTGCGGTAAACGCCGTTCACGGCAAAGTCGGTGTTCCAGTTGGTGCGGCCAAGAAGTTTGGGTTTGCCCACGCGCTTTTTGACGATGTCGCTGCTCCCGTCGCCCCCTACGGGAGGCAGAAAGGAGCAGGCGGCCTTCACGCTGCTCCCGATCAGGGTTGTGGTCAGGCCAATGGCGAGCATTCCAACGAGCGGAGCATGCTGGCGGATCAACATCACGTCATCCACGGTCTAAAAACGTCTTAGCAGCGGTCCGCTCGATCAGCAGATGCGATAGACCTGGCGGGTCGAACGTCGCTGCTGATGTCCCTCGAAGATCTGGATCGTCTGTTGGCCTTGCGGGTTGAGGACGCCCAGCTCGCTGCTCAGCTTGCTCAGCCCTTGGGGGTGCAAGAGCTCTGTGAACTGGCCGCAGCTCGGGGTTTGGAGGTTGGTGAGGCGGATATTCTCTCCGCCCAGCAGCGGGAGGAGTCGCGCTTGTCTCAGCAACAGTTGCAGGAGCGGGTCGCCCAGGAGGCTCGTCGCTTGCGCCACTTCATTCAGGGGTGATAGTCCAGGCCCTGCTGATGGCTTGGGTGCCACCCCTTACCACCAATCAGTATTGCTGGACACGGCAGCCACGGCCTCTTTGCCCTGAAGCTAGCCAGAGGTTGACGTTGTAGTGGAATGACGTTCTGGAAGGATTGGGCTCCCACCGAAGTTGCAAACACGGGCTGGGATCGCTGCCTCGACAAGGAGTCGTTGACCCTTCTCCGTCAGGATGAAGTGGCTGAGGTGATGTCTGCTGAGGCTTATCTGTCCTGGGACGATCTCGTGGGTCAGCGCTGACCTTGTCAGCAGATGCTCACCAGGCAAGGCAGGTTCAGTTCCTTTCCCTATGAAGGTTCTGACCTCCCTGGTTTGTCATGGCTTCGTTCACCATCGCGATTGAAGGTGGTTCCAGCTTCAGCTGTGCTGATGACCAGTACATCCTTGATGCCGCTGAAGAGCAAGGCATCGATCTGCCCTATTCCTGCCGTGCCGGTGCCTGCAGCACCTGCGCCGGCAAGATCATCAGCGGCAGTGTCGATCAATCGGATCAGAGCTTTCTCGATGACGATCAGATCGCCAAGGGGTATGCCCTGTTGTGTGTGAGTTATCCCCTCAGCGATTGCACGGTCAAGACTGACGTCGAAGACGAGCTCTGAGTTCAGCGGATCATCACCACGTCGGGGGTCTCACCCAGCACCTGAGCCATGAGTAGGGCATGGGTGACGGCTCCTTCATGGCTGTGAAAGGTCCAAGCAGATTCGGGTGTCGCGACGCGCTCGATCCCCTGATCGATCTCGTTCACTCTGAAGTAGGTGCCGGCTTTGGGGCTGCGCAGCACGAAGCGTTCGATACGGGGGACCAACATGGCTGTTCTCATTGAGACTCATTCCCTGGCTAGCGCTGCCAAGCATCCGCTCAGCGTGCTCTTTCGTTTTCCTGCGCTTTTTCCCTTCGAGAAAGTTTGAACAACCGACCGCTCAAAAACATGGTGCGATCCGGCTCGGGTGATGGGCTGTGGGACAACCTGATGCGAGGCAACGCTGCAGGCCCCAGGTGTCTGATCTCAAGTGGCCGGGAGTGACGAGCGGCGCTCCCAGATCAAGCCCTCAGGAGCCGTGAACAGGCTCTGATGGCCTCCTTCGCGGAACCACGCTTCCGCCTGGGCCTCTAAGGCGGGTGCGTCCAGTTGCCAGTGGCTTCTGAAGTAGTTCTCCATGGCTGCATCGCTGGCGGGCTCTGCTTGGAGCCAGTGCACCAGCGCCAGCTTGAGGGGGCGGATCGTCAGCACTGCGCTGCGATCCGTGGCGTTGTCGCTGGCCGTCTCGATCTGTTCCTCCACCTGCTCGTTCGCCACAAAGAGGCGCAGCGCGCTGGTGCTGTCCCGCCCGTCGAGGGGGAACTTATTGAGGTAGAGGCGGCGTGCCTTTGGAAACAGGGCTGAAGGGGCCGACTGCATCAGCTGTGCGAAGGCTTGCTGCAGGCTGGAGCTGGGCATCGGGCTGGGAGGGGCGACGCCTGCCCAGCATCACCCCTGGCAGTCCAGCGCCAACAGTGCGACGATGGAGACAGTTTTTGATCTGGACCGTGCCGGAGTCGGGGCGCTGCATGTATCGATTGGTCGCCCTTGATGGCAGCCCTCATCCCGTTTTGGACACTCCCTATGACTCCAGGGAGGCGGCGGAGGCGGCGGCCCAGAGCTGGTGCACTGGTCAGGGGATGGCCTTTGGTGTCGGCCAGAGGGGAATCGCTCTAGAGGTGCGGACCCGCTCCGGGGCCTGGCGCACCGTCGGTTATCCGCTCAGTTGCCTTCGAGGCGCTAGACCTTGATCGGTTTCGCCGATCGATCATGTGGGTCAGTGTTGATCTGTGTGTGGTGCCGCTGGGTGTCGGTGTCTCGCTCGCGCCCTATGTGGCTGCCTGTCAGCAGGTGATCGAGGCGACGGGGCTGGACTTTGAGCTCGGGCCGAACGGTACGGCGATTGAGGGGGAGTGGGAGGCTGTCTTCGCCTGCGTACAGGCCTGTCATAAAGCCGTGCATCACCTTGGCGCCCCGCGGATTTACACCACGCTCAAAGTCAATACCCGGGTTGATCGTCAGCAGTCATTCCGCGACAAGGTGGACAGCGTGATCGCTAGCCGTTCAGTCCGACCGGCCTGAATCCGTAGAACTTCGGTGCAAGGGAGACACCCTGGAGTTGCCATGGGTCCAATGGGACTAGGACTGCGACTAATGAGTGATGGGGCGGTTGGCGTGGCTTGTGCTGTTCGTGGGGGTGTCGGCGGCTGCTCCCCTGCAGGGCAGGGCTGAAAGTTGGGATCGGATTGGACGCTTTGCCGGGCTTCTGCGACAAGCGGGCACCCAGACACTGGTGGCGAAGGACTGCCCGTCGGCGCTGCTTGGAGCCTTTCATGCCGGCCGTAATGCCTTGCTGCTCTGTGCCAACAATCTCGCCAATGATCCGGCTCAGATCTGGACGGTGCTCGCCCATGAATCTGCCCACGTTATGCAGCATTGCCGTCAGGGCCCTCTGCTACCGGATGATCAGCTCACCGCCGCGATCGCCCAGGTGCGTCGGCAGGCTCCTGGGGCGTTGCAGGAACTGCGCCTCTACCACCACAGCCAGCATCGTGATGAGGTGGAAGCACGACTGGTGCAGGGTCTTCCTGCCGATGAGGTGGAGCATCTCTTCCGTCGTTTCTGTGCCGAACGACTGATCCGGCGCTAATCCAGGAGTGAGGTGTTCCGGGAGAGGGCGGATGGAGGACCAAGACGATCCCGTCACGCCGCTGACCGGTCCCACTCTCGATGCTGAGGGGCATCTCACCTACGTCGGAGAGGACGGTCGGCGCTATGTGGTCGTCGATGGGGTGGAGCTGGATGCAGAGGGCTCCGCTCAGGTGATGGAGGCCCTTCAAGCCGCCGGCCCGTTGCTTCAGGAGATCGAGGCCCTTTGTCATGGCTGGCTCGATCTGGTGGTGGATTCCCCGCTTCTGCGAGAGGAGGCGATGGCTCTGCTGCTCGCCACCCTTGAAACCGTTCTAGAGGCCTCAGCAGACGACTCTGTCGATGACGACACCCCAGAGGGAAACACCACAGACGAGAACACTCCTTAGCAGGACGGCTGAACGTGATTGCCTACGGTGATGACTCGTTTGTGCTGCGGTCTCCGATGGATTCCAGCCTTCGTGGCTACTGGCTGATGACCTGGCTCGGACTCGCCGGCAATGTGTTGGCCCTTCCCCTGATCGGGTGGATCGCCATCACCTCTCCTGACTTGCGTGCGGCCAATCTCAGCGTGGCCTTTGGCCTGGCCTGGCCGGCTGCTGTTGTGGGCATCGTTGCCTGTGCCGGTCTGATCGCACGCCGCCGCTGGGGGGTGATCGTGGCCATCGTTGCCCTTTCGATGGCCTTGGCTGCATCGCTGCCTTACGGCATCGTGCGCCTCGCGCTGATCTCCCTCGGCGCTGATGCGGTTCGCCTAGGAGCGCTTTCCCTGGTGCTCGCTCTTCTCAACTTGCTGGCTCTGCTCTATTGGTGCAGGCCTGAGCATCGTCGTCAGAGCCTGCGCGCTGGCTTTCGCGGGAGCGGAAGCCTGCTCTGAAGTTGATTCAAGCGATCCCGGTCCTCTTCTCCGACATCCACCTGATGGTTGTGGTCAAACCAGCCGGGCTTCTCAGCCAGCCAGGGCTCGGGCCGGCGCAGGCCGACTCCCTGAGCAGCCGTTTGCAAGTGGCTGAACCTTCGCTTCAGCTCGTGCATCGTTTGGATCGGGACACCTCCGGTCTGCTGGTGTTGGCCCGCTCTCCGGAAGCCCTGCGCCGGCTCAGTGCGCTTTTCGCCCAGAGGGCTGTTCAGAAGCTTTACGTCGCCGATGTCTGCGGTGCGCCGGCAACGCTGAGCGGTCGCATCGATCAGCCCCTGGCTCGTCTTGAGCGGCGACCGCCCCGTTATGGCAACCACCCCGGCGGTCGCCGGTCCCTGACCTGCTGGCGCTGGGCCGCTCAGGGTGATCGCTGCAGCAGGCTCTGGCTGCGGCCCCTGACCGGTCGCTCCCATCAGCTGCGGGCCCATCTCGCGGGGCTTGGTTTGCCGATCCTCGGCGATCCGATTTATGCATCCGGTGCTCAGCCCTCTGGGCTTGCGGTCACCCGCCTGCATCTGCATGCTCTGGCGCTGGCCTTTCGGCATCCGTTCAGCGGCAGGCGACTGAGGGTTCATTCGCCGGTGCCCTTCGCACTCCCAGCTCAGGCTGGATAGCCCTTGTAGGCCGGAATCGGATAGGGAATGCGGCGATGGCGCATCCGCCTCCAGACCTGCACGAATGCCCGCACCAGCAGCTCGACTTCCGCGCGCGTGAGGCTGCTGGACCGCAGCTGACCATCGCGGAGGCGTGATTCGACAATGCGCCGCACGGTCTCCCGCGCCTGGAGATCGCTGGTGTCTGGAGGAAGGGAGCGCAAGGCTGCTTCGCAGCCATCGGCCAACATCAAAATTCCTGTTTCCCGCGAGCGCGGTGTGGGGCCGCGATAGCGGAAACGTCCCTCGGGCACCTTGGGGTCGAGCTCCCGTGCTTTGTGAAGGAAATAGCCCATCTTGAGGGTTCCCTGATGCTCAGGGATGAAGTCGGCCACTGGTCGAGGCAAGCGATAGCGGCGGGCCAGCTTCAGCCCCTCGTCGACATGGGCCTGGAGGACTCCGGCACTGGCGAGGGGGTCATTGAGTCGGTCGTGGGGGTTCTCGCCGACCTGTGTCTGGTTTTCGATGAACCAGTCAGGGGCATGCAACTTGCCGACATCGTGATACAGGGCGCCGGTGCGAATGAGATCGACATCGGCTCCGATCGCACGGGCTCCTCCCTCCGCCAGGCTGCAGATCATCAGCGTGTGCTCGAAGGTGCCTGGAGCCTCAGAGGAAAGGCGTCGCAGCAGGGGAAGCTCCTGATCGGCCAACTCCATCAGACGGGCGCGAGTGAGCAGTCCGAAGGAGCTTTCCAGCAGTGGAATCAGCAGGATCGCCCCCATGAGCAGCAGTCCCATCAGCAGGGCCTCAGAAGCCAGCTCTCCGGCATTGGGGGCGAGGCGCGTCCAGGCACTCATGCCCGCATTGATCTGACTGCGCAATAACAGCCATTCGACCAGCAGAGCCGTCAGCGGTAGAAGCACCGCTAGCTGCAGCAACTGGGCGCGGCTGCGAAGGCGTCCGGCCTGAAGTGCCGCCACGGCGGCGATGGCGGCGGCGATCATCAGGCGCCCCTCACCGAGACCATTCACCGGCAGGGGCCACAGCAGGCTGGCGATCGCCAGCCAGGCCAGGCCACAGCTGGTTCCTAACCCCTGGGCAAGCAGCAGGGTTGGCGGCACGATCACCGCAAGAGGGCTGACGGCAGCTCCGAACCAAAGCTTCGCCGCTTGCACGATCAGAAGCAGCCCGAGGGCCAGAAGGGCATGGGATGCCTCCAGGCAGGGACGCTCCCGGCGCATGATCAGCACCATCACTCCACAACCGGCTAAGGCTTCTGTGAATCGCAACATCCACACCCCCAGACGGGGGCTGCGATTCACAAGGCCGAAGTAATCGAGCACGTCATAGGCCTGGGGGCTGATGGGTTCTCCCTTGCGGGTGATCAGATCCCCCCGGGTGACCTCGATGGTGGGAATCCCCTGATTGGTGATCAGCTTCTCGATCAAGCGCTGACTGCGTCCTGGATCCGTGCGCAGGTTGCTCGAGCCCTGGAAGGTGGTTGCTAGCAGCTTGCTTCCGAGTGTTTTCCTTGGATCCTTTGCGTCTCCAAGGGTCGTGAGCTGCAGGGAGGCCGCTTTGCGCAACTGTTCTACCGCCAGGGTGTTCACCAATCCCTGGCTGAGCATGCGGTCAGCCGCACGCCTGAGGGCCATATCCCATTGGCGGCGTTCCCCTTGGCTACGGCCTGTCAGCCAGGCCTGTTCAGGTTCGCTCAGGTTGACGGGTCCGATGCGCTCGGCGTCATCACTGCGTGCCACCCGTTCCAATTCGGCCAGCTGCCGCTCCAGGCGTTCCCGAAGCCGCTTGGTTTCCTCGAGGTCGATCACCTGCACGAATGTGCGTGGCACCAGGCTGGAACGGCGCTGTTCCAGGGCTTCGCTATCCACGACCCGAGCACTTTTGGGGGCGACGGCATCGAAGGGGGCTGGCAGACCGGGGCGCAGGTTTGGTTCCACGAGCCACGGCCAGCTGGAGACCAGCGCCACGAGGAGGCAGACAAGAAGAAGCCCTGCTTTTTGATGGTTGCGCCAGCGCAGCACGGGGCGAGTGGGCGACTCGCTGCGCAACCAGCTCTGCCAGAGCTGACCGAGGCGATGGAGGCGAATCACAGCCGAGGGCATCCTTTTGCACGCTAGCTCTATCGGGCGGGCATGCTGGGGTGAGGTGCTGACCCGGTGATGGCCCTGAAGCTGGATGGCAGGCAGCTTGCTGCAGAAATCGAAGAGAGGCTGCATGCTGCTGTTGAACGCTGCAGCAAGTCGGCTGGGCGTCCACCGGGTCTCGCCGTGCTGCGGGTCGGTGATGACCCCGCCAGTGGTGTCTACGTCGCCAACAAGGAAAAAGCCTGTAGCCGCATCGGCATCGCCAGCTATGGGGCGCATCTACCCGCCAGCTCAACCCAGCAGCAGGTTTTAGACACGATCAATTCCCTCAATGCTGACGAGCGGGTGGATGGGATTCTTCTTCAGCTCCCCCTGCCTGCTCACCTCGACGAGGGTCCTCTCATTGCTGCCATCGATCCTGATAAGGACGCCGATGGCTTGCACACCTTCAATCTGGGGCGACTGCTCAAGGGAGAACCCGGACCCCGCAGCTGCACACCCGCTGGGGTGATGGCCCTTCTTCGGCGTCATGCGTTGCCGCTCGAGGGCCGTCGGGCCGTTGTGGTGGGGCGCAGCATCCTGGTCGGTCAGCCCATGGCGTTGATGCTTCAGGCGGCCAATGCCACCGTTACCGTCGCCCATTCCCGGACTCGCGAGTTGGAGCGCGTCACCCAGGAGGCGGAGGTGTTGGTGGTGGCCGCCGGCCGTCCCCGCATGATCGGAGCGGAGCATGTCTCCCCAGGAGCGGTTGTCGTTGATGTAGGAATTCATCGCCTGCCGCTGCCGCCCGATGCTCCCGAGGGCGCCAAGGCGAAACTCTGCGGTGATGTGAGGGCTGAGGAGATCGAGGACCTCGTGTCAGCCCTCTCGCCGGTGCCTGGAGGTGTCGGACCGATGACGGTCGCGATGCTTTTGGTCAACACAGTGGTGGCTTGGTGCCATCGCCATGGACTCGACCACGACCTGGGCGATCTGGTGGTCTGAAGCCCGATCCTTCAACGGCCTGTTGTTTAACCAGCCTGCTGTTCTGTGTCGCCACGGGAGAGCTTCGCCCTCCGGCCTGAGAGAATCCGGCCAACGCTTGATGTTCCATGACCGCCGCGGTGACCAGTTCCGATAACGCCCGGCCGGCGGGAGCACCCGAGGACTTTGATTTCAATTCCTACCTCGCGGCTCGCAAGTCCGAGGTGGAAGCTGCTCTAGACGCAGCTCTGGGACCTGAACGACCGGAGTCGCTCCGTGAGGCGATGCGCTACTCGCTGCTGGCCGGTGGGAAGCGCTTGCGGCCGATTCTCTGCTTGGCGGCCTGTGAACTCGCTGGTGGTGATCCGGCGCTGGCCATGCCGACGGCTGTGGCCCTGGAGATGATCCACACCATGTCGCTGATCCATGACGATCTCCCCGCCATGGATAACGATGATTTGCGGCGTGGTCGCCCCACGAACCACAAGGTCTATGGCGAAGCGGTGGCGATCCTCGCGGGCGATGCCTTGCTCACCCGTGCCTTTGAGATGGTCGCTCTGCGCAGTCCTGGAGTGCCAGCGGAACGCCTGATCAAGGTGGTGGCTGAACTCTCTCTTGTGGCAGGAGCCCCTGGACTGGTGGGGGGCCAGGTGGTGGACCTGGAGAGTGAGGGGAAGGACGTGGATCTCGAGACCCTCGAATACATCCATCTTCATAAGACGGGCGCCCTGCTCAAGGCCTGCGTGATCACCGGTGCCTTGATTGCCGGAGCCGATGCCACCCGCATCGCTTCCCTCGGTACCTATGCCCGTGGGATTGGCCTGGCCTTCCAGATCGTTGATGACATTCTTGATGTGACCGCCAGCAGTGATGTGCTCGGAAAAACGGCTGGCAAGGATCTGATCGCCGACAAGACGACCTACCCAAAGCTGCTGGGACTCGAGGAGTCCAGGGCCAGGGCCAGAGCGCTGGTGGAGGAAGCCAAGGCGTCTCTGTCTCTCTTCAAGGGAGATGGTGGAGGGCTGGCCAAGGCAGCACCTCTACTGGCTCTGGCTGATTACGTGATCGGACGCGACCGATGATCCTGGCTGATGTCACGGCTCCAGCAAGCCTCTCGCTTCTCGACAATGCTGTACTGGCCTGGGGACTCGCGGCCTGTGGCCTCGCTCAGTTCTCCAAGTTGTTCATTGAGCTACTCCTGCATCGTCGTTGGCGACCGGCCGTTTTGATCGAGACGGGGGGGATGCCCTCCAGTCATTCCGCGCTGGTGACCGGTACCGCGGCTGGTGTGGGTTGGCAGCTGGGGTTCGCTGATCCTGTGTTCGCGCTGGCCGCGACCGTCGCCTTTGTGGTGATGTACGACGCCAGTGGGATCCGGCGGGCCGCAGGCTTCACGGCTGCACGGGTGAATGCGCTTCCCGCATCCAGTTGGTCGTCCCCCCCCGAGAAACCTCTGAAGGAGACCCTGGGGCATTCCAGGCTTGAGGTGTTCGTCGGCAGCGTGCTCGGTCCGGCGATCGCTCTTCCAGGTCTCGCGTTGTTCGGCTCCCCCTGGCATCTGGCCCAGGGGCTTCTTCAGGCCCTGGGGTGAATCGCTTGCCAGCATCCAGTGCTGATCTCACAGGCGATCAGCGGCAAGCGGCAGAGGCCTTCAGCCGTTGGCTTTCAGGCTCCGAGTCCGGGGTCCCCTTCGTGCTTAGCGGCTATGCGGGTAGCGGCAAGACGTTTCTCTCGATGCGCTTGCTCAGGCAGGTGGATGCCGCAGGACTCTGCTGGACCGTGGTCGCCCCTACCCATAAGGCGGTTGGCGTCCTGCGTCAGGCGCTCAACCTCGAGGGGCTTCAGCCCACCTGGTATCCCTCCACCATTCACCGTCTGTTACGGCTCAAGCTCCGTCGTCAGGGTGATCGCGAGCTCTGTGAGCCGACTGAGCAGACGGCGATGGCCCTGGAGCATCTGGCTCTGGTCTTGATCGATGAGGCCTCGATGGTCGACAGCTCGCTGTTGTCCATCGCCTTGCAGTGCGCCCATCCATTCAAAACGCGGTTGGTGTTTGTCGGTGATCCGGCCCAGTTGCCCCCTGTCGGTGAAATGGAAAGTCCTGTGTTCGCCATGGGCCGTGCTTGCACCACAAGTCTCACGGAGGTGGTGCGCCACCAAGGTCCGGTGCTTCAGCTGGCGAGTTGCCTTCGCGATGGCCGGATTGCCTGTGATCGCCCGCCGTTGCTGCCACCTTTGCGCTCTCCCCAGGGCACTGTGGCGGCGTTGGATCGCAGCCAGTGGCTGGCCCGGGCCCAGGACGCGTTGCGGCAGGCCTCAATCACGGACAACCCTGATGCAGCAAGGATTCTCTGCTGGACCAACCGCAGCCTGGAGCAGCTGGTTCCCCATGCCCGCCGAGCGATTCATGGAGATCTGGCTGATCAGATGCCGGTGTTGCCCGGAGAGGTATTGATCACCCGCACCGCTGTGATGGCGCCCGCCTCGAGGGACGGGGCGGAGACGGGCGAAGAGCCTGATCTCGTGCTGGGCTCCAATCGCGAACTGGTGGTGGAGGATGTGACCCCTGAGCGCTGCGATCTCACTGAGTTCGGGCTCAGCGATGCGGATCTTCGGGGCGATGGGCAGCTGGCCCTTGCCGGGCTTGGGGTTCCTGTGATCGACACCCTGATGGCGCGGGTGCGCTGTGGTGAGCTTGAGCTCAGCCTGAGGCTGTTGCCACCGGTGGGTTCGGAAGCACGCCAATTGCTCGATCGCCTGTTGCAGCGCCTGCGCGTGCAGGCCAGGGATGCCGGCAAGCGGGATGGCCGAGCGCTTTGGCGGCGTTTCTTTCTGATCCGCGATGCCTTCGCTTCCCTCGGACCTGCGGCCGTTCTGACGGTCCATCGCAGTCAGGGCAGCAGCTTCGGGGAGGTTTTTGTGGCCGATGACGTCTTCTGGTCCCAAGACCTGTCTCTGCGACGTCAGTTGGTGTATGTGGCCGTTAGCAGGGCCCGCCATGGGGTCTGGATGGTTGGACGGTCCAGCGCCAGTCGAGAGTCGCAGCTGCGTTGGCAGGAGGCGCTCAGATCAGCCTGAGACCACTCACCCCCTGCCAGCCCAGGTAGATCCCCAGGCCAAGGCTGACGCCGCCGACCACCAGGCCACTGCGGGCGAAAAGGATCTGTTTTCCTTGTTCCAGCCAGGGCACGACCTTCTCTCGGCCAATCATCACGGCCACCAGGGGGGCGAGCAGCAGCAGGCTTGCCCCGAGGGTGAAAGCCAGCAGCGCGACCAATTCCTGCCAGGTGGGTGCTTGGGCTGCCAACACCACAGAGGCGGATTTGGCGAACAGCACAAGATCATCAGGGCTTGCCACCTCTCCAACGGAGCCCAGCAGCAGCAACAGGGGCAGAGGCATGGCAACGAAGCGATCGATGCTGGCGGTCCAACTGGGCGGTTCTGCTCCCTCTGAAAGGGAGTGCAGGAGCTCTCGACCGCCAATGGCGATCAGAGCTCCGCCCGCCGCCAGATCGAGGCCCGTGCGGTGGTGGGATCCATGGCTCATATCAAGCACAAGGGTGTGACCCACGGTCACCAGCAGTGTTGCGGTGAGCATTGTGGTGACCACCCAGCCCGCCACAAACCAGCCGCCGCGGCGTAGGGGCTGGGGGCCCAGCAACAGGAGCAGCAGAACGGCAATGTGAACGGGCGAGAGACCGATGCCCGTGCCGTAGGCCAGCAGTTCCGCCCAGAGAGTGGTTTCGCTCATTAGAACCGGCCGTCGGCCGGAGCATTCCAGCGAACGATCGCACGGTTTTCGCGCTCGAATCCCAGCACGCAGATGCTTCCTGTACCGAGCTTCAACAAGCTGCCGCCCACAGCACCCAGACCCAGCCAGGTTCCCGCCAGCGCCCGCAGCAGGTGTCCATGAGCGAACAGCGCCACATCCCCTGGTCCGGAGACCTCCAGGGCGCGTTGGATGGCGATTTCGCAGCGTCTCTGCACGGCCTCGCCATCCTCCCCGTTGGGGCAACCATGGCTCCAGACCGTCCAACCCGGCACCGTCTTGCGGATCTCCGGCGTGGTGATGCCCTCGTAGTCGCCGTAGTCCCACTCCAGGAGTTCATCCATCACCTGGGCTTGCTCCCCGAGGCCGCCCAGTTCACAGGTGCGACGGGCGCGTTGCAAGGGTGATGTGAAGGCTGCTGCGAAGGGCTGTGCCTTCAGCACCGGTGCCAGCCGACGTGCTTCCTCCTCGCCCTCAGGAAGCAGGGGAAGGTCGGTGCTGCCGGTGTGGCGTCCGTTTTTGGCCCATTCCGTAGCGCCATGGCGCAGCAACCAGATTTGGCGGTCTGCCGTCATGGTCTCACCTCAAACCAGTCGTCACCTGTGATGGGTAGGTGACTCAGCCGCACCATGCGCACATTGGCGGCGCTAGGGCCTCGTTCACACCAGAGGCGCAGTTCATTGAGGGTCATGGGGTTCCCCTCGGCCTGCACCTCCACTCGGCCATTGCTGAGGTTTCGCACCCATCCACTCAGCCCCAGTTCCGTGGCTCGCCTGCAGCAGCTGCTGCGGAATCCGACGCCCTGCACATCTCCATCCACCATCAGTCGCCAGCGTTCCTGCAGGGGGGAGGAGCGTGGCGGTTGGCGTTTTAGGAAGCGCCTGCTCTCGCCGTTGCCCCGGCTTCGAGCGCGGCGCGCCATCGGCATGAGATCGTCGAGCAGCCGCCCCAATGGAGGTGGACCCAACTGGCGTGAACGTTGTTCAGATTCCATCCCTCCTCCCGGCGCTGCGATCTCCAGCCTTCAACCTGCCACAGGCTTTCTTCCTTGCCCACAGTCTCCAGTGACCAGCGGTGAAACTCGTGGCCTACATAGCGTTCTCCCTTCCGTAGAAGCAGACTGTCTGCAGTGGCGGTCAGCTGTCGGTAACCCACCTGCAGATTGCCGCGGCGCGCTCCGAAGGGCAGAACTCCGGCCATGGGGTGTGCCCTGCCTTCCAGGTCGGTGAGTGTTTGCCCGAGCAGCAACATCCCGCCGCATTCCGCATAGAGCGGTCGTTGTCTGAACCAGTGGCGCAGGGCGGTCAGACTTTGTTGGCATTCGCTTAGGGCTGCGGCGTGCTGCTCCGGGAACCCACCGGGAAGAATCAGGCCTGTCGCTTCCTCCGGAATCGCTTCGTCAGCTAGTGGGCTCCAGGACAGCACTGGCATCCCTAGGGCCTCAAGGCTTTCCTGCATCTCCGGATAGCGGAAATGGAAAGCGGCGTCCTGGGCCACAGCCACTGGAAGCAGCGAGCGGCTGGTGCCGTTGGGCGGCGCTGCATTGAGCGATTCGAGTGGAGGAACACGGCTCGAGGGGGGCTGCAGCAGCGGCAGAAGGGCCCCCAGGTCGAGATGTTCCTGGGCTAGGGATGCCCAGGCCTCAAGGCGACCTTCAAGTCGTTCCAGTTCGTGGGCTGGTGCGAGTCCGAGATGCCGACTGGGCAGTTCCAGGCTCAGATTGCGGGGCAGGCTCCCTAGCAGGGGCACCTCAATGCCATCGAGTACCGCATCGAGCAGTTCTCGATGGCGGGGACTACTGACTCGGTTGAGCACGACCCCAGCCAGTCGCAGAGAGGGGTCGTGTTGTTGAAATCCGCGCACCAGGGCAGCGAGTGATTGGGCTTGTCCGCTGGCATCCACAACGAGGACCACCGGGAGCTGGAGAGCGGCTGCAACAGCTGCGCTGCTGCCATCACTGCTTGGACCGATGCCATCGAAGAGGCCCATGACCCCTTCCACCACCGCCAGATCAGCCGTGCTGCCATGACGGAGGAAGCTGCCTCGTACCCAGTCCTCACCGCAGAGGCTCAGATCCAGGTTGCGACAGGGGCGCCCCGATGCAGCTGTCAGCAGCTGTGGGTCCAGATAGTCAGGCCCTACCTTGAACGGTTGAATACTCTGCCCCTGCTGGCGGGCCCAGGCGATCAGGCTGAGCGTGAGCAGGGTCTTGCCACTGCCGCTGGATGGCGCGGCGATTAGACAGGCCATGCAGCGGCAATGCGGCTCAGCTCAGCAGCTTGGCAGCTAGAGGAGCGGCGGCGGCGAGCAAGGGGTTTGTGGTGTCGTGTCCGCCCTCGAGCAGGCGGGCCACATCGGCTTCAACCGGATTGTTCTGTACTGGCACCACCTCCTCCAGCAGTTCCATGCTGGCCATACCCCCAGCCTCGAGGCGCATGCAGCCTCCTGATTCAGCGCAGAGAATCACGCAGACTGCCGGCCGGGTCTCGGGCTTGCAGATCAGCCGCAACCCAACGATCTGTCCGGGGTGGATGCTTGGTTGTCCCATGGGTACTGGCGCGATCCGCATCTGCACGCTGATGCCATCCGGCCGCTGGAATTCGGCGCTGATGCCGTGGTCTTCCGTGCGCTGGGACCCTTTCAGGAGCCAGCCCAGGCGATCGGCCACCCAGGAGGCGAGCAGTAAACCCTGAACGGGATGCTCGCCCTCTACATCGAGATCGATTTGCACCACATGGCTGAGAGCGTCACGACGCTGGGGCGGATCGAAGACCATGGCCAGGGTTTCGCGCCAGCTTCTTAGTCGCAGCCAGTTGAGATCATTCACCGCTTGTCGGGCTTCGATTCGGCTGGAGAGCAGCTCGAGGCAGTGTTGGGGGGAGCCCAGGGCGGAGTCGATGATCAGGCGCCGGGGGCCGATCGCCAGTTGCTGGAGCAGCTCGGGTGCCTCATCAAGGTTGCCGTTCCACCACACCCATGAGGGCAGTTCTTCAGGCAGAAGCGGTTGCAGAATGCCCAAGCCGCGGCTGAGGGCGTCATGGCCCCCGCGTAGCACCACAACATCTCCACAGGCGGCGGTGCCACCGCCTTCCTCCGGCAGCGGGCAGTAGGCCGCCACCAGTGTTTCGAGCTCGCGTCCTCCATCAAGGCTTGGGGCGAGGGTGATGAGGCGACGGGGCCGTAGGGCACTGACCGCCGGATCCACGTGCTGTCCACGCAAATCCTCGCTGTTGCTTTGACCTTCGAGTCGGGCCAGAGAGTCCGCAACGGTTGGTGTGAGCGGGGGAGTGCTTAGGGCGAGATCTCCATCCACCACCGCCTGCCGTGCGGCAGCGATCAGCTCGTCACGCTGCACGCCGGTGACAGGGCCGGGGAGTCGGCCGGTGCGTACCAGCTGCTGTTCCACCCAGGCGGGTTGCCAGATCAACAGACAGAAGGTGTGAGCACCGGTGCTGCCGGGCTGGTCTTTCGACCAGAGTTGCTCCAGGTAGGAGGGAACCTCGGAGGGGGGGAGTTCGAGCGGGGTCTGCAGGGTGAGCTGGGGAGACATGACGGGCCTTTGGATAACGGATGGAGAAAGGGATCGACGTCAGGGGCGGCGCCAGAGGAGGCCGTCACGGGCCAGTAGGGCATCGGCAGCGGCGGGTCCCCAGGTCCTGGATTCATAGGGGTGGATCGGCAGCCGCCAGGGGCTGTCTTCAATCAGTTCAAGCAACGGCGTGTAAAGCCGCCAGGCCGCTTCCACCTCATCGCTGCGGGTGAAGAGCGTGGGGTCGCTCAGCATGGCGTCAGCCAGCAGCCGCACGTAGCCCTCGTCTGAGGGCTCGCCGAAGGATTCGTCATAGGAGAACTCCATTTCGACCGGCCGACTGCGCATGCCGGATCCGGGCGATTTCACCTCAAAACGAAATTCCGCACCCTCATCGGGTTGAATCCGCAGGATCAGCTGGTTGGCGGTCGGGCTTCCACCTGCCGCATCGAAGAGATGCACTGGCGCCTCACGAAATGTCAGCACCACCTCGCTGAGGCGCTTGGCCAGCCGCTTGCCGGTGCGTACATAGAAGGGAACCCCTTGCCAGCGCCAGTTGTCGATGAACAGCTTCATCGCCACATAGGTCTCCGTGGTGCTGTTCGGATCCACACCCGGTTCCTGTCGGTAACCGGCCAAGGGTGATGTGGCTGTGCCACCTGGGCCGTATTGGCCGCGGATGCAGCAATTCCAGGGCTCGAGTTCGTCAGCCAGGCGGGCAGCTTGCAGCACTTTTGCTTTTTCGCTGCGGATCGCTTCTGGATCGAAGCGACCGGGGGTCTCCATGGCGGTGATCGCGAGCATCTGGGTCAGATGGTTCTGCACCATGTCGCGCAGGGCTCCCGAGGTTTCGTAGTAACCGGCCCGCTCTTCCACCCCGACAGTTTCGGCAGCGGTGATCTGCACGCTTGAGATGTAGTTACGATTCCAGATCGGCTCGAAAATTGTGTTAGCGAAACGCAGAACCATGATGTTCTGCACCGTTTCCTTGCCCAGGTAGTGGTCAATGCGGAAGATCTGGTTTTCCTGTCCGCAGGCCTGCACCACCTTGTTGAGCGCTTGGGCGCTGCTGTAGTCGCGGCCAAAGGGTTTCTCGATCACGACCCGGCTCCTTGCCGGATCTTTCAGCAGACCGGCATCGGCAAGGGCGCGGCAGCCACTGCCGTAAAACTTGGGTGAGACCGAAAGGTAGAAGGTCCGATTGCTACGGGTCGCGCGAAGACGGTCGATCTCCTCGAGGCGGCGCCCGAGCTTCACCAGGTCTTCAGGTTGCTGAAGATCCACTGGCTCGTAAAACATTCCGGCCGAGAACTGCTCCCAGGCCAGGCGGTTTTCACGGACTGTTTCGCCCATGGCCTCGGCCATCTTCTGGCGAAACTCTTCATCGCTCCAGGGGCGGCGTGCGCAACCGAGCAGGGCGAATTCACTCGGCAGGCGACGCTGCTGGAACAGTTCGAACAGAGCCGGAACCAGTTTGCGATGGGTCAGATCCCCACTGGCACCGAAGATGACCAGACATTGCGGGGCGATGACCCGTTCCTGCCGCAGGCCGACCCGCAGTGGATTCGTGATCGTTGCGCTCATGGCACGGAGAGTTCTGCCAGAGGTTTAACCAGGAATTGCAGTCCTGGCAGTGCTCCAGAACATCCCGCCATGGTTTTGAAAAAAAGCCCGCCGGGAGGCGGGCTGAGCGGATCAATAGGTTTCGACGTGCCAACGATCAGCTTTCTTGAGCTGGGGACGCAATTCCGACCAGTCGAGCCCTTTGGCGGCAGCTGCGGCACTCATCGCTTCATCAATGCCGGGCTCCATGCCCCGAAGTCCGCACATGTACACGTGGGTCTTGGGATTTTCAATCATCGCGAAGATCTCTTCGGCGTGTTCGAGCACCCGATCCTGGATGTACATGCGGCCACCCTTGCTGTTCTGCTGCTCGCGGCTGATGGCCTTGGTGTAGCGGAAGTTGTCGGGGAACTGGCTCTGGTAGTGCTCGAAATCAGCGTCGTAGAGAAGGTTCGGGGTTTTGGGAGCACCCATGAACAGCCAGGCCTTGCCACGGAAGTGCCAGTTGTTGAGCTCGCGCTCCTTGGGCTCAAACATGCGGCGTAGGTAGGTGCGCATCGGAGCAATACCGGTGCCCGTGGCCAGCATGATCACGTTGGCCTCCTCGTCTTCGGGGAGAAGCATTTCCTTGCCGACGGGGCCAGTGATCTTCACTTTGGTGCCGGGCTCGATGTCACAGAGGAAGGTCGAGCAGACGCCGTTGATGGTCTCTCCGTCTTTCTCGTATTGCAGTTGGCGTACGCAGAGCGAGACGGTGTTGTCGTGATAGTCGTCGCCATGGCGCGTGCTGGCGATCGAATAAAGGCGGAGCTTATGGGGCTTGCCGTTGGCATCTTCACCATCGGGAATGATGCCGATGCTTTGGCCTTCGACGTAATTCAGATGGGGGTCGCCGCCACTCAGGTCAAAGGTGATGTGCTGCACGCGTCCGATCGCACCCTCATCCAGCAGGCTGTAGTTCTCGGTCACAGTGCCGATGAAGGGAGTTTTCGGTTTGTAGAGGTTGACCGGAACGGCTGCATGGGCAGGCTTGGGAGCGGAAGCAGTCACAGGAGCAGAGGAAGAGGGCGTCTGAGAGGCGGTACTGGCGGGCGTCGATCCGGAATCGGCTGCATCGGCAGGGATCACTGCTGTGATTTTGCCGCCTGACGATGTAATGCGCTGAACAGTGGCCTGGAGCTGGCTGAATCCCACGGTGAAGCGCCGTTCCGCACGGCGCTGACGACCGGACTGAAGGCCGAGCACCACCACGGTGAACATGCGTTCTTGGGAGTCGCCTGAACCAGCCGTGCTGACGCGCATGGACTTTGCCTTCTCATGAAACGGCGCGATCATAGGCGTGCTCAGCAGATCTCTGGTTACATTTGCCGACTGCTTCACGCTGCTGCTGAGTGTTTTTCTTAAGATCATTCGATTGACTCTTTCAGATTTCTCAGCGGGGACTCGTCGTTGACGTTCACGGATTTGTCACGGCTGCAGCGCAACGGGGCCCGCGATGTTGAGGATTCCATGCTGCGCCGTCAAACCATTGAGCAGACCATGGAGCGCCTCCCCCAAGGTGTGCGCAGGCTCGCTGTGCAGCTACGCACACCAATTGGTGTCGATCTCCTCTGGTCCGTTCTCACGGATTACGACCGTTTGAGCAGCTTCGTCCCCAATCTCAGCAGCTCCACCCTTGAAGCAAGGCAAGGCAATCGCGTTGAGCTCGCTCAGGTGGGCAGTCAGCAGTTGCTGGGTTTGCGATTTTCTGCAGCTGTTCAGCTCGAACTGGTCGAGCATCGCCCCGAGGGGCTGCTGCAATTTCGGATGCTAAAGGGCGATTTCCGTCGTTTTGAAGGTTCCTGGCGTCTTCAGGCCTTGCCCGACGGCACCTCACTTCTTTATGACCTCACGGTTCAGGGATGTCTTGGTATGCCTGTGGCCCTGATTGAGCAACGGCTGCGGAGCGATCTTTCAGCCAATCTTCTTGCCGTGGAACGGGAAGCCCAGCGACGGATTCAGTTCGACAACTGAAGTGATTGGATTGGTCAAAAGCCCCGCCTAAACCATTGGTCGATGGTCAGGTGAAGGTGCAGCCAAATAATCAATGATTCAATCACATGAACCGTGTGTGAATCAAAGTCTTCTAACCAAAAATCAGCAATCGGAGGATTAACTACTCCGAAACTTGCAGTACCCCCAAGGGGATTCGAACCCCTGTCGCCTCCGTGAAAGGGAGGTGTCCTAGGCCTCTAGACGATGGGGGCGAGGCCGTGATCGTTGGATGTGCTCCCGATCACCAGATGAAACTAGGGGTCCGACTGACCCTCCGTCAAGACAGCAGCAGAGCCGTTCTGATCTTGCCCTTGCCAGACGGGAACAGTGAAGAAGAAGCAGGCTCCTTCTCCTGGTTCGGAGACCACCCAGATCTTGCCGCCGTGCACTTCAACGATGCGCCTACAGACTGAAAGGCCAACGCCGAATCCGGAGGTGCCTCCGGATGTTTGAGGAAGTCGAACACGATCCTGGAAAATCCGTTGCTGTTCCTCTTCGGGTATTCCTGGACCGCTATCGCAGACGCTGATCTGCAACCACTGACTGGTGCGATGCAACATCGTCAGTGAGATGCGACCGCCGTCCTGGGTGTATTTGAGGGCGTTTTCAAGCAGGTTCAGGAGTACTTGGCGCATCCGGCGTTGGTCGGCGAACACCTTGGGCAGGTCGGAGGGGATGTCGGTGTGGATCGCTACATCTCGGCCAAGCCAGAGCTTCTCGAGCTCAAGGATCGCTTCGGCGGCGACGCTTGTCAGGTCGAGTCGCTGGGGGTTGAACAAGGCCTCCCAGCGGGTGCTGCCCACTTCCAGCAGGTCTTTCGAAAGCAGCGCGATCTCCTCTAGTCGTCGTTTGAGCACGTCCTGGAACCGCGCCAAGTCGATCTGGCCGAGTTGCTGGCTCTGCAGGGCCAGCGTGGCAGCGGTCAGGGGGGTCCGCAGCTCATGGGCGACCATGCGCAGGAGTCGTTCTTGGGCGCTGAGGCGATCGATCAGAGTTTCGTTCTCCTGACGCAGTACAAGCAGCTGGTCTTCCAGCTGGAGCTCCCGCTGGGTACGGCTGCCATCCAGCTCCGCGGGTTGGAGGCTCAGCCCCAACCCGCTCACGACCTCATCCTGTTGCCAGCGGGGAAGCCAACTCCGCAGCTGTTGGAAGATGCTGCTGCCGGCAAACACCTGCTTGGGAGCTGGTAAGAGCTTCACCAACGCAGGAGTCACGACCAGACGATGCAGCTCAAGCAATTCGGGCTGCTGTGAGGGATCCGACATCTGCAGCGTGACGTCGAAGCCGTTGTCTTCATGCTCGAGGAAGTAGATCAGCGAGCGCAGATCACCACTCGAGAGATGGTGTCGACCGGCCACCAGCAGGAGCTTGAGCTGCTGTCGCGGATTGGGATTGTTCCCATCCACAGGGCTGTCGACGGAAAGATAATGCCCACCTTATGGGTTTTTGCACGCTTCGGCAGAACCGCTATGACGAAGCTGTACAGACTGTTGTCTCACCGGACGGTTCTTCATGCCGCTGCTGCCACTTGAGCGACGGGGAGTCTCCGAGCCCCCCGGAGATCCGCCGGTCGTCCAACGGTTGCCGCTGGACAGTCACCTGCGCCGCTGGTTTGCGCGCAACCTGGGCCTCTGGCGTTCTCAGCGGCAATACCTCTTCCCCACGGATGAGGTTCTCTATCTCGACATGATGATCCGCGTTGAGATCTTCGCGGAATCCCAGGTGGGCCAGCCGCGCTATCGCTTTACCTGGTGGCCGGAACGGGAGACTGACTTCTTCGAGCGGCAGCCGCGCTATCGCCGAGAAGGGGTCATGGAGGCGACCCTGATGGGGCATCAACTCCAGCGAGAGCGTGCCTACCTTGAGGACATGCCGGTGCGCACCAGCATCCGTCAGGTGGATGAGCACGAGGTCGTCTTTGAATCCCATTACGCCGATTGGCATGTGCTGGAACACACCCGTCTGATTGATCAGGATCGCTACCGCTCGAGGGCGATCTACAGCTGGGAGCGAGGGGAGCTGGCGATTGTTGAGCATCACCATGAAACCCGGATGGAGGACGCTTCCGCCCCCATCCCCGCCTGATTGTTCGTCACTGATTCGAACAGGTTTTCAGCTGAGTCCAATCAGATTCGGTCATGCCTCTACTGGTCCATCCGCGGCTGAATGGGGCAGCATGGCTCTGTCTTCCGATTCGGACTGTTGCGCTTCCCCACTCGCCGTCTTCGGCTTGCATTAGCGGCTCCTCTGCTGCTTTCTCCTCTGGCTCTGCTCGGTCCGTCCGCCTTGGCTCAGAACGCTGGTCAGTTAGCTGTCAAGCCCGCCACGAACGATGATGTCTTTCTCTATCGGGGGATGGGCTCGTCTTACGTGTGCAATGCCCGTGCCGCTGGGGTCGAGTTCCCCAAGGCCGTCGGTATCGCTGCTGCCACCTATGTGCAGATTCTCAACGGTCGCCATGGCGGCCAGGTGGCTTCAGCCGGCAATAAGAAGCTCACCAATGAGCAGCTCTTTGCTGGCGCCGAATTCCAGATCATCACCGGTGCTCTTCAGTTCTGTCCCAAGGAAGTGCCTGCCGATGTGAAGGCCAAGGTGGAAGAAGCCCTCAAGAAACAGCAGGGCGCCAAGTAAGCCGTTCCGTCACAGCGCAAGCTCCAGGCCCACCAAGTGCATGCTGATGCATCTGGTGGGCCGTTTGGCAGCAGGCCCAGTCCCTTCGTGAGCACCGCCTGAGCGATGAGCGCGCCAGGATCGGTCAAGAGACAGCTGCGCATGACTCACACCGCTTCCCTGAATTCCGTCGTTCGCCTTTCTGACTACAAGCCATACCCCTTCTCGATCCCCAGCATCAGCCTGGATTTCTGCATCGAGGAACGCCTGGTGCAAGTCACCAGCAGTCTGCAAGTGGAACCCCTGGCGGATTCTCAGCCGCTGATCCTGCGCGGTGTGGATCTGGAGCTGCTGTCGATCCAACTCGATGGAAAGGTTCTGGATGCGGCTGATTTCGTTCTCGATGGCTCGCTGCTTCGAATTCCAGCTCCTCCTCTTCAGCCGTTCACGCTCACGACGGTTTGTCGCATCGATCCCCATGCCAATACCTCCCTGGAGGGGCTGTATGCCAGTGGTGGCATGCTCACCACCCAGTGCGAAGCGGAGGGCTTCCGGAGGATCACATTGCATCCCGATCGCCCCGACGTGCTCAGTCGTTATCGGGTGCGCATCGAAGCCGATCGACAGCGCTTTCCGGTGCTTTTGTCCAACGGCAATGCGTTGAGTCAAGGCCCCCTGAGTGGAGACCCCAGCCGCCATGAGGCGATCTGGGATGACCCCTACCTGAAGCCCTCTTATCTGTTTGCCCTGGTGGCTGGTGATCTGCGTGAGGTGCGGGATCACTTTGTGACCCGCTCCGGTCGCGAGGTGGCGCTACGTCTTCATGTGGAGCCCGGTGATGAGCCCTACACCTCCCATGCCATGGACTCCCTCAAGCGCTCGATGGCATGGGATGAGAAGGTCTATGGCCTCGAATACGACCTTGATGAGTTCAATACGGTTGCCGTGCGCCACTTCAACATGGGCGCGATGGAGAACAAGAGTCTGAATATCTTCAATTCCAAGCTGGTTTTGGCTGATGCCGAAACCGCAACTGACGGCGAACTGGAGCGGATCGAAAGTGTCGTCGCCCATGAGTATTTTCACAATTGGTCGGGCAACCGGATCACCTGTCGCGACTGGTTTCAGCTCTCTCTCAAGGAGGGGCTCACCGTGTTTCGCGATCAGTGCTTCACGGCTGATCTTCATTCCGCTGGCCTGAAGCGCATCGAGGATGCCTCGATGCTTCGCAATAGCCAATTTCGGGAGGATGCCGGTCCTACGGCCCATCCGGTCAAGCCGGACGCCTACCAAGCCATCGACAATTTCTACACAACGACGATTTACGAGAAGGGCGCTGAGCTGATTCGCATGCTGCGCACCTTGCTTGGGGAGGAGCGCTTCATGGCTGGCATGCGGCTGTACTTCCAGCGGCATGACGGCGAGGCGGCCACCACGGATGATTTCGTGGCCGCCATTCTTGAAGGAGCCAGCGCCGATCGTGACGAACTGGGCTTCGATCCTGAGCAGTTCAAGCGCTGGTATCACCAAGCGGGCACGCCCACAGTGCAGATTCACCGTGCATGGGATGCTTCGACCGGGGAGCTGACCCTGCGCTTCCGTCAGAGCACGCCGCCCACCCCAGGCCAGCCAGAGAAGCAGCCGCTGGTGATTCCTCTTCTCTGGGCTCTTCTCGGGCCCAACGGTGAACCTGGAGAGGAGCGCCTGTTGGTGCTCGATCAGGAGGAAGAGACTCTCGTGCTGGAGGGACTCTCACCATCAGCGCGTCCGCCTGCACTCTCCCTGTTTCGTCGGTTTTCGGCCCCGGTGCATTGGCAGGCCGTTCAGGACGTGGATGAGTTGTTCCTGTTGTTCGCTCACGACGACGACCCCTTCGCCCGCTGGGATGCGGGCCAGCAGCTCTGGCGCACCCTGTTGCTGGCCCGGGCTTCCGGGACCAGGGATTCGGATCTTGAACAACGGATGCTCGAGGCCTTGCGTGGTCTGCTCGCGATTGAGGGGGAGTCCGACCCAGCGGTGTTGGCGACCCTGCTTGCTTTCCCCGGTGGAGCAGAACTGGAGGCTCTCCAGAAGGAAGCAGATCCTCCGGCTCTCTTTCAAGCCGCCTGTGGTTTGCGTGAATGCCTCGGCCGGGTCCTGGCGCCGTTGCTGCACCAACGGCTGGAGGCCCTGGCCCCGCAGCTTTCCCAGGCATGGCCCCTGGGGCAGGGTGAGCGGCAACTCACCGCGGTGATCTGGAGCTGGCTGGCGGCAGCGGGTGATGGCGCCGTATGGGCCCAGGCGCTAGCTGCGGTCCATGGACCTTCCATGACCCTTGCCCGAGCTGCCCTTCGGGCCCTGTTGCCGATTGACTGCAGCGAACGGGAGATGGCCCTGCAGTGTTTTTATGACCGTTGGCAGGAGCGGCCGGTCATCCTTGATGGTTGGTTTGCTCTCGAGGCAGCGACCCCGCGAACAGATGGTCTGGCGCGGGTGGAAGCGCTTCTCGCTCACCCACGGTTCGATCCGATGGCGCCCAATGCGGTTCGCGCCGTCCTTGGTGGGCTGGCGGGGAATCCGCTCGTGTTTCATGCGGCCAATGGAAGCGGTTACCGCTTCATGGCAGCTCAGATCATTCAGGTGGATCAGCGCAATGCGATCACGGCGTCTCGAATGGCCAAGGTGTTCAGTCGCTGGCGCAGCTACGCGCCTGAGCGTCAGGCCTTGGTTAAGCAAGCCCTGGATCAGCTCGCAGCGGCAGAGCTCTCGACGAATACCCGCGAGGTTGTGGCCCTGATGCAGCAGGGCTGACGCCGAACCGTTAGGGGGGTGTCGCACCCAGTGACTCGAAGGCGGCCTGGCGAATCGCCGGCCCCTCCTCCCCTGCGTACGCTCCCCACAAGCCTTCCCAATAGAAGAAGATCACGCCGTGCCCCCGTTCACGGGACAGCCGCACCTTCTCTCGCAGCACTGGCATCGGAGTGGTGCGTTTGCCGAATCCAGCCAGCACTCCGATCTGCACCGGCATGCCCCATTCTCGGGCCTTGCGTAGGGCCGGTTGGTCGAGATCTTTGGCAAATCCCTTCAGGGAATAGGCATAGTTCTGCACAACCAGGTCGTCGATGAGCTCTCCAACGGCCCAGAGCTCCCAGTCCTGGAGCCAGTGGTTGTAGGCAAACCGGAAGGGCCCAGGGGAGAGGCTGATCCGTTGGGGCAGCGCTTCCTCTTTCAGGCGACTACGAAGCTCCCTAAGGAGACCTGTGAGTTGTCGGCGGCGCCAGGTCATCCATTGGCGATTCGTGTGATCCTTCGGTGGAAGCGAGCCGGTGTCTTGCCTGTAAAGCTCTGATGTGTAGGGGTCGTAACCCAGTTCCACGGGCCAGGCGAAGTGGTCATCCAACTGCAGGCCATCCAGTCGGCAGCGTTTCATGACCTCCACCACGAGCCCGATGAAGCGCTCGCGTACCTGGGGGTGGGCGGGATTGAGCCAGACCATGACCTTGCCGTGCAGCACGGTGATCGGACTTCCATTGGCCTTCTGCAGCACCCAATCCGGCTGATCCCTGACCACAGCCGACCCCGCCGGTTCCATCAGTCCATATTCGAACCAGGGAATGACCTTCATGTCTCTGGCATGGGCTTCCCTGCTCAATGTGCAGATTGGATCGAGGTTCACGCCTGCTGCCGCAAGGGCGGGCTCCAAGGGCGCGAATTGGCTTTGGTGAAAGGTTGTACCCCGACTCCAGACATTCGGATAAAGGGTGGTGAATCCTGCGGCCTTGAGTTCCTTCACCGCCTGTTGCAGTCGATTCCTGTCGTAATACAGTGGGCTTGGGCTGTTGGTGAGCCAGACCCCGAGGGGTTGGCTGCTGGTGACCGACGCGAGGCGTTCACTCAGGCTGCTGGCGTGTTGAATCGAGGGAGTGGGCTCGGCTGGTGGCGGGGGCGTCCTCGGGACAGTCACTCGCGAGGGGAGTGGGGCGCTCTGACCCGCCGGGCTCGCCAGGCAGAACACAAGGCTGAGCAAGGGAAGACCACCCAACGCTCTAATCCTTGTCGCCGTGGCTTTGCCCCAGCTCACGTCAGCGGAACATCGAGCTGACAGAACTTTCCTCGTGAATCCGCCAAATCGCTTCTCCGAGCATGTTGGCAACCGAAAGCACCTGCAGCTGAGGGAAGGTGCGATCAGCCGCGATCGGAATGCTGTTGGTGACCACCACCTGCTCAAAGAGCCCATCGACAGATAGACGCTCGCAGGCCGGTGGCGAGAAAACGGCGTGGGTGGCACAGGCGATCACCCGATCGGCACCCTGCTGGCGCAGGAGGCGAGCTCCGGCGCAGATCGTGCCACCCGTGTCGATCATGTCGTCGATCAGGATCGCCGTACGGCCGGCGACATCACCAATCACCGTGAGGCTTTCCGCCATGTTGTGGCCAGTGCGGCGCTTGTCGATGATCGCCAGCGGCGCATCGTTCATTTGTTTGGCGAAGGCGCGGGCACGGGCCACCCCGCCCACATCCGGCGAGACCACCACAACATCCCCAAGATCCTGTGCGGCCAGATAGTCCACCAGCACGGGCGATCCATAGATGTGATCGCAGGGAATATCGAAATACCCCTGGATCTGGGCTGAGTGCAGGTCCATCGCCAGCACGCGGTCGACTCCGGATTTCACCAGGAGGTTGGCGGTGAGTTTGGCCGTGATTGATTCCCGCCCTGCGGTTTTCCGGTCTGCTCTTGCGTAGCCGTAGTAGGGCACCACGGCCGTGACTTGCCGGGCTGAGGCCCGACGGCAGGCATCCACCATGATCAGCAGCTCCATCAGGTGGTCATTGACCGGAGCACAGGTGGGTTGGATCAGGAAAACATCGCAGCCCCGGATCGACTCCTGGATCTGCACGTAAAGCTCGCCGTCAGCAAAGCGCTTGACCACCCGAGGACCATCGGGGACGCCCAGGTAGGCCGCAATTTCCCTAGATAGAGCAGGGTTGGAGGTTCCGCTGAACAAGCGGAGCCTACGGGTGTCCTGCTGAATTTTCTCCTGTTCGGCACGGGCTGCAGTCAGGAAACTGGTCACGGGCCCGCGGACGAGGACAGTTGTTTTCCGATCGTAGTGCCGTGGGGGGCAACGCCAAGTCCTTCCTTGATCTCCAGTCCCGTTAAGGTCCCCCCATGGCTGATCCAAAGCTGGTTCTCATCGGTGCCGGGAACTTGCCCGAACAGCGGATGCGTCTGGCCTGTGAGGCCCTTGCTGAGCATTGGCCAGCGCTCCTTCGCCACCACGCCTGTGGGGAGGATCCCGATGTGGTGTTGTCGGCCCCGTCTGGGACGGAGTTCTCCTTGTTGCGACTCGCTGGCGATGCCGGTTTGGACCTCGCGCATCGGCGCTCCTGGCTTGAGGCGCTTGGCGACTGGAGGATGCCCACGCTGCTGATGGCTGCTCCCGGCGAGGACGGCGCGATGCCCGGTTGCGTGCCCGCCTATGCGGCCCTCTGCACGGCATTGCGGGTTCCCCTGGTCGGCCTGGTGCAGATCGGAGGCCTCTGGTTGCCGGACCGTCGCCGACGGGATGGCCTTCCCTGGTGTGGTGAGGTCGTTCGCTCGGATCCCGACCAGAATGCAGTGCTGGTTCGGCGGTTGCGTCAACGCTTGCAGCGACTGGTCCCCTGAGTTCAGGGGGCTGGTTGGCCGTTCACGGGTTCCCAAAGCGGCCGAGGGGCTGAAGGGTCGAGCTGGCGAAGGATCTGCTTTCCGGCACGAGGGGCAAGGGGGAGGCTGCTGATGCGAGGGGGTTGGTTGCTGCTCAAGGTGGCTGCCGTCAGGCTCAGCCATTCCGCGCTGCTGAGATCGTTGCTGACATCGGCGGATATCTCACCCAGTAGGCCTGGGAGCAGGGTGATGGCGTTGGGCTGGCGCAGCTGTTCGGCAAGACCCATGACCAGCCACTGCTGGCGGATCCGTCGGGCTTGCTCGTCGAGAGGATCCTGGCGTAGGCGCACCAACTGTTCGGCTTGGGCCCCGTTCAGGGTCTGACGACCGGCCTGGAGGTTCACGCGGTAGTCCTGGCTCTTGTCGGTGTGGCTGAAGGACTGGCTGAGGTTCACCTCAACTTGGCCGAGTCCATCCACCAGGCTGCGCAGAGCTTTGCGCGGCACCACCACAAAGCGTTCCGGCTCTCCCTCCGGCAGGCCCACCAGCTCCCGGATGATGTCAGCCGTCAGGGCAACCCCTCCATCTCGATAGCTCGCACTGAGGGGCACCATTCCCTTGCGGCCTGGCAGGTGCACGGCCAACTCCACAGGGATCTGCAGAATTTGTAGGGGTTCACCCGCCTGGACGCGCACCAGCATCAGGGAGTCGGCATTGGCCGGTCCTTTGGGTGCTGCTCGATTCACGGGATCCTGCAGTCCATCACTATCCACGCCCACCACGAGCACGGTGACCGGACGGCTCGGGAAGGCAGCAAGGCTTGTGGGGTCTTCGGCTGAGGGCCGATCAGGGGCCACCCGGTCGGCCTCAGGCCAAACCAGGCCAAGCGTGGCTCCCACGACACCAATCCCCACCACGGCGGCACCAAGGCGCAGCAGAGTGCGCGCCGGGTACTGCCCCAGCCAGCGACGCTGAGAGGGAAGAGCCATGAACTGGGCTGAATCCACTGCGGACAAGTCTCGCCCAACTTCCGCTCATTAGCTTTGGAGGCTTGAAGGCCCGGCCTCTCCGTGACACAGCAGTATTCAGCTCCATCTCCCCATGACCGGGCCAGGCCGATGGCGCGGGGGACGGTTCGCCCGGCAAAAGACCTCTGCAGTGACTGTGGCCTCTGTGATTCCCGCTGGGTGGCCTATGTGAGGCAGTCCTGTGCGTTTCTTCATCAGGACTTCGAGGGGATGGAGCGTCGCCATCACGGACGTTCCCGTGATCTGGATCAAGAGGATGAGCTTTATTTCGGCGTCCAGCAGCGGATGCTCACCGCGCGTTTAAAGGCTCCGATTCAGGGAGCCCAGTGGACTGGAATCGTGAGCCACCTCGGCATCAAGGCCTTGAAGAGCGGTCTGGTGGATGCCGTGCTCTGCGTGCAGCAGAGCCCGGACGATCGCTTTACGCCGGTGCCGGTGCTTGCCCGTTCTCCTGAGGAGGTGCTGGCCGCCCGGGTGAACAAACCAACCCTGTCGAACAACCTCTCGGTGCTCGAGCAACTACCGGGTAGTGGAATTCGTCGTCTGCTTGCGATTGGTGTCGGCTGTCAGATCCAAGCGCTGCGTGCGGTGCAGGACACCCTCCCCCTCGAGCAGCTCTATGTCCTCGGACTTCCCTGTGTTGACAACGTCTCTCGCGAAGGCTTGCAGACGTTTCTCAACAGTGCGAGTGATTCGCCCGAGACCGTTGTGCACTACGAGTTCATGCAGGACTTCAGGATTCATTTCCGTCACAAGGATGGACGCCAGGAGACGGTCCCTTTCTTCGGTCTCGATACCCCGAAGCTCAAGGATGTGTTCGCACCGAGCTGTCTGAGCTGCTTCGACTATGTGAATGCCGGTGCCGATCTCGTGGTGGGTTACATGGGAGCTGAGTTCGGTCGCCAGTGGCTCGTGGTGCGCAATGACCGCGGGGCGGATTTGCTGCGGCTGATTGAGGCCGACCTCGACATCGCCCCCGTGACCAGCCGGGGCGATCGCCGCGCAGCTGTCCAGCAGGGCATCGATGCCTACGACAAAGCGGTTCGTCTCCCGATGTGGCTTGCTGAATTGGTGGGCTGGGTGGTGCAGCGCATTGGCCCCAAGGGACTGGAATATGGCCGTTTCTCGATCGATTCCCATTTCACCCGCAACGCCCTCTGGTTGCGGCGCCATCATCCAGGGATGGTGGAGCGGCACCTGCCTGCTTTTGCCCGTCGAATCGTGGAGCGTTACCGGCTCCCATCAACCTGAGCCCTCCCATGCGTGAACTCGGTGTGCTGCTGCACCCCACGGCCCTTCCCAGCTCTCCGGTCTGTGGTGGTTTTGGTGCCGCTGCCAGCCGTTGGCTGAGGTCCTTGGCCGAGCACGGAGTCAAGGTGTGGCAGGTGCTGCCCCTTGCGCCAGTCGATGGCACAGGCTCGCCCTACAGCTCCCCCTCCAGCTTTGCGCTCAATCCCTGTTGCCTTGATGCCGAGGAACTTGCGGAGGAGGGCTTCATCCGAGACGCGGACCTGGCCGAATTGCCTGATGCCCCAGGGACTGACAGGGTCGATTGGCAACTGGCGGAGCAACGGGCCGAGCGGATTGGCCAGGCCCTGAGTGCCTCTTGGTCAGAGCAGTCGTCTGAGCGCCATCAGGCCTTTGCCCGGTGGTGTCAGCTCCAGGCCTTTTGGCTTGAAGATCATGCCTGTTTTATGGAGCTGCGCCGTCAGCATCAGGGGCAACCTTGGTGGACCTGGCCGTCAGCTCTGGCCAACCGTCAGGGGCGGACCTTCCGACGCTGGAAAGCCGACAACGAAGCTTCACTTCTCCACCATCGGCTGCTCCAGTGGCATCTCGACCGCCAGTGGCAGCGGATCCGATCGCTGGCCCGTGAGCTCAATGTGCGCATCTTTGGTGATTTGCCTTTTTATGTGGCCCGCGACAGTGCTGATGTCTGGAGTCATCGCCAGCTCTTTTCACTAACGAGTGAAGGGGAGCTCCTCGTACAGAGTGGTGTGCCGCCGGATTATTTTTCCGCCACCGGCCAGCTCTGGGGAACACCGGTGTTCCGCTGGTGGCGCCACCGTCTCAGTCGTTTCCGCTGGTGGCGGCAGCGCTTTCGGCGCCAGTGGCAACTGGCCGACCTCCTGAGACTTGATCATTTCCGCGCCCTGTCGGCCTACTGGGCTGTGCCGGGCGGCGATGACACGGCCATGAATGGTGCCTGGAAGCCGTCCCCAGGGGCCTCTCTGCTGCGGAAACTGCGTCGAGATGCTGGTGGAGAGCTTCCTCTCGTGGCAGAGGATCTCGGCGTTGTCACTCCCGATGTGGAAGCGCTGCGCGATCGGTTTCGGTTACCCGGGATGAAGATCCTGCAATTCGCCTTTGATGGCAATCCCGAGAATCCATACCTGCCTGCCAACATTCGAGGTGAGCGCTGGGTGGTTTACACCGGCACCCACGACAACCCAACCACGATCGGCTGGTGGAAGACCCTCGATGAGCCCGCCCGTCAGAGGGTTGAGCAGCTGTTGGGATGCCCGGTTGAAGCGCCTGGCTGGCAGCTCCTCGAGCTAGGGCTCGCCTCGAGTGCCTGGCTGGTGGTGACTCCGCTTCAGGATCTTCTTCACCTTGATGATGCCGCCCGCTTCAACACCCCCGGAACCGTCGGTGGCAACTGGACCTGGCGTCTCACTGTCCTGGATGAGCAACTGGAGGGCGCCTTGCGAGGCTATGGAGTGCGCGGTGAGGTCTGGGGGAGGCGATAGCTGCCGTCCTGGCCTGCAATTGAGGTCAGCTTGTCTCCATTCCAGAGCACCTGATCAGCCTCGGCTGGTGCCGGCTGGATGCTCAGTGTGACGGGGGTGCGCAATTGCAGCGTGAGGCGTCCCTGACTGCCGGTGAGTTCGCTGCGGTCTCCACCCGCGCTCGATAGCCGGATGCTGCTCGGTCGGCTGAGCTGAAGTTCAAGAACACCGGTTGGGTTGCTTGTTGGCGATGGGTCCGGGCGGTTCGCGTCCTGCTCCTTAGGCACAAGGCTGCTCAGAGAGCGACGCTGGGCTTCTTCCACCGGTCTTAGCCCAGCCAGGGAAGGGTCGCTGGCCATGGAGGCGGTGCTGGGAATCATCGGTTCCAGCGCCAGGCTGCCCTGCTGCGCCAGATAGCGCTGTTGATGGTTCAGGCCCAGGATGCTTGCCACCATCAGGGCGCCATAGACAACACTGCCCTGCCAGGTGGTGAAGATGTCGATGCTTCCGATCGTGAACCGTCGACTGCCTCGATCCCCATGTGCCAGCCGTGAGCGCTGGGGTGGGGGCAGGGCACCGTTGAGGCTTCCTGGCTCCAACTCGAGATGTTGTTCCAGTCGATGGAGCATCGAGCCCAGGTAGGCGGCCTCTGGCAGGCGGTCACGCCATCCACGCTCGAGAGCCTCTAACACTGGGGTTGTGATCCTGATCTCCCTGGAGAGATCCCTCAGGCTGAGGTTGCGCTCCTCTCGTCGCTCCCGCAGCCTGCGGCCTGCCGCCTCGAGAGGGTCGATCGGGCTCTGGGGAGAGCCATCGGCAGTCGCTGGTGGGGCAACCTTGCGCCGCCTCCAGAAGCTCGTGAGTCGCATCAGCGTGTCTGTGGAGGCTCCGTCGTGGACGGTCCCATCGCGGGCATCAGGTCACGCCATTCTCTCTTGTTCAGGGCACGCCAATGCCCTTCAGGGAGGGAACCGAGAGGAAGATCAGCGATCGCTGTTCGCTGCAGGTCCAGCACAGGATGCCCGAGCAGATCCGCCGTTCGCCGAATCTGCCGATTTCGCCCCTCGCGGAGAATGACCTCCAGCTGGCAGCGCCCTGCCGCTCGACGTAGGCAGATCACTTCTGCTGGCTGGCTTGGCAGGCCATCGAGATGCACGCCATCGCGCCATTGCTGCAGGATCTGGGGCGCCGGGTGGCCTTCCACCCAGACCCGGTAAGTCTTGCGATGGGCGTAGCGAGGATGGGTCAGCTCCAAGGTGATGGCTCCCTGGTTCGTCAGCAGCAGGGCGCCACGGCTGTCGGCATCCAGACGCCCAACGGGATGGAGGCCCCGGCGCAGTTCGGCAGGGATCAGGTCCAGCACGGTCGGTCGTCCCTGGGGATCGTGACAACTGCTGATCACCCCCTGTGGTTTGTTCAGTAGCAGCACCCGAGCAGGATCCCGGCGGCGGAGGGGGCGTCCATCCACACAGATCTGATCCTGCTCTGGATCGGCGCGGTCTCCGAGGGTGGCGATTCGACCGTTCACCTGAACCCGCGCGTCCAGCAGCAGTTGCTCCGCCTTCCGTCTGGAACAGAGTCCAGCAGCAGCGATCAATTTCTGCAGGCGTTCAGCCGTCAAAGTGCCTGTCCACCGCGGGGGAGCAGCAGTTCCACGTTGGTGCCGCCTCCTGCGTGATTGCGGGCTTGGATCCGCCCCCCATGGTTCACTGCAATTTGTTGAACAATGGCCAGCCCGAGACCGCTACCGCTGCGATTCGAGCGAGCCCTCGAGGGATCGCCGCGGTAGAAGCGCTGAAACATGTTGTTCAAATCCATGTCACTCAGGCCGGGGCCATGGTCACGGATCGACAGCATCCACCAGCCACCACTCGGAAGGATCTCCACTTCCACGTGGCTGTTGTCCGGGGAGTAGCGGAGCGCATTGTCGAGCAGATTGAGGATCGCCCGATGGAGACGTCGCTGATCTCCGAGAAGCGGTCCGGGTTCATCACTATTGATGGCAAGGTGAACGCCCCGGGCTTCGGCAATGGGACGGATGCTGGTCCAGGCACTATCGACCAGGTTTTCAAGGGTGAGCGCGCTGTAGGAGCTGTTGTCTCGAGGCAGGCTGTTCTCAAGCCTGGAGAGCTCCAGTAGGTCTTCCACCATCAGTTGCAGGCGACGAAGCTCTTTCTGCAGGCGCTCCACCAGCACACTGTCCTGGCCCTGAACAGCGCCTTCGAGACGGTCGCTCACCAGCATGAGAGCGGTCAGGGGCGTCTTGAGCTCGTGGGCCACATCGCTCACCCAGCGTTCTTGTTGCTGTTGTTGCGCTTCAAGGGAGCGGCGACTCTGCAGCAGCACCAACAGCCATTCATCCGATCCCGGCAGCACGATCGCCTCTAAGGGATCCCCCTGCCATTCCCATTCACTGCGTTGCGGCCGTTGCTGATGGCGGACGCGCACAATCGCTTCCTCCAATTCTGGGATCGACAGCACCTCCTCCAGGGGCTGCCCACGCACGAGCAAATTGTGGGAGATCTGCAGGAGACGCTCAGCCTTTTCGTTGATGTAGGCGATGTGCAGATCCGGGGTGAGGATCAGCCAGCCCTGGGTGCCGGCATCAATCCAAGCGAGCAGTTGTGGTGTGGTGAGGGTCTTGCCGTGCAGAACCGCACCATGAGGGGTCGCGGCGCGTGACCTGTGCCTCAGTCGAGTCCAGGTGAGTCCTGTGCCGATCGCTGCACCCAGGGCAAGCCCCAGCCCGAGTTGCTCCGCCATCCCTTTCTTTTACCCGAAGCGGTAGCCGAAGCCCCGCACGGTACGGATGTGGCAAGGCGAGGACGGTTCATCCTCAATCTTTTCCCTCAGCCAGCGAATGTGCACATCAACGGTTTTGGTATCTCCGACGAAATCGATACCCCAGATTCGCTCCAAAAGCTGGTCACGGCTCCATACCCGCTTGGGATTCTTGATGAACAGCTCGAGAATTTTGTATTCCTTCGGCGAGAGATTGAGATCCTTGTCGTCGCGGGTGACCCGGCATTCCTGGGCGTAGAGGCAGAGATTGTCGTGCCTGAACACCAGTGGACTCGGCTCATCGCCAACGGGTTGCTGGGAACGGCGCAGCAGCGCCCGGCAGCGGGCTACGAGTTCCCGCAGGCCGAAGGGTTTCACCAGGTAGTCATCGGCTCCGACCTCGAGGCCCAGCACGCGGTCGGTCTCGCTATCGCGGGCACTGATGACCAGGATCGGAGTGTTGTCTTCGCTCTTGCGCAGTTGCCTGCAGAGGTCCAAGCCGCCAAGGCCCGGGAGCATCAGGTCGAGCACCACCAGGTCGACTGGTTCGGCTGTGGACTGCGTGAGAGTGGCGAGAGCTTCGGCGCCATCTCCGCAGGCGAGAACCTCAAAACCCTCTGCTTTCAGAGCTTCCCGTACCGTTTCACGGATTGATTCATCGTCTTCAACGAGCAGAAGCCTGGCTGTGCTGACGGCACTGGCGGGTGGGCTGATCACCGGAACCTCTGTTCTGACTCCATTCTGCCCAAGGGCCTGAATTTCGCCGATTCGGTCAGGAAAACCCTGTCAACGATGGTAAATTACGAAACAGTTCAGTTTCGTAATCGACCTGTGGCCCCCCTGTCCGTGCTCCCCGACGTGGATCTGGTGCGTTCGTACCTGCGGGACATCGGTCGTGTGCCGCTGTTGAGCCATCAGCAGGAGATCACGCTGGGTCGTCAGGTGCAGGAGCTGATGG